>CAZEYA010000070.1:0-17339 GCA_964516515.1 uncultured Kineosporiaceae bacterium | reverse complement strand
CCCCCCACCACCCCCACCGCGGTCGGGGGCGAGGCGTTCCTGCCCACCCGGCTGACCCTCGATGCCATCGACGTCGACGCGCCGGTGATCGAGGTGGGCGTCGAGGACCGGGTTCTCGGCGTCCCCGACGACCCGGCCGAGCTCGGCCGGTGGAGTGACGGCGCGCGACCCGACGACCGCACCGGCAGCATCGTGCTCACCGGTCACGTCGACTATCAGGGCCTGCCCGGCGCGCTTCGCCCGCTGGACACCCTGCAACCGGGGGAGGAGGCCGTATTGACGGGGGCCGGCGGGCAGCAGGCCCGCTACGTCACCGAGAGGGTCGATGTCTTCCGCAAGACCGCACTGCCGTACGAGGACATCTTCCTCTACGACGTGCCCGAGCGGCTCGTCCTCATCACCTGCGGTGGCACCTTCGACCGCAGCACCGGCCACTACGACTCCAACGTCGTCGCCTACCTGCGCCGGATCTGACACCAGCCTCTACGGTGCCTGCGTGAGCCTGCCCGCACACCGCCCCGTCCTCGTCATCGACTACGGCGCGCAGTATGCCCAACTCATCGCCCGCCGGATCCGCGAGGCCAACGTCTACTCCGAGGTCGTCCCGCACACCACGGCGGTGGCAGATCTGCTGACTCGCGACCCCGCCGCCATCGTCCTTTCCGGCGGCCCCGCCAGCGTCTACGCCGACGGAGCCCCGGGCGTCGACCCGGCGGTCTTCGACACAGGTGTGCCGGTGCTGGGGATCTGCTACGGGTTCCAGCTGATGGCGAGGGCGCTCGGTGGCGAGGTCAGCCGCACCGGCAGGGGGGAGTACGGCCAGACCGTGGCGGCCCGCACCGCAGGCCCCGACCCCAGCACCCTGCTCGGCCACGACCCCGACACCCAGCCGGTGTGGATGAGCCACGGCGACGCCGTGACCCGGGCCCCGGAGGGATTCACCGTCACCGCGACCACGCCCGGCGCCGGCGTCGCAGCCTTCGAAGACCGCGCCCGTCGGCTGTTCGGCGTGCAGTGGCACCCCGAGGTCAGCCACACCACGCACGGCCAGGCCATGCTCACCCGGTTCCTGCGCGACGGCGCCGGGATCGAGCCCGACTGGACCCCCGGAAACCTCGTGGCCGAACTCGTCGCAGCCATCCGCGAGCAGGTCGGCGACGCCCACGCCGTCTGCGGGCTCTCCGGCGGCGTCGACTCCGCGGTGGCCGCCGCCCTGGTCCAGCGGGCCATCGGCGACCGGTTGACCTGTGTCTTCGTCGATCACGGACTGCTCCGCAAGGGCGAGGCCGAGCAGGTGGAACGGGACTTCGTCGCAGCCACCGGCGTCCGCCTCGTCGTGGCCGATGCCGCCGAGCACTTCCTCGACGCTCTCGCCGACGTCAGCGATCCGGAGGACAAGCGCAAGATCATCGGACGCGAGTTCATCCGAGCGTTCGAACGTGCCGCCGCCGAAGCTGCGACTATGGGCGCAGCTGCCAGCACCGCGGCCACCTTTCTGGTGCAGGGCACGCTCTACCCCGACGTGGTCGAGTCCGGCGGCGACGTGACGGCGACCATCAAGAGCCATCACAACGTCGGCGGCCTGCCCGACGACCTCGCTTTCGAACTGGTCGAGCCGCTGCGGCTGCTCTTCAAGGACGAGGTGCGCGCGGTCGGGCGCGAACTCGGCCTTCCCGCGCCGATCGTCGAGCGTCACCCGTTCCCCGGCCCGGGCCTCGCCATCCGGATCATCGGCGAGGTCACCGCCGAGCGGCTCGCCACGCTGCGCGAAGCCGACGCCATCGTCACTGAAGAGCTGGTGGCGGCGGGCGTGGCCGGTGATCTGTGGCAGGTGCCCGTCGTGCTGCTGGCCGACGTCCGCTCCGTCGGCGTCGCCGGTGACGGGCGGACCTACGGCCATCCCGTCGTGCTGCGACCGGTGACCTCCGAGGACGCGATGACCGCGGACTGGGCCCGGCTGCCGCACGACCTGCTGGCGAGGATCTCGACCAGGATCACCAACGAGGTCCCGGGCGTCACCAGGGTGGTGCTGGACATCACCAGCAAGCCGCCGGCCACCATCGAGTGGGAGTGATCGCCGGCGCGCGACGATCGACGTAACGCAATCGACATGGCGAGATGCTTGTCTGCAGGGCACCATGGCGCGCACGCTTCAAGAGTCAGTGGGAGGTGAGACATGGCCGGCATCGAGAACCCCGACGAGCGTCCCGCCGTCGAAGTGTCGCCACTTCACCGCGCCGACCGCGGCCTGTCGGGCTTCATCCTCACCGGCCGATGGCCGGACAGCACCCGGGAGTGGGTGCAGTTCCTGACCCTGGCGGTCCGGCTGGCCGCCGTGCCGGGGATGGTGCCGACGACATCGGTCTACCGATCGACCGACGAGCGGCCCGACCTGGATGAGTCCGATATCCGCGGCATCGTGGGCGTGGTCGAGTTCGCGGGCCGTGTCATCTCCACCGATCCCGCCGACCGGCCGCAGCCCGGACCGGGGCTGCCCGCTGCGCTCGTACTGCTGCACCCACCGGAGGAGACGTCCTCGCGCACGCCTGACGCCGAACGCCCAGCCTCGGGTTGCGTCCTGCTGCCGGGAGTACCGCACCTCGGCCTGGACCACCGGGCCGCCTGGGTCGAGGCCGAGGCTGACGGCACCGTGACCCGGCTGGTCAGCATCCGCGGCGTGGACCTCGGCCAGGATCCCGACACCGCGGTGCTCTCCCTGTTGCTGGCGGCCTGAGCCCGCTCCGTACGCTGGCAGCGTGCTGCGCCGGATCGCCACTGGTCGCGGCCTCGTCCTGACGATCGTGGCGGTGGCCGCAGTCACGGTGATGCTGTGGCTCGGTCAGTGGCAGTGGGAGCGCAGCCGTCCGGAGGTGCTCGCCGCCGGCCTGCCGACCGTCGACATCGCCGAGGTGATCCCACAGTCCGGCCGGCTGATAGCACGTGACCAAGGGCGGCGGGTCTCGGTCGGCGGCACATGGCGGCCGGATCGTCAGGTGCTGGTCGGCGACCGCCGCCGGCCCGGGGCCGCGAACGTGGGCGCGAACGGGGGCGAGAACGGGGGCGAGAACGGCCGGTGGGTCGTCACCGCGATCGAGGTCGGCACCCCTGACGGCACCCGGCTGGTGCCCGTTGTCCGCGGCTGGGTCCCGGCCTCCGGTCCGGCGCTTCCCCCGACGGCTCCCACCGGCGCAGTCGAGCTCGAGGGCTGGGTGCAGGCCTCGGAGGCCCTGGACGTCCCGGTCACCGTGGTCCAGCCGCCCGGGGTGGTGTCCCTGCTGGCCGCTGCCGACCTGATCAACCGCTGGCCCGAGCAGGTTGCCGACGGCTTCGTCATCGCCGATGCTGCGCCAGGCGTGAGCGGTGCCGAGAACCTGCTCCGGGGCGCCGAGCCGCTGCCCGGCCCGGTGGCGGCTGCCCGGACGGAGCGGGACTGGCGCAACGTCGCCTACGCCGGGCAGTGGTGGGTCTTCGCGGCATTCGCGGCCGCCCTATGGTGGCGTGCGATCAACGACAGCGCCGCCACCGCGAGCCCGCCGGTACGGGCTATGACGCACGAGAAGGGCAGGACATGACTGCAGCGCTGCTCCGATACAGGATCATCGCCTGGATCGTCGGGGTGTTCCTCCTGGTCCTCACCGTCGGCGTCGTGCTGCGCTACACCGACTGGCTGGGCTACCAGACGGCCGTGGTCTCGCGCACCGTCAGCCCGATCCACGGCTTCGGCTACATGCTCTACCTCGCCGCCTGCCTCGACCTCGCCGTCCGCCGACGCTGGTCGCTGGTCCGGACGTTGCTGATCATGCTGGCCGGCACGGTGCCCCTGATGTCGTTCATCGCCGAGCGAGCCGTGACCCGCGACGTCCGCGTCGCGGGCGAGTCCGCCGCCCTCGCCGCGACCTGAGTGCCATGAACCGCCGCCAGCGGGTCGCCGCCTACGGGGTGTGCCGGACCACGTGCGACGGTGGCGGCATCGTCCTCGTCCGGCACGCCGTCGGCACCGAGCTGGCGGGTCGTTGGCTGCTGCCCGGTGGCGGTCTCGACCATGGCGAGGCGCCCGAGGCGGCTGTCATCCGGGAGTTCGCCGAGGAGACGGGTCTGGCCGTTCGGGTGCTCGGCCTGGTGGACGTTCTCGACGACGTCCTCGACCTGCCCAGCCGCGGCGGCCGGGTCCACACCGTGCGGCTCATCTACGACGTCGAGGACGTCGGGGGATCACTGCGGCGCGAGGCGAACGGCTCGACGGATGCGGTCGCCGTGGTCGCTCCGGCCGCGATCGAAGGGCTGCCGCTGACGGGCTTCACGGCCCGAGCCCTCGGATTCGCTGGCCTGGCGCCCCGCCCGACCGGCGCAGCGCCCGCCGGGGCGGCGCTGCGGCCAGAGCCTGCTATCTCACGCCCCACCGCGGCAAGGGTGCAGCGGGTGGCGGTCTACGGCCTGGTCGTCGAGGAGGGGCATGTCCTGCTGAGCCGGCTCTCGGCCGACACCCCTGCGCCCGGTATGTGGACGCTGCCGGGGGGCGGTATCGACCACGGCGAGCCGATCCGAGACGCACTGGCCCGGGAGGTGTGGGAGGAGACCGGTCTCCGGCTGCGCGAGTCGCGGTTGCTGGCGGCGATGTCGAATCGCTTCCACGGCACCAGTCCGAGCGGTGTGGCCGAGGACTTCCACGGTGTGCCGCTCGTCTTCCGGGCTTCCGTCGAGCCGGGATCGGACGGTACCCGGGGGGAGGTGCGGGTCATGCAACCCGGCGGTACGACGGATGCCGCGGCATGGGTGGCACTGCTCGAGGCCGGTCGGTTGCCGCTCAACGGGCTCGCCACCGAGGCCATCAACATGCTGACACCGTGACCGAGGCCAGATCTTCCGGCCTTCGGCACGCTAGGGTGCCGACGTGATCGACAGATCCGGCAGTCGCTCTGTCGAACGGTTGACGAGAAGTGAAACCCGACGGGCTCGATCGGAGTGTCAGTCGTGACCAACCTCTTCCTGGCGGTGCAGTGGATCTGACGCGAAGCAACGGTCGCTCCAGCGAGCGGCCGCTGCGCCATGCCCGTCGCCACCGGTTGATCAATGTGCCGGTACTGGTCGTCACCGCAGTGCTGACCTTGTCCACCTCCGCCGTCGCCAGCGGCGCGATCCCGGGGTTCCGCCCGGCCGAGCGCCTGGGCATCGATGTCGCCGACGCTGTGGGTGATCCACTGGGAGTCCGGGGTGATGAGCAGGTCACACGGTCCGCCGACCGTGGCGGTCCGGTGGTCGCCGACGCTGCGGCAGGGCAGCAGCCGCTGCGTGCCGCGGCCGTGCGAGAGCCACTGCCCACCTGGACCGGCGAGGCGGCAGCGGTAGTGAGGCCCGCCGAGGGACCTTCAGTCACCCCGACCGCCACGCCTGTCGACCCGACGGCAGTACCGGGCACCGGTACGGCCACGGCGACGCTGCCCAGTGCCACCCCGACGGTGTCCACGCCCGCACCGACTGTCGAGCCCTCCACCAGCACCACTGCCGCTCCCACCGGCACGGGAAGTCTGCCGGACCTCGAGCAGCGGCTGGTGGCCCTGACCAATGCCGAGCGGGCCAAGGCGGGGTGCGGTGCCTTGACCGTGGATGCCCGGTTGGTCGCCTCGGCCGACGCGCACGCAGTCGACATGGTCGCCAAGCAGTACTTCGACCACACCGGACCGGACGGCTCCACACCCACGTCGAGGGGGGCGGCCGCCGGGTACCCGGGAGGCGTGGCAGAGAACATCGCCACCGGATTCACCGAGGCCGACGGCGTCATGACGGCATGGATGGCCAGCGACGGTCACCGGGCCAACATCGTCAACTGTGCCTACACGGTGATCGGGGTCGGCTTCGATCCCGGCGCGCTGCCGGGCTACGGCGGCGGGACCTGGGTGCAGACCTTCGGCTCGGTGTGATTCACGGCGCCCTTCCGTCACTGGAGTCACCGCTGGGAGACACCGGCGCTGTCGCGCGGCCATGGGTCGCGGGGCTCCGGAACCAGCTGAGTACCGCCTGGGCGGCGCGAGCAGGGTGTTCGAGGTGGGGGAAGCGTCCGGTGCCCTCCCACGTCTCGGCTGCGTAGCCGCCGGTGAAAAGGGCCTCCTGCCCATCGGCGAGGAAGGGCATCGCGCATCCGTCGTCGGCTCCGCAGATGTACAGCGTGGGTACGCCGATCGCGTCACTCGCTAGGCCGAACCCGCCGCCGCGGTACATGGCCACTGGTCGGGGCATGCTCGCCGCGAGGGTGCGCTTGACGTGGGCACGGTGGTCCTCGGGAATGGTGAAGCCGGGTGCCCATCGCCGCCAGAGAGCTTCGACATAGGCGAAGTTGTCCCGGGAGACTCGCCGATCGGCGTAGGACCCGAGCTGGAAGAACACGATGTAGCGACTCATCCACAGCTGCCGCAGCGAGCGGCGGGCGTTGCGTTGTAGGACGGCGGGGTGGGCACCGGCGAGCAGGGCGGCGGCAGCAAATCGATGCGGAGCGCGGGCCAGCGCCGGGTAGGCGAGCTGGGCACCGTAATCGTGACCGACGAGGAAGACTTGATCATCGGGTGACAGGGCGTCCAACAGAGCCAACAGGTCTTCGACCAGGTCGTCGAACCTCAACGAGCCGTCCATGGGTGAGGGGGAGTACCCACTGAGATTGACTGCTGCCACGCGATACCCAGCGCTTGACAGGGACTCGGCAAGGTCGTTCGTTCGTGGAGGCGTCATCGGGGAACCCGTGCAGACACACCACCACCGGCCCCGCGTCTGCGCGGCGGCGGACACCGAATGTGCCTCGCGGGGTGACGACGGTGGTGAAGGACGGTGGGGTTTCGTCCACAGGAACGTCGTTCTGAACGGCGTCTGACACATTTAGCTCCTCAGCAGAGAGGCTCCGATTCGGAGTAGTTTGCCGTCGGCGAGGCGCGGTGGCAAGTGGGGCAATGCGCTACGGGCCGTCCGGCGGCCCGTGGGTTGACCTGATGGTCGTACCGCGGTGGGCGGCCCGATCCCGTGGCCGGCCCGACGCAGGTCAGGCGACCGAGGTGCGGAAGTAGGCCTCGGCCAACCGACCCTGCGGCAGACCCGCGATCCGGGCGTTCTCGCCCAGCCAGCCCCGGATCATGGTGTCGAGCCCGTCACCCATGTGACTGGTCTGGCTGACGTGTGCCCGCAGCGCGTCGATTTTGTGGTCGACGGCCTCGGTGACGTCGACGTAGTGGTTGAGGGTGGGGTGACCCATCAGCCAGATGTCAGGCACCGACCACGGATCGAGGCCGTCGGTCAGCAGCTCGGGATAGGCGAACGGGTTGCGGGCCGCCGGGTAGATCGCGCGCATCGCCGCCTCACCGCTGGCGGTGTGGTCCGGATGTGACGCCGGCAGCCGCTCGTAGTTGCGCTCCGGCGACTGCGCCAGCACCCGTTGTGGCCGGACCTGGCGGATCACCCGCGAGATGTCGCGCACCAGCGCGTGACCGGCCTGCACGTCGCCGTCCGGATAGCCGTCGAGGAAGCGGACGTCGCTCACGCCGACCACCTTCGCCGCGGCCCGCTGCTCGGCCTCCCGCAGCGCGGGCATGTCGGCTCGGGGCGTGTCGTCGTAACCGCCGGCGTCGCCGCGCGTGACCAGCAGGTAGGTCACCTCGATACCGGCGTGTACCCACATCGCCACGGTCGCGGCGCAGCCGAAGTCGATGTCGTCGGGGTGCGCGCCGATCACCAGCGCGCGCTCCACCTCGCTGTCGTCCAATCGAGGAGGAAGGAACGCAGGCTGGGCTTGCGGAGGCACGGCTGCAGCGGCAGGTGAGGACACCAGCGGAGCCTAAACCGCGTGACTCACCGTCGATGTGTCCGCCCGGCGACGTACCCTGACCCCACCATGGGCACCCTTTTCGACGACCTGCCCAGCCTCGGGCTGCCCAGCCTGACGGCAGCTGCCCCGTCGCAGGAAGCCGCGTCGGCCCGCGCCGAGGCGCTGCTGGCCGATCTCAACCCGGCGCAGCGCGAGGCGGTCGCCCACGCCGGCAGCCCCCTGCTCGTGGTCGCCGGCGCCGGGTCCGGCAAGACCCGGGTACTGACGTACCGGATCGCCTACGCGCTGGCTGCCCGCGGCACGCGGCCGGGTCAGGTGTTGGCCATCACGTTCACCAACAAGGCCGCGGCCGAGATGCGGCAGCGCGTCATCTCCCTCGTCGGGCCGGCAGCCGAGCGGATGTGGGTCTCGACGTTCCACGCCGCCTGCGTCCGGATCCTGCGGCGCGAGTCCCACCGCCTCGGCATCCGCTCGGCGTTCTCGATCTACGACGCGGCGGACAGCCAGCGGCTGATCGGCCTCGTGGTGCGCGACCTCGCCCTCGACCCGAAGCGGTATACCGCCAGGTCGATGGCCGCCCAGATCTCCAACCTGAAGAACGAGCTGGTCGACCACGAGTCCTATGCCGCCCGCGCCGTCGACGCCACCCCGACGGAGCAGGTGCTGGCCGAGGTCTACGCCGGGTACACCCGGCGGCTTCGGCAGGCGCATGCGATGGACTTCGACGACCTGATCATGACGACCGTCAACTTGTTCCAGGGTTTCCCGGAGACCGCGGAGTACTACCGTCGGCGGTTCCGGCACGTCCTGGTGGACGAGTACCAGGACACCAATCACGCGCAGTACGTCCTGGTCCGCGAGCTGGTCGGCGGGTACTCCGGCGGGGCGGGACTGGAACTGCCCAGTGTCGATCAGGACCTCGACCCGGCGATCGACCCGGACATCGACACGGTGATGGCCAACGGCATCCGGCTGGACGCGGTGCCCATCGCCCCCAGCGAGCTGACCGTCGTCGGTGACGCCGACCAGTCCATCTACGCCTTTCGGGGCGCCACCATCCGCAACATCACCGAGTTCGAGGCCGACTATCCCGACGCCCACGTCGTCATGCTGGAACAGAACTACCGCTCCACCCAGACGGTATTGGACGCTGCCAACGCCGTCATCGCCCGCAACCCCGACCGCAAGCCGAAGCGGTTGTGGACCGACGCCGGCCCGGGCGAGCCGATCGTCGGCTACGTCGCGGACTCCGAGCACGACGAGGCCGCCTTCATCGTGGAGGAGATCGACCGGCTGCGTGACAGCGCCGGCTGCACCTACGGCGACGTCGCCGTGTTCTACCGGACCAACGCCCAGTCACGGGCGCTGGAGGAGGTGCTGTTCCGCACCGGGATGCCGTACGTCCTGGTCGGCGGCACCCGCTTCTACGAGCGCCGCGAGATCAAGGACGCACTGGCCTACCTGCGGGCACTGGCCAACCCCGACGACACCGTGAACATCCGCCGCATCATCAACGTGCCGAAACGCGGTATCGGGGACAAGGCCGAGGCCGCCGTCGCGGGATTCGCCGATGCCGAGCGGATCTCGTTCGGCGCTGCGCTGGCCCGGGTGGAGGAGTACGCCGACACTCTGGCCAGCCGCTCGGCGAGCGCGCTGCGCCGCTTCGCCGACCTGATGGACGAGTTGCGGACGCTGGTCGAGGCCGGCGCGTCGGTAGCGACCCTGCTGCAGGCGACGCTGGACCGGACCGGGTACGTCGAGGAGTTGCGCGCCAGCACCGACCCGCAGGACGAGTCGCGGCTGGAGAACCTCGCCGAACTTGTCACGGTCGCGCAGGAGTTCGACGCCGGCAATCCGGACGGTGCGCTCGCGGACTTCCTGGAGCGCACCGCACTCGTCGCCGATTCCGACGACATCCCTGACGTTCCCGATGGCGCGGTCGACGAGGGCAAGGTCACCCTGATGACGCTGCACACCGCGAAAGGGCTGGAGTTCCCGGTGGTGTTCCTGGCGGGCATGGAGGACGGCACCTTCCCTCACATCCGCTCGCTCGACGACCCGGTGGAGCTCGCCGAGGAGCGCCGGCTCGCCTATGTCGGCATCACGCGGGCTCGCCAACGGCTCTACCTGACGCGGGCCATGGTGCGCAGTGCGTGGGGGCAGCCGACGGCTGCGCCGGCGAGCCGCTTTCTCGACGAGATCCCGGCCGCCCTCGTCTCGTGGCGACGGGAAGCCCCGCCGACCGCCACCGGGGCAGTGGTGAGCGCCTGGCGCTCGGCCCCGGCGATCGCCCGGATCGCGGCCCGGCCCGGTGTGCGCTCACCCGGCAACCGGGAAGTGGTCAGTCTCAGCGTCGGCGAGAAGGTCAGCCACGAGACGTTCGGTTCAGGGGTGGTCGTCGTGGTCGACGGGGTAGGGGACCGCACAGTCGCCACGGTGGACTTCGGCGACCTGGGAGAGAAGCGGCTTCTCCTGCGCTATGCCCCGCTGACCAAGGCCTGACCGGGTCCTTCGTTCGGATCAAGGCCCGTCGGGAGTTCGAACGGTTCGGCCCTGTCGGGCATCGTTGCTGCTCCAGGCGGGTGTCTATCGCGGTTCACTTTCCTTGCGCAGCCCTGCGCCGTGAGTCGGAGGTCCCCGTGTCCCGCAGGTCGACGACCCCTTCGATGGGTCCTGGAGTACGGCCGCGGACCCTCGCGCGGACCGTGCCGTTCATTCTCGGCGGTTTCGTGGTGGCCTCGCTCGCCTTCTCCGCCGTGGTCCCGATCATGGCGCTGGCGGAGATCGTCGTACCCGTCGCCGCAGACAGCGCCCTGGTGCAGACCGAGGCGGCGCTGACGCTGAACCGGAGCACCATCGCCGGCCCGGTCTCGGTGGGAACCGATCTGACCTTCCGTGGCCCCTCCTCGATCAACGGCGGCTCGATGAGTGTGCCGGTGAGTGCCGGTGGCACCCGGCCGTTGCAGTTGCACGTCGCCGGTGCGCCGCTCTGGTCGGACAGCTCAGGGCGGCTGTCGGTCAACGGTTCGGGTGACCTGGCGGTCGGTGGGCTGTCGGCGACGGCCATCGACGACAGCGGGGTCGACGTTGTGCTGGGCCCCCTGCCTGCGGTCGGCGCGACCCCACGGATCCGCGGTGGCTTCGACCAGAGCGCCTCGACCGTGCCGGCGAGCGACCTCGACGTCGACATCGCGGCACAGTTCGAGGGGTACCGCGACAGCTCGGCCGCGCTGGGCACGTGCGAGAACACGGTGACGGTCGACCAGGGGGTCATCCAGCTGCAGGCCGGCGTCACCAACGTCTGGAACGTCAGCGAGGTCGACATCGATCAGACCGTCACAGCACTGCAGTTCAGCGTGGCGCCGTCGCCGATCACCAAGCTGATCGTCAACATCACGGGCGGCAGCGGGGACATCAGCCTGCCGTCCGGCATGACCAGCGCGATCGCGCCGCACATCCTGTGGAACTTCCTCGGCACCGGCGCCATCCAACTGACCGGTCAGCAGGACATCCGCGGCACTGTCTACGCCCCTGGCTTCACCGTGCGGACGCGCAACCCCAAGGTGATCCAGGGCAACGTCATCGCCCGGTCGTTCGAGGTCCGGGGCCGGGCCGCCGGGATGCGGGTCGCCGACTTCGGCTTCACCGGGGCGGTCGAGTGCGGCCGGCCCGTTGTCGTGGAGGCCGCGCCGGCGGTCACGACCAGCACGATGGCGCCGTCAAGCACTGTGGCCGGGTCATCCGTGCCGTCCTCGTCCTCCGGCACAAACACGGTCTCCGGCGGCTCGACCACCGTCAGTTCATCGGTCAGTGCGTCGAACGCCTCCGACTCGGCGTCGGCGTCGGCGTCGGTGACGTCGACCGAGCCGGGCAGCAGCACGTCGTCGAGCGGCCCAACCAGTTCGGGCACCAGCGGTCCGACGGACGAGGATGAGGACGAGCCGAGTGACGACACGGCCACCAGCACGCCGGGGTCGACCTCAACCTCGACCAGTGGGGCGACGTCGACGACCGTGAGCGGCGGACAGGGCGACCCGGAGCCGACCACCTCGACGTCGACGTCGACGTCGACCAGCCCGACAACGACGACGGCCTCCTCCGGCAGTCAGGTCAGCGAGGCGAGCATCATCAGCCAGCCGTCGGGTGACGTCGTGCCGACGACGACTCAGGCCACGCAGCCATCACAGCCCACGCAGCCCTCGCAGCCGGTGGTCAGCAGCGCCACGTCGACGACCTCCACCAGCCTCGCTGTGGCCTCGACGATCGACGACCCGGGGAGCGCCCAGGACGTCATCGGTGCCGGTGACCCGACGGGGCCGACCGACGGCCAGTCCTCGGCCGGTGTGGCGTCCGCATCGGGCAGCACCGCCGTGGCGGGCGCCGCCACGACGACCGCCGCGACCCGGGCGGCTACCGGGGGGATCGCGTTCACCGGTGCCGACGTAGCCGGCCTCATCCTGACCGGGTTCGGTCTGTTGGCCGCGGGCATCGGGATGACCTGGACCGCCCGCCGGCAGAACGCCGCTGGCCGTCACGTCGCGTAGCCTCCAGCCCCCTTCCCTCATCCTCAGTCCCACTCGGACGCGTTGCGTGCCGAGTAGCCGACCTCCACATCGCAGATCTGCTGTCGTCCGATCAGACCACGCCACACGTCCTCTCGATCCCCCAGATCCGCCTTCGCGAGTCGATCGAACGCTTCGTCGATCCAGCCGCTGTCCTGCTCGGCTGCCAATCGGAGGGCCTCGTTCACGGTGTCCTTGATCGTGGCGGTACCGAGATGGGCCCGGGCGGCCATCAAGCGATCCTCATCGAGGTCTACCAAGTGCTTCGCCATGTCGGCAAGGACGTATCACAACCACCCGGTATCCAGACTGGCGCGGTTGTTGGGGTGGCAACCGGCATGATGCGGCCATGACCGACGTCACTCCCGTCCCGATCAGCGTCGTGCCCAGCCGGTTCCGGCACATGTACGCCGGGGGAGGGCGGATCACCTCGCTGCGGGGCGAGGCGGGAGCGGCGGACAGCGAGGGGCGCAACCCGGAGGAGTGGGTGGTGTCGACGACGACGCGGTGGGGGACGCCGCCGCCGGGAGACCGCTACGCCGGTCTGAGCCAGCTGGCCGACGGGCGGCTGCTGATCGACGCCGTGAGCGAGGACCCGGACGGCTGGCTGGGGCCGGCCCAGGACTCGCTGCAGGGCGCCGGGGATATCGGGATGCTGGTCAAGCTGCTGGACCCGGAGCAGCGGCTGCCGGTGCACGCTCATCCGTCCCGGGCGTGGGCACGACTGCATCTGCAGGCGCCGTACGGCAAGACCGAGGCCTGGTACATCGTCGACACGCCACCCGGCGGAGGCCAGGTGCACCTGGGTTTCACCCAGCCTGTGACGGCCGGACAGCTGGTTGAGCACGCCCGCCGCGGCGGCGGTGACCTGCTGTCGTTGTCGCGGCCGTTGACGGTGGCGGCCGGTGACGTCGTCGTGGTCCCGGCCGGGGTGCCGCACGCGATCGGTGCGGGCATCTTCGTCGTGGAGGTGCAGGAGCCCACCGACCAGTCGCTGCTGCTGGAGTGGCAGGGGATCATCTCGGTCCCCGAGGAGGCGGCCCGGCTGGGGGTCGCCTGGGCCGACGTGGCCGACGGCATCCGGCTCGACCCGCTGACCGAGGCGGAGATCTCGGCCCTGCTCACTCATCCGGCACCGGTGGACGGGGTGGCGGTCGACCTCTTCGGGGCGGCCGCCGGGTTCTTCCGTGGTTCGGTGGTCAGCGCGAGTGGTTCGCCGGTGACCATCGCGGCGGGGGTGGCAGGGGTCGTCGTCCTGGAGGGCGCCGGGCTGCTCGAATGGAGTTCCGGAGGCATGCCCGTGGCGCGTGGCGACGTACTCGTCGTGCCCTGGGCCGCGGGGGAGTGGTCACTGTCGGGTGTCGACCGGGCGGTCGTCGCTCAACCCGATTGACGGGTCACCGCCGACGGGCGCCTGGCTCGCGGGCGGGGGGAGATCGACGCGCGGTGTGGCGTCGTAGAGTCGCCGACTGTGGGCGGGCAGCGGGTGTTCGACGACCTGGGATTTCGATGGGACCGATCCCTGGTTCCCATCGACGTGCCCGTCCACTCTGTCGAGCGCGCGGCCTTCCGGCTCCACAAGTCGTTGCCCGAGTATGTATGGGACGCCGCGGTGCTCGAAGGCAACCCGTTCACGTTCCCAGATGTCCAGACCCTCTTGGACGGCGTGACGGTCGGTGGCCACCGACTCGGCGACGAGCGTCAGGTGCTCAACCTCGTGGCGTCCGCCCGGGAACTGCTGCGCCTGGTCAAGGAGGAGCGCTTCACCCTCGACAAGGCGACGTCGGATGCCCTCCACGCCATCATCGCCCAGGACGAGGCCTTCGACGCGGGGCATTTCCGGGGTGAGGGTGAGGAGAAGCGGCTGACCCCGGGGGTGTCGTTGGGACCGCACGGCCGCTATCTCCCTGAGTCGACGGAGCCAGGAGGGGAGAACCTTCGCCGAATTCACTCGCGGGGCCTGGCGGCGATTACCGAGGGCCTTGACACCACGTACGAGCAGGCGCTCATCTACTTCCTGTTCGGTGCGCTGCAGCAGTTCTATTTCGACGGGAACAAGCGTACGTCGCGGTATCTGATGAACGGCCATCTCATGTCGCACGGGATCGACGCGATCAGCGTCCCCGCAGCCCGTGCGCACGACTTCAACACCTTCATGGTCGAGTTCTTCCGGTTCCGGGAGGGGACCCGCATGGTCGCATTCCTCAGCGACTGCCACCCGGACGCCGCCGAGATCACGACGCCGGCGGTCCGGGCGCTCCTGCACTGATCGAGGCGGTCGGACAGGCAGTCGGTACGGATGACCGACGCCCTACGGCAGACACGCCTCGGGGCGGACGTTCGCGTGAACCCATGCCACCACCTCGTGCATCGGCGTCCCGGGACCGAAGACCTGGGCGACCCCCGCCTCTCGTAGTGCCGGGATGTCTGCGGCGGGAATGATCCCGCCGCCGAAGACCACGACGTCGGCGGCGTCGTTGGCACGCAGCAGGTCGATGATGCGGGGGAACAACGTCAGATGCGCCCCGGACAGTGTGGACAGCCCGACGGCGTCGGCGTCCTCGTCCAGCACCGCCCGGACGACCTGTTCGGGTGTCTGCCGCAGCCCGGTGTAGATGACCTCGACCCCGGCGTCGCGCAGTGCACGGGCGATCACCTTGGCGCCGCGGTCGTGACCGTCCAGGCCCGCCTTGGCGACGATGATGCGAAGAGGGCGGGTGGGGGGCGTCGGTGCCACGCTGCCAGCCTAGCCAGGACGGGGCCGGTTGCCAGTGTCACAGTCGCTGTCGTTCTGTTCTGGTCGCACCGGGCGGCCGGGGCTGCGGGAAATGACTAGGCTCACCAACCGTGGATCTGTACGAGTACCAGGCCCGTGACCTGTTCGAGAAGCACGGCGTGCCCGTCCTGGCCGGCTACGTGGCGCAGACGCCGCAGGCGGCGCGCGACGCCGCCGAACGGCTGGGCACTCCGGTCGTCGTGGTGAAGGCGCAGGTCAAGGTCGGTGGCCGCGGCAAGGCGGGTGGCGTCAAACTCGCCCGCTCGCCCCAGGAAGCCTACGAGCACGCCTCGGCGATCCTCGGGATGGACATCAAGGGCCACACCGTGCACCGCGTGATGATCTCCCCCGGCGCGGACATCGCCGAGGAGTACTACGTCAGCGTGCTGCTCGACCGGTCCAACCGCACCTGGCTGGCGATCGCCAGCCGCGAGGGCGGGGTGGACATCGAGCAGCTGGCCGTCGAGCGGCCCGATGCCCTGGCCCGGGTGGCCGTCGACCCGCTGACCGGCATTGACGCCGCCAAGGCCGCCGAGATCGCCGACGCCGCCGGCTTCGCCCCCGAGGTGCGGGACGGCATCGTCGACCTGCTGCAGAAACTGTGGGGCGCATTCGCCGCCGAGGACGCCACGCTCGTCGAGGTCAATCCGCTGGTCCGCACCGGTGACGGCCGGTTGGTGGCGCTGGACGGCAAGGTGACCCTCGACGACAACGCGGGCTACCGCCACCCCGACCACGAGGCCCTGGTGGACAAGGCCGCCGAGGACCCGCTAGAGGCCGCTGCCAAGGCCAAGGACCTCAACTACGTCAAGCTCGACGGCAGCGTGGGCGTGATCGGCAACGGCGCGGGCCTGGTGATGTCGACGCTGGACGTGGTGGCGGGTGCGGGGCGCGAGTTCGGTGGCGTGAGCCCGGCCAACTTCCTCGACATCGGCGGCGGCGCCTCGGCGGAGGTGATGGCCAACGGGTTGGAGATCATCCTGTCCGACCCGCAGGTCACCAGTGTGTTCGTCAACGTCTTCGGCGGCATCACGGCGTGCGACGCCGTGGCCAACGGGATCGTGTCCGCGTTCGAGCTGCTGGCCGAGCGGGGCGAGGCCGTGACCCGGCCGCTGGTGGTGCGCCTGGACGGCAACAACGCCGAGATCGGTCGGCAGATCCTCGCCGACGCCGCCTTGCCCGGTCTGGAACAGGTCGACACCATGGACGGGGCGGCCCGCCGGGCGGCCCAACTCGCCGCCACCGCCGCCTGAGCTGACCGCCTGACCGACCACCCCACGAAAGGCATCCTCCGCATGGCCATCTTCCTCACCGAGCACTCGCGGGTCGTCGTCCAGGGCATGACCGGGTCCGAGGGGCGCAAGCACACCCAGCGGATGCTGCGCGCCGGCACCCACATCGTCGGCGGGGTGACTCCTGGCAAGGGCGGGCAGTCCGTCGACTTCGAGCACCCCGACAGCGGCCGGGTGCCGGTGCCGGTGTACTCCTCGGTCGGTGACGCGGTCGCCGCGACAGGCGCCGACGTCTCGGTCATCTTCGTCCCAGCGAAGTTCACCCTGGGGGCGGTCGTCGAGGCGATCGAGGCCAAGTTGCCGCTGGTGGTCGTGATCACCGAAGGGGTGCCGGTCAAGGACACGGCCGAGTTCTTCGCGCTCGCCTCGCAGTCCGGCACCACCCGGCTCGTCGGGCCCAACTGCCCCGGGCTGATCTCGCCTGGGCGGGCCAACGCCGGGATCATCCCCGCCGACATCACCAAGCGCGGCCGGATCGGGCTGGTATCCAAGTCCGGCACATTGACGTATCAGATGATGTACGAGCTGCGAGACCTCGGGTTCTCGACGGCAATCGGCATCGGCGGCGACCCGATCATCGGGACCACCCACATCGACGCGCTCGCGGCCTTCCAGGACGACCCCGACACCGACGCCATCGTCATGATCGGCGAGATCGGCGGCGACGCCGAGGAGCGCGCTGCGGCCTTCATCGAGACGTCCGTCACCAAGCCGGTGATCGGCTACGTCGCCGGTTTCACAGCGCCCGAGGGCAAGACGATGGGGCACGCCGGGGCGATCGTGTCCGGCTCGGCAGGTACCGCGGCCGCCAAGCAGGAGGCGATGGAGGCCGTCGGGGTGCGTGTCGGGCGGACGCCGTCGGAGACCGCGCGGTTGATGCGGGAGATCATCACCGCCTCCTGACC
>CAZEYA010000069.1:0-17344 GCA_964516515.1 uncultured Kineosporiaceae bacterium | reverse complement strand
CGTCGGCTCACCGAGGACGTGGCGCGGCCGTACGCGGTGGTGCTCGGCGGCGCCAAGGTCTCCGACAAGCTGGGCGTTATCGAGAACCTGCTGACCACCGCCGACCGGTTGCTCATCGGGGGCGGCATGGTCTTCACATTCCTCGCGGCACAGGGGTACGAGGTCGGCAAGAGCCTGCTGGAGGCCGACCAGGTCGACATCGTGCGCGGCTACCTCGCCCAGGCGGCGGAGCGCGGTGTCGAGGTGGTACTGCCCAGCGACATCGTCGCTGCGACCGAGTTCACAGCCGACGCCGAGCACAGCGTGGTAGCGGCCGATGCCATCCCCGCCGATCGGATCGGCCTGGACATCGGGCCCGCCGCGGCGGCGCAGTTCGCGGCCCGGCTGGCCGACTGCCGCACGGTCTTCTGGAACGGTCCGATGGGCGTGTCCGAGATGGCGCCCTACGCCGGTGGCACCCGCGCGGTGGCCCAGGCCCTGGCCGACCGCGGCACGGACGCCCTGACGGTGGTGGGAGGCGGCGACACCGCCGCCGCGGTCCGCGCCCTGGGCTTCGCCGACTCCGACTTCGGCCACGTCTCGACCGGCGGCGGTGCCAGCCTGGAGTACCTCGAGGGCAAGACACTGCCGGGCCTCGCGGCGCTGGAGGACTGAGCGGTGTCGGCAGCACGGCGGACGCCGCTGATGGCGGGCAACTGGAAGGCCAACGCAGACCATCTGCAGGCCACGCACCTCGCGCAGAAGCTGTCGTGGCTGCTGCGCGATGCCAACCACGACTACGCAGCGGTCGAGGTCGCGGTGCTGCCCCCGTTCACCGCGCTGCGCTCGGTGCAGACCCTGGTCGCCGCGGACAAGCTGGACCTGCGCTACGGCGCCCAGGACATCTCGGTGCACGCTTCGGGCGCCTATACCGGTGAGGTGACCGGACCCATGCTGGCGGCCATGGGCTGCAGTTATGTCACCGTCGGTCACAGCGAACGGCGGCAGTACCACGCCGAGACGGATGCCCTCGTCGCCGGTAAGGCCGCCGCCGCCCATCGCAACGCGATCACCCCGATCGTCTGTGTCGGTGAGCTGCTGGAGGATCGTGACGCCGCAGCGCATGTCGAGACCACCCTGGAACAGATCGCGGGTTCCCTCGACGGCTTGTCGGCGACGCAGGTCGCGGCAACGGTGATCGCCTACGAGCCCGTGTGGGCGATCGGCACCGGGCGCACCTGCTCGCCCGAGCACGCCCAGGAGGTCGCCGCCCATATCCGGGCGTGGGCGGTGCAGACGCACGGCGCGGAGGCTGGGCGTGCCCTCCGGGTGCTGTACGGGGGATCCGTGAAGCCCGGCAACGTCGCGGCAATCATGGCGATGACCGACATCGACGGCGCCCTGGTCGGCGGCGCCAGCCTGGTCGCCGAGGACTTCGCCGCCATCGCGCGTTACCGCGAACATCCCGGGTGACCCCAGCCGTCACGTAGGCTGCACTGTCAACGCAACCGCCCACCTGAACGAACCGGAGTGCGATCGAAGTGGAAACGGTCCTGACGATCGTCCTGCAGGTCCTGCTGGCACTGACCAGCCTGCTGTTGATCCTGATGATTCTTCTCCACCGCGGTCGCGGTGGTGGTGTGTCGGATATGTTCGGTGGTGGGGTCACCTCCAACCTCGGCGGCTCCAGCGTCGCCGAACGTAACCTCGACCGGTTGACGGTCTCGCTCGGTCTGGTGTGGTTCGTGGTGATCGTGTTGCTCAATCTGCTCCAGCGCTTCTTCTGATCCGACAGGCTCCTGATCCACAGAGTTCCGAGAGGACAACGTCATGGCTGGTGGCAACGCGATCCGAGGTAGCCGTGTCGGCGCCGGGCCGATGGGTGAGGCGGAGCGGGGTGATTCCGCTCCCCGCTACTCGGTGACCTACTGGTGCGCCAACGGTCACACGGTGCGCCCCTCGTTCGCGGAGGACACCGGCAGTGAGCCGCCGCAGACGTGGGACTGTCCCCGGTGCGGGCTGCCGGCCGGTCTGGACCAGCACAACCCGCCGGCACCGCCGAAGGTCGAGCCTTACAAGACGCACCTTGCCTATGTGAAGGAGCGGCGCAGCGACGCCGACGGCGCCGCCATCCTGGAAGAGGCACTGCAGAAGCTCCGCTCTCGCCGCATCATCGTCTGAGACGAGTCCAGCGGCTTGTTGGTAATGTTGGCCTGCCATGTACATCACCTGGGAGGTCTTCATGAGTGTCACGCAGATCGACATCGATGATGCTGCCCTGGCCGAGGCGATGCGACTGTCCGGGTCCCGGACCAAGCGGGACACCGTGAACCTGGCATTGCAGGAGTACGCCGCTCGACATCGCCGGATCGCCGATCTCGATCATTTCGCGGCGCTCGCTGAGAACTGGGACCACGAGGGCTGGCAGCGGATGCGGGACGCCGACAAGAACCCAGCCGTTTGATTCGCTATCTCGTCGATTCCTCAGGGCTCTGGCGACTGCTTCGTGAGCCCGGACTGCGCGACGCGTGGCGGGGCATCATCACCGAGGGCGCGGTCGGGTCTTGCCCCCCGCAACGAGCCGAGTTCCTCAGGTCGGCACGTGATCTTGACGAGTTCGAGACCATGAGCGAGATGTTCCGGTCGTTGTACCCCAACGTCTCGGTCTCCAAGGATGCCTGGCGATGGATCGACTCGGCCCAGTACCGGCTGTGCCGCTATGGCGCCCATCGGGCTCTATCCGCTGTGGATCTCCTGATCTGCGCTACGGCTGCAGCGCGACAGCTCGTGATCTTGCATGACGACAAGGACTTCACCATGGCGGCGCAGCGATTGACAGATGTGGCTGCGCATCGGGTGCATGAGGTACCCGGTCATCCCAGGCTTCCATAGGATTTCAGGTGTCTGCCAGGCCGATGGCGGCCGCCTCGTCGAGGAACCAGACGGTGCCGGCGCGTCCTGTGGCTCTCGCGGCGGGCGCCCGTGGCCTGGCGCCGGTCAGGACTGCGGCCACCATCGGTGCCTTCTCGGCGCCGGCCACCAGCAGCCAGACCTGGTCGGCGGAGGTGATGGCGGGCATCGTCAGGCTCACCCGCAGCGGCGGCGGTTTGGGCGAGCCGTGGACGCCGATGACCGCCGAGTCATCGACACTCGCGCCCGGGTGCCCCGGGAACAGCGAGGCGACGTGGCCGTCGTCGCCCACCCCGAGCAGCAACACATCGAACCGGGGCAGGTCGAACTGCGCCGGGCCGGCACCCAGGCCGCGCTGGGACAGCAGCGCCGCGTACTCGGCGGCTGCCGCCTCGGGGCTGTCGATATGGTCCACCGCCGGCATGGCGTGCACGTTGGCCGGATCGACGGCGACATGATCAAGCAGCGCCGCCCGAGCCTGGGTTTCGTTGCGGTCGGCGTCACCGGCCGGTAGGAACCGCTCGTCGCCCCACCACACGTGTACCCGGGACCAGTCGAGGGCCGCCCCGGCAGTGCGCAGCGCACCGAGGACGGCGGTCCCCACCCCGCCGCCGGTCAGGACGATGTCGGCGCGGCCCCGGCGCGACACGGACTCACCGATGGCGCCGGCCAGCTTGCGTGCCACGGCGGCGGCGAGTGAGTCCCGGTCGGGGTGCACGACCACCGCGGGGGGTGTGGCACCCATCTAGACCGCGATGGTGCTGTGCCGGGCGATGACCTCACCGTAGACCTCGTCGGGGTCGAGCCGTCGCAGTTCCTCGGCCAGGCAGGTCGCCACCGACCGGCGGGGCAGCGAGATGAAGTGGTCCGGTTCGCCTTCCTGCCGCAGCGTCGCGGTCCTGCCGTCGGGGCGGTCGAGGCTGATCGGGCCGTTGGCTCGCTCCAGCACCACCGACCGCATGCCGCTGCTGCCGACTGTGCGCCGCTCGACGGCGCACTGCAGCCGCCAGTTCAGCCAGCTGGCCATGAGCATCGTGCTCGGGCTGTTGTCCGCGCCGCTGACGACCACCGACGTCACGGGCTCGAACGGCGGCAGGTCAACCGCGGCGGCGAGCAGCGCCCGCCACTGCGTGATCCGGGTCCAGGCGAAGTCGGTATCGCCCGCGGCATAGCCGGCGCTGCGGCGATCCAGCGCCCCGATCGGGTCCGGATCGGTGGCCGCGTCGGTGATGCGGCGCTGCGCCAGGCGCCCGACCGGGTCCTTTGACGGCACATCAGGAGCACTGACCGGCCACCAGGTGACGATCGGCGCGTCGGGTAGCAGCAGCGGGACGACGACGGAGGCGCCATCCGCGGTGAGCTCGCCGTAGATCCGCAGCACGACGATCTCGCCGGCGCCGGAGTCACCCCCGACCCGGATCTGCGCGTGCAGTGCGGTGGGTGCGCCGGGGTCGCCGGTCACGATGACCAGCACGCGGCAGGGATGTTCGCGGCTGGCCTCGATCGCCGCCGCGATGGCGGCCTCGGCATGGCCGGCGTCGGTCACCACGATGAGGGTCAGCACCCGGCCCAGCGCCACCGCACCGCCGGAGGATCGCAGCTCGACCAGGCTGCGGTTGATGGCGCTCGTCGTCGTCGCCGGCAGGTCGATGATCATGCTCGGGTCACGGCAGTCGCCACGTCCGTCCGTCTCGCGCCATCATCTCGTCAGCGCACGGGGGTCCCCAGGTTCCTGAGGGGTACTGCTGGGGCTGACCCTGTGTCGCCCAGAACGCCGTGATCGGGTCGAGGATCTTCCAGGACAGCTCGACCTCGGCGTGCCGCGGGAACAGCGGCGGGTCACCGAGCAGGACGTCGAGGATGAGCCGCTCGTAGGCCTCGGGGCTGGACTCGGTGAAGGAGTGGCCGTAGCCGAAGTCCATCGTGACGTCGCGGACCTCCATCGCGGTGCCCGGCACCTTGGACCCGAACCGCAGGGTCACGCCCTCGTCGGGCTGCACCCGGATGACGATGGCGTTCTGGCCCAGCTCACCCCCGGCGGTCTTCTCGAACGGCAGGTGGGGGGCGCGCTTGAAGACGACGGCGATCTCGGTGACCCGGCGGCCCAGCCGCTTGCCCGCTCGGAGGTAGAACGGCACACCGGCCCAGCGCCGGGTGTCGACCTCCAGCTTGATGGCCGCGAAGGTCTCGGTGCCGGAGTCGGGCGCGATGCCGTCCTCGCCCAGGAAACCCTTGACGTGGCTGCCGCCCTGCCAGCCCGCCGCGTACTGCCCTCGGGCCGTCGAGGTGGCAAGGTCCGTGGGCAGCCGGACCGCGGAGAGGATCTTCTCCTTCTCGTTACGGAGGTCCTGCGCGTCGAAGGACACCGGCTCCTCCATCGCGGTCAAGGCGAAGAGCTGGAGCAGGTGGTTCTGGATGACGTCGCGTGCCGCGCCGATGCCGTCGTAGTACCCGGCGCGGCCGCCGATGCCGATGTCCTCCGCCATGGTGATCTGCACATGGTCGACGTAGTTGCTGGTCCAGATCGGCTCGAACATCTGGTTGGCGAACCGCAGCGCCAGCAGGTTCTGCACGGTCTCCTTGCCGAGGTAGTGGTCGATCCGGAACACCGAGTCGGGCGGGAACACCGATTCCACGACCTCGTTCAGCTCGCGGGCGCTGGCCAGGTCGTGACCGAACGGCTTCTCGATGACGACCCGGCGCCAGGTGTCCTCGCGTTGCTCGGAGAGCCCCGATCGCGCCAGTTGCTTGCACACCACGGGGAACGACCCCGGCGGGATGGACAAGTAGAACGCGTGGTTGCCCCTGGTGCCGCGCTCGGCGTCCAGCTCCGTGATGGTGCGGCCCAGCCGGTCGTACGCGTCGTCGTCGTCGAAACTGCCCTGCACGAAGCGCACCCCCGCCGACAGCTGGGCCCAGACGGCCTCGTCGAACGGGGTGCGGGCGTGCTTCACCACCGCGTCGTGCACCACCGTGTTGAAGTTCTGGTCGTCCCAGTCGCGTCGAGCGAACCCGACCAGGGCGAAGCCGGGTGGCAGCAGGCCGCGGTGCATGAGGTCGTAGACGGCGGGCATCAGCTTCTTGCGCGCCAGGTCGCCGGTCACCCCGAAGATGACGAGGCTGCCGGGTCCGGCGATCCGGGACAGCCGGCGGTCGCGCGGGTCACGTAGCGGGTTGACCGGAGCGCTCAGCCGCTGCGCCCTGATGGCGTCGGTCGTGGTCATCGTGCGCCGTCCAGCGCCGACTTCACGGCCCGCAGGCCAGCATCGGACGACACGGTGAAGGTCAGTACCGGCACGTCGTGCGACGCCAGCACCGTGGCATCACCGGCGGCCTGCGCCGCGATGAGCCTGCCGTAGCTGAACGGCCGGTCCGGGATGTGGAGATCCTCGACGAATCCCGGTCCGGCGACGACCTGGATGAAGACACCGACCGCCGGCCCGCCCTTGTGGAACTGGCCGGTGGAGTGCAGGAAGCGCGGTCCCCAGCCGAAGGTGACCGGGCGCCCGGTGCGCGCCGCCAGCCGGTCCCGCACTCCTGCCAGCGGCGCGTTGGCCAGCCGGTCCAGGTAGGCCATGACGGCCACGTACCCGGACGGCGAGAGCCTGCCCAGGGTGGCGGCCAACGCTGCCTGCAGGGTCGGCTCGACGCCCTCCAGTAGCCCTGTCGAGCCGGTCACCGCGACCCCGTCGGCGGCGAAGGCGGGCGCGACCGGCTCCGGGGTCGCGTCGAGCAGGCCGCGGGCGGCGACCTTCGCGCTCTCCACGTCCGGCTGGTCGAACGGGTTGATGCCCAGGATGTGCCCGGCGACCGCCGTGGCGTACTCCCACAGCAGGAACTGCGCACCCAACGGTCCCGTCACCGTGACCTCGAGGGCCCGCTCATGCTGGTCGGGGCCCGTCACGCTGACGCCGGCAGAGGATCCGGCCTGCTGCGAGCCGGCGGTCACTCGCGCGACCAGCACGTCCGGAGCGCCGGTGGTGAGTTCCGGGGCATCGGGGCCGGCCGCGACCGGCAGCACGCCGCGGCCGAGCTTGCCCGTGGACTCGGCGATGAGTTGTTCTGCCCAGTCCCCGAATCCGGGCAGGCCGTCCTGGGCGACGATGACGAGCGTGCCGCGCGCGGCCAAGCTGTCGGCCGCCGGGGTCGCGGCCATGGCGGCCCCGAGCAGCAGCGCCGGGTTGTCGGCCTCGTCGCGCGACAGGTCGGGTGCCGCGGCTGCGGCCTGGTCCAACAGTGCCGTGATGTCGGCACCGGCCAGCCCTGACGGCACCAGGCCGAATGCCGTCAGCGCGCTGTACCGGCCACCGACGCTCGGGTCGGCTGCGAACACGGCCCGGTAGCCGTGCTCGCGCGCGGTCTGCTCCAGCGCCGAGCCGGGGTCGGTGACGACGACGATGCGGCGCGCCGCATCGACGCCAGCCGCGGTGAACGCCTCGACGAAGCTGCGACGCTGGCTGTCGGTCTCCAGTGTCGATCCGGACTTGCTCGAGACCACGACCACGGTGCGTTCGAGGTCCACCATGGCGCTGCGTACCTGCGACGGGTCCGTGGAGTCCAGCACGACCAGCGGCACGCCGGCAGCGGCACAGATGACTTCCGGAGCGAGTGACGAGCCGCCCATGCCGCACAGCGCGACCCGGTCGATGCCCTCGCCCAGCAGTTCGTCCCGCAAGGCCAGGATCGTCGACAGCAGCGGCCGCGAGGTCTCGTGCAGGGCCGTCCAGCCGAGCCGGATGGCGGCCTCGAACTGTGCGTCCGGTCCCCAGACGGCCGCGTCCTGCTTGGCGATCCGCCCCGCGATACCAGTGGTGACCAGCGACGAGACTGTCTCGCTCACCCCGGTGGTCGTCGGTCTCACAGCGCTCATGCCTGGGTCACCCGGGCGCGAGCCGACTCGAGCTCGCCCTCGACAGTGGCCAACAACTCCTCCCAGCTGGCCTGGAACTTCGCCACGCCCTCGCGCTCCAGGGTCTCGATGACCTCGTTGTAGCCGATCCCCAGCTCGGCGACCCGGTCGAGAACCTCCTTGGCGCCCACGTAGGTGTCGCGCACGGTGTCGCCGGCGAGGTCCGCATGGTCTATGACCGCGGACAGCGTCGAGGAGGGCATCGTGTTGACGACGTCGGGCGCCACCAGGTCGACGACGTACTTGGTGTCCGGGTACGCCGGGTCCTTGACGCCGGTGGACGCCCACAGCGGCCGCTGCGGCAGTGCCCCCGCCCCGGCCAGGTCCTGCCAGCGGACGCTGGCGAGCGTCTCTTCGTAGACCTCGTAAGCCAGGCGGGCATTCGCCACGGCGGCCAGCCCTCGCAGCGCCCGTGCCTCCCCCGTGCCGATGGCGTCCAGCCGGGCGTCGACGAGAGTGTCGACGCGGCTGACGAAGAACGAGGCCACGCTGTAGATCCGGGAGATGTCGTGACCGTTGCGGGCGGCCAGTTCCAGACCCTCCAGCCAGGCGTTGACCACGGCGCGGTACCGCTCCAGGCCGAAGATCAGCGTGACGTTGACGCTGATGCCCTCGCCCAGCACGCGGCTGATGGCGGGCAGGCCGGCGAGAGTGGCGGGAATCTTGATCATGAGGTTGGGCCGGTCGACCCGCCGCCACAGCTCCGCGGCGAGGGCGACGGTCGCCTCGGTATCGTGCGCGAGCCGTGGGTCGACCTCCAGGCTGACCCGACCGTCACGTGGGTCGGCCGTGGCTCCCGTGCCGGTGCCGGCGGCGTTGAAGACGTCACACGCCTCGCGGACATCGGTCGTCGTGACGTCGACGACAGCGGTCTCCACATCGGCGCCCGCCGCCGCCAGCTCGGCCAGCTGGTCATCGTAGGCGTTGCCTTTCGCCAGCGCGTTGGCGAAGATCGTCGGGTTGCTCGTCAGGCCGACGACACCGCGCTCGATGAGCCGGCCGAGGTCGCCGGAGCGCACCAGGTCCCGGGAGAGGTCGTCGAGCCAGACGCTCACCCCGTAGCGGGCGAGCTCGGCCATGGGCGGGGATACGGGGCCGGGGTCGGTCTGGGATGTCACGAGTCCTCCATTGGTCGATTGGTCGTCAGTGGCCGTGCCTCGAGCGTGGTCCGCTTCCTCTGGTCCAACGCCGCGCCGTGTCAGCTTCGCGCGGCCTGGATGGACTGCCTGGCAGCTGCAGCCACGGCGTCGTCGGTCATCGCGAACTCGCGGAACAGGTCCTGGTAGTCGGCGCTGGCACCGAAGTGGTCGATGCCGACGCACCGGCCGGCGTCGCCGACCCAGCGGTGCCAGCCGAATGTCGCACCCGCCTCGACACTGACCCGGGCACGCACCGACGGCGGCAGGACGCTGTCGCGGTAAGCCTGGTCCTCGGCCTCGAACCACTCCCAGCACGGCATGGACACCACGCGGGCCTGGATCCCCTCGGCAGCGAGGATGCCGCGGGCGGCGACGGCGGTCTGCACCTCCGAGCCGGTGGCGATGAGGATGACGTCGGGCTCCTCGCCGGGCGACAGGTCCTCGGCGTCGAGCAGGACGTAGGCGCCGCGCGCGACGCCGTCGGCCGGGCCGGTGCCGCCGGAGGACCGGTCGATGACCGGCAGGTTCTGCCGGCTCAGCGCCAGCCCAGCGGGCGCCCCGCGCTCCAGCACGCAACGCCAGGCCACCACGGTCTCGTTGGCGTCGGCCGGGCGCACCACCGCCAGGCCCGGCATCGCCCGCAGCGAGGCGAGGTGCTCGATCGGCTGGTGGGTGGGGCCGTCCTCGCCGAGGCCGATCGAGTCGTGGGTCCAGACGTAGGTCACCGGCAGGCCCATGATCGCCGACAGCCGCACGGCGCCACGCATGTAGTCGCTGAAGACGAGGAACGTGCCGCCGTAGGGCCGTGTGCCGCCGTGCACCGCGATGCCGTTGAGGATCGAGCCCATCGCGTGCTCACGGATGCCGAAGTGCAGCGTCCGGCCGTACGGTCCGCCGGGGAACATCCCGGTCGCACGCCGGGCGGGCACGAAGCTGGGCTCACCCTTCATCGTCGTGTTGTTGCTGCCCGCGAGGTCGGCTGAGCCGCCCCACAGCTCGGGCAGCACCGGCGCGAGGGCGTTGAGCACCTCGCCGGAGGCGGCACGGGTGGCGACGGCCTTGCCCGGGGCGAAGACCGGCAGCGCATCGGTCCAACCGGCGGGGAGCTCGCGGCGCGAGAGGCGGTCATGCAGGGCGGCGCGCTCGGGGTCGGCCGAGCGCCACGCCTCGAAGCGTTCGGTCCAATCGCGCTGCAGCCGAGCGCCGCGCTCGCCGCTCGCGCGGGTGTGGCCGAGCACATCGTCACCGACGTCGAAACTGGCGTCCGGGTCGAGGCCCAGCACCTCCTTGGTCTTGCGTACCTCGTCGGCGCCCAGGGCCGAGCCGTGGGCCTTGCCGGTGTTGCGCAGGTTGGGAGCCGGCCATCCGATGATGGTCCGAAGCACCACGAGGCAGGGGCGATCGGTGCGGTCACGGGCTGCCTGCAGGGCAGCGTGTAGCGCCGCCACGTCCTCCCGGTAGTCGGTGACGTTGCCACCCCGGTTGCCGAGTCGCCAGTCCACCGTCTGTACGTGCCACCCGTAGGCCTCGTAGCGGGCGGCGGTGTCCTCGCTGAGCGCGATGTCGGTGTCGTCCTCGATGGAGATCTGATTCTGGTCGTAGATGACGACCAGGTTGCCCAGTTCCTGGTGCCCGGCCCACGAGCTGGCCTCGGAGGTCACACCCTCCTCCATGTCCCCGTCGGAAGCGATGACGTAGACCGCGTGGTCGAAGGGGGACTGCCCCTCGGACGCGTCGGGGTCGAACAGGCCACGTTCCCGCCGGGCGGCGGCAGCCATGCCCACGGCCATCGACAGACCCTGCCCGAGCGGGCCGGTGGTCGTCTCCACGCCCGCGGTGTGGCCGTGCTCGGGGTGACCCGGCGTCTTGGATCCCCACTTGCGCAGGTGCTTGAGGTCGTCGAGCTCCAGGCCGTAGCCGTTGAGATACAGCTGCACGTACAGCAGGATGCTGGCGTGCCCGGCACTGAGCACGAAGCGGTCGCGGCCGGGCCATGAGGGATCTGCGGGGTTGTGGCGCAGCACCTGCTGATAGAGCAGATGAGCGACCGGGGCCAGGCTCATCGCGGTGCCGGGATGGCCGTTGCCGGCCGATTGGACGCTGTCCATGGCGAGCGCTCGAGCGATGTCGACCGCCCGCCGGTCCAGATCTGTCCACTCGAGCTCGGCCGGCGCGGCGGTGCCGATTGCTGCGGGACTGGTCGCCGTGGTGGTGGAGGTCACGCGGCACTCCTAAGGAAACGAGACGGAGATCGGGCGGCGATGCTGCCGCTGCGAGCCTAGTCGCCGAGGGTGACGGTTCGCGCATCGTGCCGGGTCGCCGACGCTTGCGGAGGGTCGGGACTTTCCGGCACGCCGCGGGCCCGCCCCCGCGAGACCGTCAGAGCAGGGCGTCCGCGCCGACTGCCAGAAATATTACGGTCAGGTAACTGATGGAGACGTGGAACAGCCGCATGGCATGGGGCGGTTCGCCGCGCACCAGCCGACGAGCGAAGCCGGCAGCTGTCAGCCAGAACACGGCACCGGCGGCGACGGCGGCAACGCCGTACAGCCATCCCATGCCGGCCACCGGGATCAGGACGAGGCTGCACACCAGCAGCGCGCCGGTATGTGCCAGCACCTGCCCCGCCACCTGCCGCGGTGACGCGACGACCGGCAGCATGGGCACCCCCGCCGCGGCGTAGTCCTCGCGGTAGCGCAACGACAGTGGCCAGTAGTGCGGCGGCGTCCAGAAGAAGACGATCCCGAAGAGCACAATGGGTGCCCAGGTCAGGCTGCCCGTGACGGCGGCCCAGGCGATCAGGACGGGCATGCACCCGGCTGCCCCGCCCCACACGATGTTCTGGGGGGTGCGGCGCTTGAGGATCAAGGTGTAGCCGACCACGTACATGACGATCGCCGCCACCGCGAGCGCAGTGGCCAACCCGGTGGTCATCGACCACAGCACCGCGACGGACGCCGCGGCGAGGATCGCCCCGAAGATCAGCGCCGCTCGGGGGCTGATCACGCCGCTGGGGATCGGGCGGTGGTGGGTGCGGGTCATCACCGCGTCGATGTCACGGTCGAAGTACTGGTTGAGGGTGTTGGCGCTGCCGGCCGCCAGCGCGCCGCCCACCAGCGTGGCGGCCATCACCTCCAGCGGCGGCAGCCCACCGGCAGCCAGCAGCATCGTCGGCAGGGTCGTCACCAGCAGCAGTTCGATGATCCTCGGTTTGGTCAGCGCGAGGTACGCCAGCACGATCTTGCGGCGGCGACGGCGCCGGACCGCGGGCGGGGGACGCAGCGCCGGACCGCCGGCCGCCACGTCGACGGTGTTGCTGTCAATGGCGGTCATGGTGCCCTTCTCGGGTGCGGGTCGCCAGGACGACGGCGGTGAGGGACACGACGAACAGGCTCGCACCCAGCATGTGCAGTACCACGAGGACACGAGGAAGTCCGGTGAAGTATTGCGCGTACCCGATCGCGCCCTGCGCGAGGGTCACCCCGAGCAGCGCCAGCCCTGCCACCCATGGCCGCCCCCGCAGCCCCATCAGCCGAACGGCCACCAGGTAGCCGACCAGCAGCCCGCAGAACAGCAGCACGGCATCGGCGTGCAGCATCGAGGCGGTGCGCGGGTCGACCGCGAAGCGGACCGGTTCGTCGGCATCCCCGGAGTGCGGTCCACTTCCTGTCACGACGGTGCCGAGCACGAGGGTCAGCGCGCCGACTACCGCCAGGGACCAGGCCAGCGCACGCAGCGGACCCGCCACCCGAGCGGTGACCCGCCCGTCCGGTTCGGCGATCCGTTGCAGCAGCAGCGTGGAGGCCGCGATGAGCACCATGGACAACAGGAAGTGGGCCGCAACCGTGGCCGGGTGCAGCGCGGTCAGCACCGTGTAGCCGCCCAGCGCCGCCTGACCGAGGGTGCCGATCAGGGGCAAGGCGGCCAGTGGCAGCAGTCGCCGCCGGTAGCGCCACGCGAGTACGAGCACGGCCAGCGCAGCCAGCCCGACGACGAACGTGAGCAGCCGGTTGCCGAACTCGATGAGCTTGGCGACCCCCTCGGTCTGCTCCGGGGTCGGCACCAGTGATCCCGGCGCGCACTCCGGCCACGTCGGGCAGCCCAGTCCCGACCCGGTGAGGCGGACGATGCCACCCGTGACGACGATGCCGACCTGGACGACGAGATTGAGCACCGCGGCGCGCCACAGCCACGGTGGGCCGGGGGGCGGTGCCGTCGACGGTGCTGCGGCGGTGCCGGACGCGATCGCTGTCACGCCTCCACAATAGGAAGGTCCGGGCCGAGCGGTGCGGTGAGGGGTGCCTCAGGCGAGCGTCCCCCGGAGCAGGCTGACGCCGGAGTGTGTGGGGTCGCCGTTGAGCGGCTCGTCGGAGATGTCGACGACGTCGTAGCGGGACAGGTCCAGGCCGGGCGGCACGGCGAAGCTGGCCGGACCGTCGCCGGGAACCACACCCAGGGACACCATCTGGCCGGTCTCCAGGTCGATCAGCCACACCTCGTGGTAGCCCCCGGTATCCGGTAGGTCCTGCACCGTCAGGCGCAGGCTCGCGTCCGGCGTCCCGGTCCCGACGATCTCCGCATCGCCCCCGCCGGCGGCCGGGAGCAGCGGCTCCAGTCGTGCTGCCAGCTGGATCTGCGCGTCCTCCTGCGGGCGCAGAACGACGATCGACGTCGCGACGGCGGCGATCACCATCGCGAGCGCAGCTGCCATTGCCAGCGATGGCACGCGGCGGGTCCGCGTGCGGCGCGCAGCCGGCCCGGTGGCTCGCTCACCGCGACCCGGGGGCGACGAGCCGAGCGCCGGACCGGTCCGCTGGGGGGGAGCTTCACGCAGCGCGGGAGACAGCTTGAGCTCGGCGGCGATGCCGGACCAGACGTGCGGCGACGGGCCGGTGGACGCCTCGCGCCCGGCGGTCGCGTGCGTGTCAGCTTCGCCCGCTCCGCGAGCCAGGCCCACGACCTGTCGCAGCGACGAGGCTTCGGCGCGGCATCGGCCGCACGCGGCCAGGTGCTGCCGGTCCGCGGCGCTCAGCTCGTGCTCGCCGAGCGCATGCAGGGCCAGGACGTCGGGATCAGTATGCATCGGATCCCTCCAGCCTGGTCCGCATCCTGACCAGCGTTCGGCGGATGTGACTCTTCACGGTCCCCAGCGGCAGCCCGAGGGTCTCGGCCACCTGGTGGTGCGTCATGTCATGAAAGAAGGCCAGCTCCATGATGCGCTTGGCTGGCTGGCCCTCGTCGGCCAGCGCATCGAGCACGATGAGGCGGTCGGTCGTGTGCTGCTCGGCCGACGGATGGCTGTCGCCGCGATGCTCCGCCTGCACCGCCGCCTGGCGGCGGGCGGCGCGGGCCCGCTCGGCCCACAGGTCGGCGATCGCGTTGCGGCAGATCCCGGTGAGCCAGCCCGGCAGGGAGCCGCGGGCCGGGTCGAACTGCGCCCGCGCCCGCCATGCGGCGATGAAGACGTGCTGAGTGATGTCGTCGGCGTCATGGGCGTTGCCCAGTGACCGCATCGCAGCCGCGTGGACGTTGCGCGACCATCGAGCGTATGCGGCCGCGATCGCGGTCTCGTCGCCGGCACAGAAAGCGCTGGCGACCTCGGCATCGGTGGCAGCGGACAGATCGCCCACCATAGTCACAGGGGTCTGGGGCAGCGGTGCGGCGCCGGTCGGCCCCGGACCCCTGCCACGCCAGACCTCCCGTGCGTGACTGCGCGCCGGCATCGATACCACCCCGCCCACCATAGGTGGACGGGCGTGGGCGGACCAGTAGCTGGTCCCGCTGACTGCGACCGCGCCGCCGGTCACGCCGCACCGGCGACGGGGACCGCGGTCACGATGATGTTCTCGCGGTAGCTGCGCAACTCGGGCTGGAACTCGCCGCCGCAGGTGACCAGGACCAGCAGCGGGCGGCCGTCCCGGGCGAAGATCTCCTCCACCGGCAGTGCCGCCTTGACGACGGACTCCTTGCCGGCCACCTCGTACTCGTGGATGATGCCGGCAGCATCGGTGACAGTGATCCGGGTGCCGACCTCGGCCTGGCGCAGCCGGAACAGCGCGCCAGGGCCCTCGGCGGCGGTGTCGACGTGACCGGCGAGCACCGTGTTGCCCTGCTCGTCTGTCGGCGCCGGACCGTATCGGTACCAGCCGACCCGGGATGCGGACTTGGGAATCGTCATCGAGCCGTCTACTTCGACCCCGACCGGGTCGATGTCGGCCTCGATACCGAGTGAAGCCACCGTGATCAGCACCGGGGGAGCGACCTCCTGCTGTTCTCGGGCGACCGCTTCAGGGTCGGCGGCTCGCGTGCTCGGCCTCGGCAGTGAGGATGTCGCATTCGACTCGGAGGCCGCTGTGCGTCGCGTCGAAGCCGTGGTGGGAGCCGCCGGCTGCGCCGTCCGCAACGTGGCCAGCGGTTCACCGGCCTGCGCCGAGGGTCGCTCAACAAGCCAGATCGTCGTGGCGCCAACGGCTCCGGCCAGCCCGACTGCGGCCGCGGCCGCCCAGGCGATCACCTGTGTCCTTCGTCTCATGGATTCCTACTCCCAGGTGCGATCTGTTCCAGGTGTGCCCGCCCGTGGATCCCGGATGCGGCATCAGGCGATGCCGCACCCGGGGACTCAAGGCGGGTCAGGGGCAACTCGGCAGCTGGGTCAGCCGCGCTGAGTCGCCCGGCGCGCCCGGGCGCCGGCCAGCAGGGCGAGGCCCAGACCGGCGACGGCAACCGCGCCGAGGGTCAGCGGCAGCTGGTCGGCGAACCCACCGGTGCCGGAGGGGACGCCGGCCGGGTTGGAGTGCAGGCCACTGATCGTCTGCACGGCCAGGGCGAGGGTGTCGTCCTCGGCAGAGCCCCAGGCGTAGACGATCGTGTTGGTTCCCTCGGCGAGGGTGAGGTCGGCGGGGCCGATGGCCACCGTCGTGGTGCCGGCCAGGACGACGTCGGCGGAGATGTCACCGGCAGGGAGCTCGGTGGTGCCCTCGTTGGGGTTGGTGACGTTGGGGAAAGCGACGGCGCCGTTCGCGCGGATGTCGACGGCGGGCGCGGCCGCTGTGTGCCGGACCGTCAACCGGGCCTGGCCCGCGGCGACGTTCGAGACGTCGTTGACGAAGGGCGTCAGCGTCGGGGTGCCGTCGGCGCTGAGATGTGCGACGACGCTGATGTTCGCGCCGGCCGGGACGGTGACGTCGTTGGCCTCGATGGCAGGGTCGCCATCCGGGCCCTCGCCTGCCGCGAAGACCGCGAGGTCGTAGTCACCTGCGGGCAGCGACACCGGGTCGGTGATGGTGCCCGGCTCGAAGTCGGCGAGCAGCTCCTCGCCGTTGGCGAAGACGTCGACGGTGAGGCCCGGGACGGCGTGTACGACGACCACGGAGGCGTTGCCGGTGGTGGTGGCGGCGGCCGGGACGGCCGCGGCGAAGGGCACTGCCACCAGGGCGGCGGCGGTGAGAAGGGCGAAACGCATGAGCGAGTCCTTTCGCGGGTGTGTGACGACACGGCACCACTGTCGGGCCGTGCGCCAGGTGCTGCTGACACCCGTCCTACGCCGGCACGGCTCCTGGTGGATGCATCCAGCGGTCGGTGATCTGGTGAGAACGCCCTTATCGGCTAACGGCTATCGGCTATCGGCTAACGGCTATCGGCTAACGGATGACGGGCAGACCGGGCGCCATCCGTCGCAGCGTGCGGAAGGTCGGTGCCAGGGCATCGTTGAGTTGGTCGAAGACCGGTGAGAGCGCGGCGTAGGTCGCTGCGGTGGCCTCATCGGGCCTGACCTGATCGGTCATCGTCACGAGGTCTGCCGCGATGTCGATCGTGTCGACCAGTCCGAGGGCCTGCATCCCAAGCAGTGCGGCGCCGAAGCTGGACCCCTCGTACCCGTTGGGGTAGCCGACGGTCATGCCCAAGCAGTCCGACAGGACCTGGCGCCACCACCGGCTGCGGGCGAAGCCGCCGGTCGCCCGAATCTCGTCGACCTCCAGGCCGGCGGCTCGCATCGACTGCATCACCAGTGCGAGTTGTTGGCAGACACCCTCGACGGCGGCGCGGACGAGGTGGGCGCGGCCATGGGAGCTGGTCAGGCCGACGTACGCGCCACGCGGCAGCGAGCTCCAGTCGGGTGCCCGCTCCCCGAACAGGTACGGCAGCATGATCAGTCCGCCGCAACCCGCAGGCGCGGTCTCGGCCAGCCGCAACAGTTCCTCGTGCGGGTGCTCGCCCAAGTCCGGTGCCAGGGCGTCACCCGCCCAATCCAGCACCACCCCGCCGTTGTTGATCGCCCCGCCGACCACCCAGCGGTCAGCGGTCAGGGCGTAGCAGAAGACCCGGCCCAGTGGGTCGACCGCGGGCCGGTCGACCATGACCCGCAACGCCCCGCTCGTGCCGATCGAGCATCCCGCCACCCCCGGGC
>CAZEYA010000068.1:0-17437 GCA_964516515.1 uncultured Kineosporiaceae bacterium | reverse complement strand
GGTCCCCTTCCTCACCGTGCAGCCCGTCGTGGAGAACGCGATCCGGCACGGGCTGGAGCGGCGGGCGGGCCGTGGCCGGTTGCGGATCCGAATCGACGACCGCGGCGCCGAGGTCCATGTCTCGGTCGAGGACGACGGGGTCGGCACCGATCCCGCGGCGCTGGAGCGCGCCCTGGCCGGCACCGGCGACACCCGCCACCTGGGCATCCTCGCCGTCGACGAGCGGCTGCGCTCGGCGTATGGGCCGGCCTACGGCCTCGTCGTGGCGACTGCCCCCGATGCCGGCACCCTTGTGACCATGCGCATTCCCAAGCACCGTCGACGGGCCTAACAGGCGCTCGTCGTAGCCTCGGTGCATGTCCGCCCCCCGCCGGGGACTGCGTGTCCTGGCCGTCGACGACGAGGAACAGGCGCTGGCTCACCTCGTGCGTCTGCTCCGGCGCAGCGACGACGTCTGCGAAGTCGTCACTGCCGCTGACGGCGCGGCGGCGCTGCGGGTGCTGAACCGGCGTTCAGACCTCGACGCCCTGCTGCTCGACATCCAGATGCCGGATCTCGACGGGATCGACCTGGCCACCGTGCTGGCGCAGTACCGCAGCAGGCCGGCGCTGGTGTTTGTCACGGCGCACGAGCAGCACGCGGTGAAGGCGTTCGAGTTGGGGGCGGTGGACTACCTGCTCAAACCCGTGAGTCTGGGGCGGCTGACCGGCTCGCTGGAACGGGTCCGCGCCGCGGCGGCCGGGGGGCGCGACGAGGCGACCGCGCGCGCGGCGGCTGCGGTGCTCGACGACCTGCCCCGGCTGACGTCGCGCACCGGCGCCACCGTCCGTCTCGTGGAGCGGGACGAGGTTCGCTTCGCCCGGTGTGAGGGCGATTACGTCCGGGTGCACGCCGGGCCGCAGAGCCACCTCGTTCGGGAATCCATCTCCGTGCTGTCGGTCGCCTGGGCCGGCCACGGCTTCGTCAGAGTCCACCGCAGCTTCCTCGTCCGGGTCGGCGCGGTCAGCGAGGTCCGCTCCGCCAACGGGCACCGTTCCGTCGTCGTGGACTCCCACGAGATCCCGGTGAGCCGGCGCTACTGGCGGCTGCTCGCTGACGGGCTCGCCCACGTGACCGCTTAACGGTCGTCCGGCACCGGCGAACGGCGCGGGCTGCGCGTTCAGCGACCGGTGACTCCGGGGGTGTGGACCCGGTGGCGTGCGCCCGGCCATGGTGGCGGCGAGCGGCTACATCGAGCGCTGTGACCATCGCGGCTACGACAGCCGTGACCACCACGGAAGGACGACGATGTCCGAGCAGCCTGCCCCACCGCGCACCGACGGACCCCGGTGGATCGATGCCCTCCAGGGCGTCCGGCGGGTCCTTGACGCGGTCAGCGGCGTGGGCGGCGTGATCGCCCGGTACGCCGTCCTGGTCCTGTTCGTTGTCGGGATCGTCAACCTGGTGCTGCGCTACGTCGGGCGCACCGTAGGTCAGACACTGGTGACCAACCTCTACGTCGACCTGCAGTGGCAATTGTTCGCCGTGATCGTCCTGGTGGGGTTGGGGTACGGGATGAGGGAGGGGGTCAACCCCCGGGTGGACATCTTCTCCGGGCGCTGGGCGCCGCGACGCCGGGCCGCCCTCGACGTCGTCGTCCACCTGCTGCTCTTCCTGCCGTTCTGTGCGATCGCCGTCGCGGTGACGTGGCCGTTCGCGATGACAGCGCTGGGCCGCGGCTTCGACGGCTCGTGGCAGACGTGGCAGGTATGGCAGATCTGGGAGAGCTCGGCGAACCCCGACGGCTTGGCGCTGGGTCCCATCAAGCTGCTGCTGTGGCTGGGCTTCGTCGCCCTGCTGGCCCAGACCGCAGCCCAGGTCATCGCGAACGTGTTCGTCCTGGTGGGGCGAGCGGACCTGGGACCGCGCGCCGCCTCCGACGATCTGGCCAAGGCGGTCTGAGTCGTGGACATCGGCGTGATCCTCGCCTTCGTCATGTTCGCCGCGTTCCTTGCGCTGCTGCTGACCGGCTACAACGTCGCCTACGCCTTCGCCGCCACCGCGTTGGTGTTCTCGGTGATCGGGATCCTGGTCGGTGAGTTCGATCCCTCGGCCTACACGCTGCTGCCGGCGAGGTGGTTTCCGACGCTGTCGGACCAGACGCTGCTCGCCATCCCGTTCTTCGTCCTCATGGGGACGTTGCTGCAGGGTTCCGGGGTCGCCGAGCGGCTGCTGAACACGGTCGGCCTGCTCATGGGCAGCGCTCGCGGCGGCCTGGCCATCGCGGTCGTCGTCGTCGGCACACTGCTGGCGGCGGCCACCGGTGTGGTCGCCGCGACCGTTATCGTCCTGGGGCTGATCGCCCTGCCAACCATGGTCAAGTACCGCTACGACCACGAGATCGCGGCCGGGACCATCGTCGCGGCGGGCACCCTCGCGCAACTCGTGCCGCCGAGCCTCGTCCTGATCCTGCTGGCCCAGCAGATGCAGATCTCGGTGCTGGGGCTGTTCCGGGGGGCGCTGCTGCCCGGTCTGCTGCTCTCGGCGCTCTACGTCCTCTACCTCGTTGTGGTCGCGCTGCGCTCGCCGGCCAAGCTGCCCGCCATCCCGGCCGACCAGCGCGGCGTCGGTGCGCGGCAGGTCGCCCGCGAGGTGCTGGTCTCGATGGTGCCCGCGCTGCTGCTCATCGTGACGGTGCTCTACGCCATCTTCGGCGGGATCGCCACCCCGTCGGAATCCGGTGCCGTCGGCGCCCTCGGCGCGCTGGTGCTCGCCGTCATCTACCGCAAGTTCTCGTGGCGGATGCTGCGCGAGGCCGCCGAGTCCACCGCACGGATCGTCGTCCTGGTCATGACACTGCTGCTCACCGCCTCGTTCTTCCGGCTGGTCTTCGAGCGCCTCGGTGGCCAGGACGCAGCCGGGCGCTGGTTGTCCAGTGTCCCGGGCGGGGCATGGACGTTCATCCTCGTCGCCATGCTCGTGGTGTTCCTGCTGGGACTGGTTCTCGAATTCCTGGAGATCACCTTCATCGTCGTCCCCATCTTCTTGCCCGCGATGATCGCCCTGGGATTCTCCGACACCGAGCTCATCTGGTTCGCAGTGCTCATGGCGATCAACCTCAATATGGCGTTCATGTCGCCTCCCGTGGGTTTCTCGCTCTTCTACCTGCAGGGTGTGGCACCCCGGGAGGTGTCGACGGTGTCCATCCACCGCGGCGCGCTGCCGTTCATAGGATTGCAGGTCCTCTGCCTTGTCCTGGTGGCTGTCTTCCCTGCGATCGCCACCGCCCTCGTCTGATACCGACCCCACCGTAAACCCACGCCGACACACCCTCGCCGATACCACGTCAATACACAAAGGAAAGGAATCAATGATGACTCGTTCCCTCGACACCCACACCGACTCGGCCCCCGGGCCCCAGCCGGGCCGCCGCCGCTTCCTCGGTTTCGCGGGGGCCGGGCTGGTCGGCACCGGCCTGCTCGCCTCGTGCACCACCCCCGGCAGCGACGATGCTGACAATGCCGCCACTGACGACAGTGAAACCGGCGAGGCCGCACCCGCGCCCAGTGCCCAGCGCGCGGCGCTAAACGACGGCGGGGACCTGCCCGAGGTGAGCATGGACCTGGCGACCAGTTGGCCGGCCGGCCTGGACTCGCTGTTCGGCAGCGAGGAGACCGGGGTCGGGGCGGTCGGTTTCGCGGCGACCCTCGCACAGCTCACCGGTGGTCGGTTCACCATGTCACCGAAACAGGCAGGCGACCTCGCCGGTGCGACCGAGGTCATCGACGCAATCCAGTCTGGGGCCGTCCCCGCCGGGCACACCGCGTCGTACTACTACGTCGGCAAGAGCCCCGCGTTCGCCTTCGGCACCACCCTGCCGTTCGGTCTCACCTTCCGTCAGCAGTACGCCTGGCTCTACCAATACCGTGACGAGTCGGGCCGGACCGGTCTGCAGCTGCTCCGCGAGTTCTACGCCGATCGATTCGGTCTCATCCAGTTCCCCTGCGGCAACACCGGAGTCCAGATGGGTGGATTCTTCAACCGCGAGATCAACTCGGTGGCGGACCTGCAGGGGTTGGTCATGCGCATACCCGGCATCGGCGGCGAGATCATGAGCAGGCTGGGCGTCACCGTCCAGGTGCTGCCCGCCGGTGAGATCTCCCAGGCCCTGCAAACCGGTTCCATTGACGCCGCCGAGTTTGTCGGGCCGTACGACGACAACACCCTGGGTCTGGGCGAGGCTGCCAGCTTCTACTACTACCCGGGGTGGTGGGAGCCCGCCTCGACGTTCGAGGTGGTGATGGACCTCGAGCGCTACAACGACCTGCCGCCGCAGTACCAGGAGGCCCTCGAACTGGCCGGGGAGCTGCAGTACCTGCGTCTCATGGGCTTCTACGATGCCCGCCAACCTGCGGCGCTGGAGGAGATCCGGGCACAGGGAGCCGAGACCCGACCCTTCCCGCAGGACCTGGTGGACGCGGCGCGCACGGAGTCCGAGGCCTACCTTGACGAGCTGGCGGGACAGGACGAGGACTTTGCGACGATCCTGGCGCACTGGCGGCCCTTCCGGGACCAGGTCCAGCAGTGGCACTCCCTGGCTGAACGTTCGATGGGCGAGGCGCTCGCCACCCCCGAGGACTGATCCTGCCCGCCTCGAGAGGTTTCTCCGCGAAACGTACGGACTTGGGGGGTAGAGCGAGCGTTTCGCGGAGAAACCTCTTGCTCACCTGAGGCCGGGGGTGAGTGGCTTCTCGCCACGGGCCTGCAGCTGCTGCACCGTCCAGGTGTTGCCGTCGGGGTCGGCGAAACCGAGAGAGTGCCGCCGTCGCGCTCGTCGATAACCTGGATCTCGTCGCAGGCCACCCGGCGGGACAGCAGCTCCGCGCGGGCCGCCGCAGCGTCGGCGACGCACAGCTGGAGACCCCGCATCGAGCCGGGTGTCATCTCGCGGTGGGACGGCAGGTCACCGAGAACGATGGAACAGCCCGAGCCGCGTGGCGTCAGCTGGACCACGTGCATGTGCTCGTGGCGCTGCTGCTGGCGAATCCCGACCTGCTCGTCGGTGACCTCCTCAAGAACACGAAGGCGAGCCAGACGTTCCGGCTGTACGCCGCACCGGATGTACGCGTCGAGAAGACGGACAGCGGGTAGCGGGTCGTGGTCGAAGGTGTCGACTCCTTCGACGCTGCGACCGGCAACGTGACGTCCTTCGGTAAGGCGGGCGTCCAGGCGTGGTTCCTCGACGACGACTACGACGGGACGGTCTTCCGGGTCTCCCAGGCGTTTTTCCCGGTCAACAACGCCTGGGTCAGGCTGCAGAAGGCTCTGCGCGGGACAGTGGACGCCGAGCTAATCGAGACGCTGCACGGGTGGGAGTCGCTGCCGTTCGAGGTCGGCGAGCACTCCCGCGTCGCGGTACGGGTCATCGCCCAGGACCGCAATGCCGCCGAGGCGATCATCGCCCTGGACGGGAGCGCCTCATGAGCGGCGAGACCAGCACGGTCATCGACGCGAACCCGATCAACCGATCACCCGACCGAGACCCCACCTGACCAGCTCTGGGCACACCCCAACCCTACCGGACCACCACCTAAGTTACCGGTATTGGGCCCCGAGGCTTCCAGCCGGAATTCGTATATTTCAAGGTGGACGGGAGCGGTTGGACCCTCGATGTGGAAAGGAAGGAGTTGAATCAGGAGTACGAGGAGATGCCATCGACCGACGATCTCGACTCACCCTGGAAATGTCCCTTACCGACATGTCCAGACTGAGCTGGTCCTCGCCGGTCCTTACGGACAGACTCGTCCAGGGGCCCTGGAAGAACGTCGACGAAGTCAAGGATCGCCACCGCCGAATGGGTCGACTGGTACTACGCTCAGAACGGCCTCGCGCCGCTCCCGGAGGTCTCACACCGGTGAGTCCCCGGACACGCCGGGACGATTCATCTGGGATGAAATGTGAGCGTGCGGGGACGGATCGACTGGCTTCCGACCCCCTATCAGTTCATCGCAGTTCGCCATTGCCGTCGGCAATGTTTAACGACACGACCGGGGTGAGCGGGCGCACGTAGACCAGCAAGCAGAAAAACCTATGTCACATCGCGTAGCAGGCATGACGGGGCACCCGCGTCAAGCAGGGACCACCGCCTTAGCACTGGTGGACGAGGTCGCCGCCTGGGAAGCCACACCACGGCACTGCGCGACCAAAGCGGCGAGGTCGGTGATGTCGTCGTCGGCCTGACCGAGCTCGTCGACGGGAACATCGAGACGAGACAGGTCGACATCCTCGTCGTAGTCCGCGACGATGCCGTCCGCCTCGAACGACGCGCACATGTCGACGCCATCCGGGTTCACCGACATGTTGTACCCGATCGAGCCGTCGAGCTGCTCGCCGGTCAGGCCAAATTCCCAGCCGATCCGGCTCTCGAACACCATGACCGTCTCGCGGTGGTCGACAGGATGTTCGACCGGGTACGCCACCACCCCACCCCAGGCGATCTCCAACCAGCGGGCACCGGATGGGTCATCAACCACAGCCACCTGCCACGACCCGTACCCCCGGGGATACGCGAGGAGGCGCACAGTGTCGTCATCGAGCATGGCCAGCAGGCCGATCCACGTTTCGTCCGTGTTCGTCGGCGCCGCGTCGTCGGCCAGACCGGGATAGTCCACAAGGAACGCTTGGAAGGGCTCGGGGTCGCCGCTGTGAACGCGGGGGTCGAACGCCATCAGGCTTGCGCTGGTGCGGGCCCAGTCCATTGAAATTGCGAATGCCTCCACCGCCACCCCCGGGGGTGGCGTGTCGGGTACCGGATCCAACGCCTTTAGGACCCGCCGTCCACTCCTCCACCGGAGTGCCGGCAATCAGGGCGCGTGCCCGCTCCTCGTCGCCGGCCAGGGACCGCTGGGCAGCTGGTGACGACGCCGGGGGTGCCGTCGGCGCCGCGCTCGCTCGGTGGGTCGCAGGCGGTTGACTTCCTGCTCGGCGGGGTGGACGTCGCCATCGACGCGGTCGGCTCGACGTCGTCGCTGGACCTGGCCATGCGGGCCACCCGAGCGGGCTGACGGGTGGTGCTCTCGGGTATGCCGCACCCCGGTGCGGACCTGTCGCCGGCCTGGTTCCGCGAGCTCGATCTGGTCGGCTCGTACTGCAGCCAGGGCGACGCCTTCGACGTGGCCATGCAGCTTGCCGCTGAGGCGCCGCTGGATGGCGTAGTGGGCGGGGCCTATCCGCTGCACCGCTGGCGGGAGGCACTGGACCACGCCGCGAGCGCGGGGCGCCGCGGGGCGGTCAAGGTGTGCTTCGACCCGCGGCTGCGGTGACCCGCGAGTAGCCGAGCAGGTGCCCCGGCAGATCGACGCCGGGTGCGGCGACGTCCATCACGAATCCATCTACCCAGGCGCCGGCGTCACTGGATCGGTTCGACCGGGCCTACCGCATCACGGCACAGCAACTCACCTCGGCCATGGCCCGGTACGCCCGGCACTGCTGATCTCGCCGTCACGCAGTGCCGCCGAGACCGCGTCGGCGACGGCCGCCGCAACACGCTCGTGCGGCTGCCCGGCCGCGACTCGCGCGCCGATCGCCACCCCCGCAAGAAAGGTGGTGACCGGCGCCGCGGGCCGGGCCACCCCGTGGGCGGCGTCGCGGGCGAGGTCGAGCACGACCGGTACGAGTCCGGTCACCTCGGCATGGTCGAGCGGCAGGTCGAGCTCGGTGGCAAGGTGCACCGCCCATGCCTGGACCCGGGCGGCGGTGAGGTCCTCGGGGGTGTCCACGTCGACCAGCTTGGCCCAGAACGCGTCCGACGGGAGCGGCATAACGCACAGTCCGGCCAACACGTCGCGGACCGCCCGTCCGATGGGCGCAGCGGCAGCGACGGCGGCAACCAGCGCCTGCGAGCGATAGGCGGCCGCCAACGGCTGCAGTCGCCCGCCCAGGTCTACCGCAACGACGGCGTCGATACTCGGGCCGGCACCGGTCAGCCGGGCGCGCAGCCACGCCACCACACCGGCGTCGATCAGCGGCAGGTCGGCGGCCAGCAGAACCACCACCGGAGTCCCCACCAGGGGCAAGGCTGCCGCAAGGCCGGCGACCGGCCCCCCGCCCGGCGGGTCCTCGACGACCAGCAGCGCGCCGGCAGGCGCCCGGGTCCCGCCCGAGACCACGATCCGGTCGGCCCCCGCCGGGGCCGCGCACACCCGGTCGAGCATGGCCTCGTCGGCCACGATGATTTCGGGTTTGCGCTGGCCGGGAGCGAGCCGCATCCGGCCACCGGCGCCACCGGCGAGGACCACGCCGGTAAAACTGGGCAGGACGACCACCCGGGCAGTGTCGTCCCTCCGGCCGCTTCGGCCTCGTCGTCCTGCCGTACTACCTGCTGTTCGAGCTGCTCGCGCCGCTGATCGAGATCGGGGGCTTGATCGCGGTGCCGCTGGGTCTGGCGCTCGGCCTGATCGACCCGATGTTCGCCGTTGCCGTGCTGTTGGCGTCCGTCGGCTTCGGCACGATGCTCTCCCTCGCCGCCGTCACGGTCGAGGAGGTGGCCTTCCACCGCCACGAGCGGGTCGGCGACCTCGCCCGCCTGGTCGCGGCCGCCGCGTTGGAGAACATCGGCTTCCGCCAGGCGCATGCCTGGTGGCGGCTGCAGGGCCTGGCCGACGCAGTCATGCGGCGCGATATCGGGTGGGTGCCCTGCCCCGGACCGGCTTTGCCGGGTGAGGGGCACGAGCCTGTGCGTGAGGAGCAGGCTTTTAGGGCGTGACGATCTGCCAGTCGTCGGGGACCGCTGACGCAGCGCAGGAGTTTCCCGTCGTCACCACGACGACCCGGTTCGCCTGCTGCACCTCGGCGAGCTCGTCGACCGTGTCGAAAACACACGGCGCGAACGGGGTCACATCGCCGTCGAAGTCCAGTTCGGCACGCCACGAGTGGATGAGCTGCTTCTCGGTCGCCAGGGCGTACTCGGTGTACCGCTGCCCGTCGAGGGCGTCGACCGCCTGCGGCACCTGGCCCCACACCTGCGACATCAGGAAAGACGAGTCGACGATCACCAGGACCCGCTGCGGGTCCTGCGACATCGCCCGGTCGGTGACGAAGGCGTAGCCGCCGAACACCAGCAGCAACACCGGCAGCCAGGCCGCGAGCGCCCGCACCGATCAGATCCCAGCGTTGAACAGTGCCGACAGCTGGAACTCGACGTTGTCTTCGCTGGCGTTGATGTTGGCGGACTCGACCAGCGAGGTGAGTCTGTCCAGCTCGTCCAGATCGGCCTCGAAGCCCACCGTGTAGATCGGGATGTTGAGGCCCTCGACCGTCCGTGAGACATCATTGAAGTCGAGGCCGTCCACCGTCGCACCATCGCTGAGCACCAGCAGCAGGATCTTGGTGTCCGGATTGGCGTCGCGCTCGGCCAACAGCATGTCCAGGCCCAGCAGGATCCCGTCGTACATGGCTGTACCGCCCGCAGCCTCCATGTCCTCGACCGCGGCCACGAACCGCGCCTGCTGGTTGAGGTCGAACTCCGCCAGCGGCAGCCGCTTGCTCGTGACGTCGCTGAACTCGACCATCCCCACCTTGGCGTCGGGGCTGACGAAACCTCGGGCCGACAACAGCGCCTGCTGCACCGATTGGATCCTGGTCCCGGACATGGAGCCGCTAACGTCGGTGACGAATACCGCAGCCAGGGGGCGGCCGCCGTCCTTGCGTTCCTTCCACAACTGCTGAGCGCCGATCAAGGTCTCGCCCGGCGGTGCCACGAACGCCGACTCGTACTCGGGCGGGTCGAAGCCGTACTCGGCGGCGAGGTTCTGCGCATCGCTTCCGTCGGTGAACGCGGCGAGCAGTTCCAGCGTCTCCACGGCGCCGGCATCGGCCTCACCCACCGCGTACAGCGGGTTGTCGTGGCGGATCCCGAACGGGACAAACTCGAACCCGTCCTGCAGCGACGCGGTGCTGGTGAACGTCTGCCATTCCATGACGAAGGCGTCCAGGGTGCCGCCCTCACGCTCGACCGACTCCCGCAGCTGCAGCGTGGTCAGTGCGACGAATGGCACGCGTCGCTGGAACTCCTCGAAAACGCTGGCGACATCGGGCGCGAGGAGCCGCGACTGATCACCCTCGGCGAACGAGTCCAACACGGTGACCAGCAGGTTGAGTCCGGTGCTGGAGGCGAACGGGTCGGTGTAGCCGGTCACCACATCGCCGGCGATGGTCGCCTCGATCAGGGTCGCGGCGGTGACCTCGCCGTAGGCGGCCCTGACCTCGTCGGCGGTCTCCGTGCGCAGCACCAGCCCCGCCACGTTGGGCACCAGGCTGGGTGAGATCTCGGTGAACGCGGTCTCGACCGCCGCCATCTCGACCCACAGCTGGTTGGACGGGCTGAACCCGTCGGGCAGGTCGCGACCCGCCGCGATGTAGGAGTAGCCCGTGCCCGACGGGATGCTCCGGATAGCAACCCCGGCCGTCCTGCCGTCGGACAGGGTCGCCCCGCCGGCATTGAACGATTCCGCCACGTCGACCATCCAGCCGTCGGTCCCCTCACCGGACTTCTCGGTCGACACGAAGATCTCGGCGACAACCTCGGTGCCCGGCGGCGGGGTGACGACGATCGGGTACTCGTCGATCGGTGGCAGGGTGTCCGCGAGGTCGGGGGTGTCGAACTCGACCGTGGCCGAACGCGTCTGGAGATTCTCCACCCAACCGATGTCGGCGACCTGCTCGGTGAGTCTCTCGCGCGCGTCGTCCTCGGTCAGCGGTTCGGAACTGCCGCCGCAGGCCGCTGCCACGACCGCGAGACAGGCGGCGCCCGCCACCCAGCCGGGGGCCCGCTTCACAGCTGCAATCCGGCGTCGGCTGCGGGTGCGGATCTCGTGGCGTCGAGCACGTGGTTGGTCATGACGGTGGAGGTTTCCTTCCGGTCGTGGTCGATCTGGTCCAGCGCCTGATGGATCGCGGCGAAAGCGGCACGTAGTGCAGCCATGTCGTTCGTTACCGTCGCACCGATGGTGCCGGACGTCCGGTCGACGGCGTCGATCACCAGCTTCTGCCGGGCCACTGCCAACGCGACGGCGACCGCAACCTTGAGGGCGGCCACGGTGACGTCAAGCGCCTGCTCGACACCGCGGATCAGCCGCCGGCTGTTGGCCGTCAGGATGTCCATGGCCAGGATGCCCTGCTGGGTGACCGCGAGTTGCTGCTGCAGGTCCACGGTCCGCTGCCGGACGCTGAGAGACATCTCCTCGCGCAGGAACCGCCCGCGGGGATCCTCGGCCGGCACAGCAGCGACAGCAGCGGCCAGCTCGTGATCGACGGCCTCGGCCAGGTCCAGGCAGGCCGTCAGGGTTCCAGCCACGTCACGCATGGCGCCCTGATCCGCCTCCAGCGTGATGATGTCGCGACGCAGCTGGTCACGGCCCTTGCGCAGGCCCATGACGGTGCGGTCCAGGACCGGTTGCGCGGCCTGGAACCGCTCGAAGTAGCGCCGGACCGGTGAGCCGACACCGGGTATCGCCCCGAGGGTCCGACGGCCCCAGCCGGGCCTCGCGTTCACGCCGCTGGGGTCGATCCGGTCCAGCACGCCGATCAGCTCAGCCAGTGCGGTGGCGACGTCACCACCGTCCCCGGCCGCGTCGACCAGATCGGTGACTGGCGCGTCGAGCAGCCGCGTGAACCGACCGGCGGCCACCTGGGCGTCACGGCCGAGCCCCTCGACAGTGCGCCGGGCAAGCGACTGGTCGGTCGTGGCGTCAGCCACCAGCTGGGCAACGAGCCGCCGCGCTCGACCGCGCGGGCTATCGGGACTGTTGGGACTGTTGGGACCGTCGGGACTATCGAGGGTCGCGGGGGTGGCGGGCGGAGCGCCGAGGTCGAGCAGCGGGTCGTCGTTCATGTGTGTTCGGCCGCTAGCCGCTGGCATACCGGGAGGCGCGCTCGGCGAGGGTCTCCAGCTCGGCCATCGCTCCGGCGGCGTCGACCGGCGGGCCGCCGGTCGTGGTCCTTCCGATGGTGGTGGTGGTGCGGGCAAGCGCGGTCATGGCCGACTCGTTCTCGGCGAGTAGCGCGTCAATGCGCTCCTGCTGCTCACGGCTGAGCTGCAACCGCGCGGTCAGCGACTGTCGTTCCTGCTCGGCCGGTGCGCCCGGGGCACCGGTCAGTTCCGCCAGTCGGCGCTCGACCCCGGGAACCTCAATGGTGCTGATGCTCTGGTGCGCTAGTGCCACCTCGGACAGGTTGTGCGTCACGGCGTCGACGACGCTGCGGGTTGCGGTCAGGTAGCGGGCATACGTCACCTCACCGGCGTCGAGCCGGCGGCCGAGAATCGCGGTGAGGTTGTCGCCCTGCTCGCGCACGTCGTCGAACTGCTCGAGCGGGCGCCGACCCGGGAGCCGGGCGAGTTCGGCACGTAGCGCGGGCAGCGGGTCCGTGGCGGCGAGCCTGCGCTGCTCCTCGCGCCGGGCCAGCCGACCGAAAGTGCCGCTCAGCTGCATGGCCACCGGCCAGACACCGAGCACGACAGCGACGAGCCCGCCGATCACCAGAGTCCCGACCACGCCGGGGGAGAACCAGCTGACGAGGGCGGCCCCCAGGCCGAGCGACAGCACGACGACGAGCCAGGTGGGCGGGTAGCGCACTACCGTTCGCCACAGCTTCGTCATATCGACGCCTTGTCCCTGCTCCCGAAGATGGTGGACGCCATCGTACGCGGGGCGAACCGTGTGATCACTGAGCTGGGGCGCGGGCCCGATGCCCGGCAACGGCGGTGTGCTCGTGCTCGAGGCCCGACTGGTCGCCCGGTCAGATTCGGGTGCGCTCGCGGATTCGCCGGGCTCAACCCGCGGATTCGCCGGGCTCGAAACGCTCATCGCAGCCGCGCGCCTGCTGCCCACACGGCCACCACGGTCCAATCGTCGTCCAGCAGCACGGCGTCTGCTGCGTAGCCGGGCCGGAGCAGCCCGAGCCGGTGACCCAGCCCCAGCGCCCGGGCCGGGACCGCGGTGAGCGCGCCGACCGCGTCGACAGGCGGGGTGGCAGTCAGGGCGATCGCGTTGCGCAGCGCCTGGTCCTGGGTCAGCGTCGACCCGGCGAGCGTCGCCGAGCCGCACAGCACCGCTCGGCCGCCGGTCACGGTGACCTCCAGTGCACCCAGCCGGTAGCTCCCGTCGCCCGCACCTGCGGCACCTATCGCGTCGGTGATCAGGGCGACGCGCTGCTGCGCAGCCCGGATCAGCAGGTCGGCAACGTCCGGGTGGACGTGCTCGCCGTCGAGGATCAACTCGATCACCACGCGCTCGTCCGCGATCGCGGCCATGACCGGCCCCGGCGACCGGTGGCCGATGCCGGGCATGGCGTTGAAGGCGTGGGTGAGCAGGCGGGCACCGCGATCGAACGCCGCCCGGGCGATGCCATGGTCGGCCTCGGTGTGACCGACCGCCACGCTGACGCCCGCGGCCACCAGGGTCTCGATCGTGTCGAGCGCTCCGGGGAGCTCGGGCGCGATGGTCACCTGGCACAGCGTGCCTGCGGCGGCGGCCAGCAGGTCGGCCACGTCCCCCGGCTGCGGCACTCGCAGCTGCCGCGGGTCGTGCGCCCCGCACCGGGCGGGCGAGAGCCACGGCCCCTCAAGGTGAGCCCCGAGCACGAGCGGGTCGCGGTAGGTGAGCTCCGCGATCGCGGTGAACGGCCAGCCCCGCCTCGACCGCCCCGGGCCCGTCATCGAAGCTGTGGCCGCCGCCGCTGTGGCAGTGAAGGTCGATGAAGCCGGGGACCAGCCAGCCGCCCGCCGCATCGACCATCTCGTCAGCGGGTTGCGGTTCGCCGGTGCCGGTACGCCTGATCGACCCACCGTCGGCAAGTAGCCAGAAGCCGTCGACCTGCCCGTCTGCGTCGAGCTTGCGGGCGTCGTGCAGCACGACGGCCACACCAGATCATGGCGCGTCCCCGGTCCGGCCCGCGACACACCCATTGACAGTCAGTGATCAATCGAGCTTCTCTGGGACTTTAGTCGATTCGAACCTTTCGGCCCCCTTGGATCAAGCGGCCAGTTGGGCAACCGTGTGGAGCGCAAGGCCCAGCAACGCCCCGACCAGCGTGCCGTTGATCCGGATGAACTGCAGGTCCCGGCCGATGTGCAACTCGATCCGCTCGGCGGTCTCGCGGGGATCCCAGCGGGCCACCGTCTCGGAGATGACGGCGGCGATCTCGTCGGCGTACCCGCGCACCACGTACCCGGCGGCGTCGCAGAGGTAGCCATCGACGCGCTCGCGCAGCACCTGGTCTGATTCGAGCCGTAGCCCGATGTCGACCAGGCCGGTCGCGACCCGGCGGCGGAGCTCGCCGTCGGGGTCCTCGGCCGCCTCCAGCAGCAGCCGTCGCGCCGAGGACCACAGCGCGGTGGTCACCTCGACGATCTGCGGGTGCGACAGGACGCGGTCCTTGAGCGCCTCGGCCCGCGCCCGGGTCGCCGGGTCGTGCTGCAGGTCCGCTGCCAGAGTGGCCAAGAGATCGTCCAGCGCCACCCGAACCCGGTGCTCCGGGTCGCCCGCGATGTCCTTGACCCACTGGTGCAGCTCGGTGTGGATGCGACCGGCAACCGCGGCGTCCAGCCACGCCGGCGTCCAGCCCGGAGCTCGCTCGGTCACGATGCCGACCACGGCCTCGCGATTGTCAGCCAGCCACGCCTCGGCCTCGGTGAGCAGCAGGTCGACCAGCGGCTGGTGGGTGGCGTCTTCGATGACTCCCTCGAGGAGGCGGCCCGCCACCGGGCTGAGCGGTACCTCACTGATCCGCCGGATGACGGCGTGCTCCAGGACGGCCACCACGTCGTCGTCGCGGAGGATGTTCAAGGCGACGCCGGCCAGCACGGTCACCTCGGCGCCGACCCGCCGGGCATGATCCGGGTGCGACAGCCACTGCCCGACCCGGCGTGCCGGCTCGGCACGCGCGAGCTTTGCGCGTACCACCGGCTCGGACAGGAAGCTCGTCACCACGAACTCCTCCAGGCCCTGGCCGATCTCGTCCTTGCGAGTGGGGATCAGCGCGGTGTGCGGGATCGGCAGCCCGAGCGGGCGGCGGAACAGCGCCGTGACGGCGAACCAGTCAGCGACGGCACCGACCATCGCGGCCTCGGCGGCGGCGTTGACGTACCCCAGCGCGCCGTCGGCCCCCAGCGTCACGGCGAACACCAGTGCCGCGAGGGCCAGCAACGCGGTGGCCGTGCGCTGCATCCGGCGCAGCCTGGTCCGGCGCAGCTCGTCAGCAGGCACCCGACCATTGTCCGTCCCAGCCATTGTCCTTCCCAGCCATCGTCCGTCCCAGCCCTGCGCCGGGACCCACATCGACCTCCCCGCCCGGGGAGCAACATCGCCGACAGCGGGGAGTCGCCAGGGCCACCTCGCGCCGACTGTTGACTGCATGACCGAGACCATTGGCGCAGCGCCCGGCGGTCGCCTGGGCCGAGTCTTGCGGCGTCATCCCGTGGCCTCACTGGTTGACCTGGCCGACCCGGCGCCGGGAACTGCTGTTACTCATGGCCGCGGTGACGCCCACCTGCTTGTCCTGCGCGGGTTCGTTACGGCGGAATGGCGTTGGCATCTCCCCTCGCCCCGGCGGCTTCGGCTGGTTGGTTGTGCGCACCCTGTTCACGGTCTTGGCATTGGCCTGGCCGGCGCGCTCGTCATGGGGACGCCGTATCAACTGCGCCGGGCGGCGGGTGCCCTGCTGGGTCCGAGCGCCTTGCAGCGTCTGGCGCTGGCCGAGGACGCGGCCCGACGACTGGCAGAGCGGAACCGGCTGTCTCGGGACCTACACGACTCGGTCGGGCATGCCCCGGCCGCCACGGTGATCCAGGCGGCCGGGGCGCGCCGGTCGTTGCCGGTGGAGGCGACGGCTGCGGCGTCATCGAGCCTGTGGCTACTCGGTGCGGTTAGCTGCTGGAGGCGATGTGGGTAGCTGCTGGAGGCGGCGTGGCTGCGTTGCTGCCGCAACTGGCATGTGATGTGGCCCAGGAGCATCGGACCTCTGCTCCACCGCCGGCCGTCATGGTGCGCACTTCTCGGCCGCCTGCCGAGTCATCGCCGCTGCGAGCGCGTTGTCAGCGATTGTCCCTGCGGGCTCCACGGCCGCCAGTTGATCTCGGTAAGCATTGACCCGTCCAGCGGCGTAGCCCGCGTCCGACCGAGCCGCATGGCAGCGCCATCGCCGTAGGGACCGGATAGGCCGCGGCACCGCCCAGGGTCATTACGTAGTCCGGGGGGAGGGGCGATGACCTGGGTGAACGTTGCTGGCGACACGCCGGGGTGAGGTCGGGTGCAGGCACGGTCTGCCTGCTGATCATGGAGTTGTCTACGCTTCGTGATCGGGGGACGACCGTGCCTGCTGTGTCATTCTCGCCTATCGGTGCCGTGGTGGGCGACCTCTTCGGGGTCGACGGCGGGTCCCCGGAAGCTACGCGTGCGCTCACTGCTGGTGATCGTGTTCGGTTGGTTGAGGTGCTGGCCGCGGCACCGGATCCACGGGCCAAGAGGGGGGTGCGGTATCCGCTCAGGGTGATCCTGGCGGTCGCGGTGTGCGCGACGCTGGCCGGTGCCCGGTCCTTCGCGGCGGTGGCCGACTGGGCTGCGGATCTGACGCCGGGGCATCGGGAGCAGTTGGGTCTGGACACGGCGGTGCCGGACGCGGTGACCCTATGGCGCCCTATGGCGGGTCCTGACCCGGATTGATGCCGCGGCCTTGCAACACGGTGTCGGCGCCTGGCTTCGGTCGGTCCTGGGTCCGGCTGCGGCGACTGCGAGGCGGTGGCAGCCACGGCTGGTGTTGGCCGTGGACGGCAAAGCCCTGCGCGCCACGCGGCGTGCCCCCGGGCGCGGTGATCAGCCCGTGCATCTGCTCGCCGCCCTCGACCACCACCGGGGTGTGGTCGTTGCCCCCGTCGATGTCGATGCCAAGACCAACGAGATTCCCCGGTTCAGTGACCTCCTCGACCAGATCGGCGACCTCACCGATGTGGTGGTCACCGTCGATGCGTGACACGCCCAGACCCGCCACGCCGAGTATCTACGTGCCCGCGGTGCGCACCTGCTGGTCACCGTGAAAGGCAACCAACCCACCCTGCTGGCGAGGCTACGAGCACTGCCCTGGACAGCCGTCGCGGTCGCCCACACCAGCACCGGCCGCGGCCACGGCCGGATCGAGAAACGCACTCTCACAGCGGTCACCGTTCCCGCCGGGCTCGGGTTCCCCCACGCCACCCAGGCCATCCGGATCACCCGCACCAGCCGGCCCATCACCCGCACCGGCGGGCACCGCCGCGAGGTGGTCTACGCGATCTGCACCGTGCCCGCCGAGCAGGCACACCCCGCCGACCTGGCCGCCTGGCTGCGCGGGCACTGAAGCATCGAGAACCGCCTGCACTGGTGAGTCGGCCTGGGGCGCGGTGCCGGGGTTGCTCCCGGTCCGTTTC
>CAZEYA010000067.1:6966-17587 GCA_964516515.1 uncultured Kineosporiaceae bacterium | reverse complement strand
CGCCACTGTGGGCGCAGCGGCGGACGCCACTGTGGGCGCAGCGGCGGACGCCACTGTGGGCGCAGCGGCGGACGACGGGTGACACTGGCTTGGATCGACGCCGGCCGTGGGGCCGCGGGCGACATGCTGCTGGGTGCGCTGTGGGATGCGGGCGCCGCGCGCGACGCCATCCGTGCCGCGGTGCGCGCCGTCGTGCCCGCCGACGTGATCTTCGAGCACGAGGTTCGCGACGGCTTCCGGGTCGCCCGCGTGAGGGTCGTAGTGGACGCGACCGACCGCGACACCGACCGAACCTGGTCGGCGATCCGGGACATGCTCGTCCGGTCGCCGCTGGACGCCGCCGTTCGCGAGCGGGCCATCGCCGCCTTCGAACTGCTGGCCCGCGCCGAGGCCGCGATCCACGGCGAGGACATCGGGAACATCCACTTCCACGAGGTGGGCGGACACGACTCCATCGCAGACATCGTCGGCACAGCGGCGGCCGTGGTGAACCTGGGCATCGACCGGGTCGTGACCACACCTGTGGCGCTCGGCTTCGCGGGGTCGGGCGGCATCGCGCCGTCCCACGGCCCGCTGCCGCTGCCGGTGCCTGCCGTACTGGAGATCGCCCGGATCTCGGAGGTGCCGGTGATCAGCGGCGACGCGGTCGGGGAAGCGTGCACCCCGACCGGGATCGCCCTGCTTGCCTCGCTCACCGACTCCTGGGGGGCGCTGCCGCTGCTGCGTATCGGCGCAACCGGCGTGGGGGCGGGCTCGCGGCCAACGCCCGGGCGGTTCGGTGCGCTCCGGGTCGTGATCGGCGCCGCGGTTGCCGCGGTCGGGTCGTCGGCGCCGGAGATCGAGCTCGTGACAAGCAGCAACGTCGACGACCTCGACCCCCGGCTGTGGCCCCGGGTGCTCGCGCAGCTGCTCGCGGCCGGCGCCGACGACGCCTGGCTCACACCGATGCTGATGAAGAAGGGCCGGCCGGCGCACACTCTGTCGGTGCTCAGCACACCCGAGGCGGCCGATGCCATCCGACGGGTGATCCTCACCGAGACGACCGCGATCGGCCTACGGGTCCATGCCGTGGCCAAGCACGCGCTGCCCCGCGACGAGGTGGTCGTCGACGTCGCCGGGCAGCAGGTCCGGGTCAAGCGCGCCTACCTCGACGGTCGGGTCGTCAACGCCCAGCCGGAGTGGGAGGACGTCGCGAGCGCCGCCGCCGCGCTGGGCCTGCCGGCCAAGCAGGTGCTCGCCCGGGCGCTCGGCTCAGACCTGCTCTGACGGCTTGGGTCGGCGTCAGCCGGAGACTGATGGGCCGGGCGTCAACACGGGATGTTCCCGGGGTCAGCCCCCTCGGCGCGCAGTGATCAGCGCAGGGTGACCTGCCGTGAGACCAGCCCTGCCCGGGCCCGTCGCTCGTCCGGGGTGAGCGGGCTGGTGACCGCCATCGCCTCGTTGATGCGCTCGGCGAACTGGGCCAGCGGCTCCTCGCAGGACTCCGCGGTGCCTGCAGATGACAGATCCCACACCGGCACCAACAGGCCGTGGGCCCGGAACGCACCGGCGAAGCGGGTGCCCTCGCCGAGCGAGGAGCCGGCGGCGCCGGACTCGTCGCCGCCCTGGGCATGCAGCCGGGCCAGTCCCGCCATGAAGGCGTCCTCGTCGAACGGCACCACCCAGCGGACGAAGGTCGTTCCGCCCATCCGCACCCAGAATGCGCTGTCGACGCTGGTGACGTGCTCGGTGGTGATGATCGCCTCGTTGGCCCGCTCCAGGGAGGCCCGGATCCCGGCCAGGGTGCCGCGCGCGCCGAGCTCGTCGTCCTCGGCCAGCCCCTCGACCCAGAACGAGAAGTCCTCATGGACCTTCGCCGGCTCGACGCCTCCCAGCAGGTCCTGCAGCCGGGTGGCGGTGCCACGGCCGTCGACGTGCTCCACGATGTGGCCCGGGTCCGCCGCGATTCCGGCGGTCAGCGCGACGGCGAGGTCACGGCTGATGTCGGCCGACGCGCCGCTGGTCTGCACGCCGACCCACACGGTGCCGTCGGGCCGACGCAGCGCCGGCCAGGCGCCGGGCAGCACGGTGGCGAACACCACGGCGTCGCCGTCCACGGTCGTCGCGGCCATCGTCGCCGCCGGCACGATCTCGCGGAAGGCGACGAAGTCGGTCTCGCGGGGCAGGCCCTCGAACGGGCGGGCGACGAATGCCTCGGCGGTCCGGATGCGACCGTGACACTGCTTGTAGCGCTTGCCCGACCCGCATGGGCACGGCGCCCTCAGGCCGCCACTCGGCGGGGCGATCTGCGTTGAGCTGTCCGCCGCACTCGGCGTGGCACTCGCCTGGTTTCTCGTCCTGGAGCTGGTCTTGGGGCTGGTGGAGGCCGTGGTCACGGCGAGAGCATCCCACGGACCTCTCGCGGTCGGTTGGTGATGATGGCGTCGACCCCGGCCGCGACGCATCGCTCGACGTCCTCGGCCTCGTCGACGGTCCAGACATAGACGCGCCGACCTGCGGCGTGTGCCCGCCGCACCCGGCTCGGGTCGCGCCGCACGGTGGCGATGGCGAGCCCGAGCGCGTCCGGCCTGCCCAACACAGGAGCCGGGTGACGGTCGGCCCGCAACGCGACCCGGGTGACGGCCGGCGCCAGGCGGCGCATTCGCCGGACCGCAGGTGGCCAGAAGGACATGACCGCGACCAGCGGCAGCCGCGCGAGGGCCGGCCGCAGCGCGGCGACCACGGCGGCCTCGACATGCCGGCCGCGGGCGGCGGGATGCTTGGTCTCGACCAGCAGACCGACCGGCGACGCGGCCGCCAGCAGCAGGTCGACCAGGTCCGGCAAGGTCAGCAGCGCCGCCGGGTCCGCGGGCGGGTCGGAGCTCATGGCCGGCATGGCCGGGCGTGCGACGCTCCAGTCGAGCTGCCGCAACTGCGCCAGGGTGTGCCGCGAGACGGGGCCCCAGCCGTTGCCCGTCCGCTCGACCCGAGCGTCGTGGACGCAGACCAGGTGCCCGTCGGCGCTCATCCGGACGTCGCACTCGACAGCATCGGCGCCGGCGGCGATCGCCTCGACGTAGGCGGCCGCAGTGTGCTCGGGCCACGCGGCGCTGGCCCCTCGATGTGCGACGACCAGCGGCCGCGCGCCTGCCGTCGTGCCGGATGGCATGTCGTCGGGTGGCGGTCAGATGACGCGGGGCCCGGCGCCGTCCTCGGAGACCATCCGGCGCCCGGCGTCGGCCCAGGCGCTCATCCCTCCGCCGACGTTGATCGCCTCCACACCGTTCTCCGCAAGCCACGTCGCGGCCCGGGCGGAGCGGGCACCGACGCGGCACACCACGTACACCTCGCCGTCGCTGGCGTCAGTGATCTCGCCGAAGCGGGACGGCACCTCGCCGAGCGGGATGTGGATGGCGCCCGGGGCGTGCCCGGCGGCCCACTCGTCGTCCTCCCGGACGTCGATCAGGATCGCGCCGTCGGGGACGTCGGTTGCGGGCACCTCAGTGATATCGGCCATGGCCCAGATGGTGGCAGAGGGCGCAGCGAACATCCCAACGCGCACCGGTCCTGTCAGCAGCCGTCACTTCAGCGTTCACTTCAACAGCCGTGACAACCGTCGGTCGGCGAGCACCTTGCCCCCCGTCTGGCAGGTGGCGCAGTACTGCAGCGAGGAGTCGGCGAAGGACACCTCGCGCACCGTGTCGCCGCACACCGGGCAGGGCTGGCCGGCGCGGCCGTGCACCCGCATCCCGGCCCGCTTGGCGTCCTTGAGTTCTGACGCCGGTTTGCCGGTCGAGGCGGCCACCGCCTCGGCCAGCGTGTCGCGCAGCGCGGCGTAAAGCCGCCGCACGTCGGCCTCACCCAGCTTGCCGGCGATCGCGAACGGTGACAGCCGGGCCGCATGCAGCACCTCGTCGGAATAGGCGTTGCCGACGCCGGCCAGGATCGACTGGTCGCGCAACAGTCCCTTGATCTGCTGTCGCGAACCGGACAGGATGCCCGCGAACTGCCCGAGATCGAAGTCCACCGCCAGTGGGTCGGGGCCGAGCGTGGCGATGCCCGGCACCTGCGCGGGGTCGGCCACGACGTATGCGGCGAGCTTCTTCTGGGTGCCCTGCTCGGTCAGGTCGAAGCCGGACCCGTCGTCGAGGTGCACACGCAACGCGATGGGCGAGCGGCCGGGTTTCGGGACGGTGGCAGGCAGCGCGTCGGACCAGCGCAGCCAGCCCAGCCGGGCGAGATGGAACACCAGGTGCAGGCCGTCGACGTCGAGGTCGACGAACTTGCCGTGGCGGGCGACACCCGTGACGGCGAGCCCGGCCAGCGCGGTGGGCGGCGGGTCGTAGGTCTTGAGGACGTTGAAGGCGGCGACGTCGATCCGCGCGATGACGCGGCCGACGACGCGTTGGCGCAGGAAGTCGGCGAGCGCGGCGACCTCGGGCAGCTCCGGCATGCGTCATTCTCCCGCGCCAGATTCTCTCGTGCCAGGATCGGTGCGTGACCCACGATCGTGCCGGCCTGCCCGCCCAGCCCGGTGATCTCGTCGACCTGCCACATCTCGTCACCGCCTACTACTCGCTGACGCCCGACCCGGGCCTGGCCGACCAGGCCGTGGCGTTCGGCACGTCCGGTCACCGCGGCTCCAGCCTCAACGCCGCCTTCAACGAGTCGCACGTGCTGGCCATGACCCAGGCCATCTGTGACTACCGGGCCGGGCAAGGCGTCGCCGGGCCGTTGTTCGTCGGCCGTGACACCCACGGGCTCAGCGAGCCGGCGTGGGTCAGCGCGCTTGAGGTACTCGCGGGCAACGGCGTCGCGGTGCATGTCGATGCCGGCGACCGCTACACCCCCACACCGGCGGTCAGCCACGCCATCCTCGCCCACAACCGTGGCCTAGACGGCGGCGACCGCGCCCGCGCCGACGGCATCGTCATCACGCCGTCGCACAACCCGCCCGCCGACGGCGGCTTCAAGTACAACCCGCCGCACGGTGGCCCCGCGGACACCGACGCCACCAAGTGGATCGCCGAGCTCGCCAACTCGATCCTGCGCGAGGGGGGCGGCCGGGCGGCCGGAGTCCGCCGGGTGTCGTTCGCGGCGGCCCGGGCCGGTGCGCAGGAGTACGACTACATGGCCCGCTACGTCGCGGACCTGCCGCACGCGATCGACATCGACGCGATCCGCTCGGCCGGGGTCGTCATCGGCGCGGACCCCCTCGGTGGGGCGAGCGTCGACTACTGGGCCGCGATCGCCGAGGCCCACCGGCTGGACATCCGGGTGGTCAACCCGCTGGTGGACGCGACCTGGCGATTCATGACGCTCGACCACGACGGCGCCATCCGGATGGACTGCTCCAGTCGGTACGCGATGGCCTCGCTGATCGGACTGATGGCAGGCGAGACCGAGTACACCCTCGCCACTGGCAATGACGCCGACGCCGACCGCCACGGCATCGTGACAGCTGACGGCCTGATGAACCCCAACCACTTCCTGGCTGTCGCGATCGACTATCTGGTGCGGCACCGGGACGGCTGGCCGGCGGACGCGGCCGTCGGCAAGACACTGGTGTCCTCGTCGATGATCGATCGGGTGGTCGAGGCACTGGGCCGCCGCCTGCTGGAGACCCCGGTCGGCTTCAAGTGGTTCGTGCCCGGGCTGCTGGACGGCAGCGTGTGCTTCGGCGGCGAGGAGAGTGCGGGCGCCTCGTTCCTGCGCCGTGACGGCAGCGTCTGGACGACCGACAAGGACGGACCGCTGCTGTGCCTGCTGGCGGCCGAGATTACCGCTGTCACCGGCCGTTCGCCCAGCGATGCCTACGCCGAGTTGACCGCCCGGCACGGCGAGCCCGCCTACGCCCGCACCGACGCCCCGGCCGACCGCGAGGCCAAAGCCCGCCTCGGCGCGCTGCAGCCCAACGCGGTCACCGCTACTGAGTTGGCCGGGGAACCAATCCGCGCCGTGCTGACCCGGGCACCGGGCAACGGCGCCCCGATCGGGGGGCTCAAGGTGGTCAGCGACAGCGCCTGGTTCGCAGCCCGTCCTTCCGGTACCGAGGACCTGTACAAGATCTACGCCGAGTCCTTCCGCGGCCCCGAACACCTCACCGAGGTGCAGGCCGCCGCCCGCGACCTCGTCACCGCCGCCCTCCGGTAGCCGACCGAGCTCGCCCCCCTCCCACGCTCACCCTCCCCGCTCCCGCGCTTTGTCGACGATGGGATGCCGCGGGGGGCCGTAAGTCCGCCATTTGTCGACAAAGGGCGGGAGCTGGGGGTCGTGCGGCCACCTTTTGTCGACAAATGGCGGGAGCTGGGGGTCGTACGGCCGCCTTTTGTCCACAAATGGCGTAAGCGGGCGCTGTCAGTCAGGCGCTGGGCTGGCCCGCCGCCCCGTTCGGCGAGGGACGAGCGAGCCGGGCTGATCGGGCTCGCGGTGCAGCAACGGACCCGCGACGGCAACGGCGTCGCGACCGGCGGCCTTCGCCTCGTACAGCGCGGTGTCGGCAGCCCGCACCAGATCAGCGGCATCCCAGCCGTCGCCCGGCACCACCGCCGCCACCCCGAGGCTGACGCTGAGCACTCCGGACGGCGAGTCCTCGTCGGTGATCCCGGCGACCCGGACATCCTCGAGGACCTGGCGTGCCACCCGCTCCCCGCCGCGAGCGTCGGTGTCCGGCAGCACCAGGGCGAACTCCTCGCCGCCGTAGCGCGCGGCGATATCGCCGCCGCGGCGGGCGGAGTCCCGCAGGCGCACTGCGACGGCGCGTAGCGTCTGGTCACCCTGCTGATGCCCGTACCGGTCGTTGTACGCCTTGAAGCGATCGATGTCGATCATGATGACGGCCAGCGGGCGTCGACTGTGGCCATGCGCCGTGAATTCGCGCTCCAGCACCTCATCCAGCGACGCCCGGTTGCCGATCCCGGTCAGCGGGTCCACGAGCAACGAGCGGGCCAGTTCGCGATTGACCCGGCGCAGCTCATCCTCCAGCTTGCGCCGCTGGTCGACCTCCGCGGCCAGCTCTGCGGCCGTGCCGGCGAGTCGGCGCCGCAGCCCGTCGGAGTCCAGCGCCGCCCGCTGCCGGATCACCACCTCCTCGATCCGGGACACCAGGTCGCGCTGCACGGCGTCGGCGCCATGACCGACAGCGGCGTCCTGCCGGTACATCAGCAGGCCGTACTGCCGCTGGCGGTCGATGAGCGGCTGCACGGTCATGGGTGGCTCGTCGCTGTCGGCTCCTCCCAGCAGCTGCTCGAGCGCGTATGCGGGATCGTCGACCGGCCGCGCCTCGCCGTCCGCGTAGGCCAGCACGACCCGGGCATGCGGACCCGTGGCAGCACCCGCCCCATGCCCGGTCACGTCGGGTTCGTCGAAGAGCACCAGGAAACACGTGGACACGCCCAGCTGCGGCAGGAAGCCGACGACCTCGGCGACCAGTTCCGGCACCGACCCGGCCGCACTCAACGCGTGGTTCATCGCGACCACCTGCCGCAACCCGACCAGGTCGCCGCGGTCGCTGGCGCGGGTGCCGTCGGCTCGCACGGCGGCGAGCCGGGCGACGACCTGCCCGTGGATGTCCGCGGCCGGAAAACTGCCGTCGTCACGAAAGCGCCGCCACACGATGTCCATGACGACGCGCGAGGCCCCGATCAGCCAGGTCGTGGCCCGTTCGAGGTCGTCCACCGAACCGCTCGGCCTGCCCCACGATCCCACCCACCCTTCGTCGAGGACACCGGAATGCATCTGATCGTGGAGATGCTCCAGCCAGCGACGGGCCCACGAGCCGTCGATGACCGGTGGGCACGGCCCGATCTCGGCCTGCACCACGTGAAACATCGATTCGCGGTCGCTGACGATCACCGAGGCGGGGGTCCGCCTACCGGGCGAGGCGGCGTAGGGCCGGGTCGAGCGGCGCACGATGAGCCGGCCCTCGATCCGCACCGCCCGCGGCTGCCGATCCCCATTGAGCTGCGCCACCAGCAGATCCGCGGCCGCCTCCCCCTGCTCGTACAGGCGCTGGTCGACCGTCGTCAGCGGTGGCCTGGCGCGAGCGGTTCGGGCGTCGCCGTCGAAGCCGGCCACCTTCACCTGGTCGGGCACATTGCGTGAGTGGTCGGCCAGCGCGTCAAGCACCCCCTCGGCCATCTCGTCGTCGGCCACCACGATGGCGTCGACATCCGTGTCGACGCGCAGCAGCGCCGAGGTGGCCCGGTAGGCGCTCGCCCGGTCGTCACCGCCGTCGAGCAGCCTGGAGGCGGGCACCGCGATACCGCGCTCGGCGCACGCCGCGCGGAACCCGAGCTCGCGCTCGTTCGAGTCCGGCACGGCGAGACCCCGGACAAACGCGGGATGCCGCACTTCGCCCTCGTCGAGCAGATGGGTCATCAGCCGCGACATCGAGGTGCTGGTGTCGCACCCCACCGTCGAGACCTGTGGGGCGTGCGTACCGACGATGACCAGCGGCAGCTCAGCGAGCCTTCCGGGCGGGCCATGCCGGCCGAACGGCGGGTACGTCAGCGACACCAGACCCGAGAGTTGTGCGCTGCCCAGCAGCTCGGCCAGCACGATCTCGTCACGCTCTGCCGCTTGGCCCGCGACGTAGACCATGAGCGCGATGCCCTGCCGACGAAGCCCCGCCTGCAGGCCCTGCACGACCCGGGCATGACGAGACGCCAGCCGGTCGACGACGGCAGCCACCCGAGGGCGGGGACTGCGCTGCTGCTCGCTCCCGGCGGAGCGCAGGTGCCCGGCCGTACTCACCATCGTGGGCCGCGGAGTGGCCACCTCGCCGGTGTCGGGCAGCGACTGCAGCGACGGGGCCGGCTCGGGCGCCGGCCGCGTGGCTGGCTGGCGGAGGAAGTCGTAGATCGCCGTCATGGGCGCCCGCCTGCCGTCACGCCTGGGCGGCACCTGGCCGCTGCGGTCGGATTCAAGCGGAACCACCCCCATGCGGGACGCAGCGGACAGATTGCCCTCAGGCTAGGGGCAGTTGGGGCATCCGGTCGCCTTACCGCACCGTGGCAGCGTGTGATGTCGCGGCCCACCACTCCCGGCCGGGCTACATCCAGGTCGGCCGGACGGGCGGTTGCGGCACCGGGTCACCGTCGAACAGCGGCTGCCGCCCGCCCACCCGGTCACGCAGCTGAGCAGTGGTCAGCAAGCGGGCCGCAGCCGATCCCCCGGACAGCCGACGCGCCAGGTCGGGCAATGGCAGCGCCCGGTCCGAGGCCACCAGAATGACGTTGCCCGTTCGGCGGCCGCGCCAGGTCGCGGGTTCGGCGATGGCGAGGACACGGCGCCAGGACTGCAGCGCAGTGCTCGCCTCGGCCCGCAACAGGTCGAACGGGGCACGATCGCTGAGGTTGGCCACGTAGCAGCCGCCGGGCGCCAGCACCCGGGTCACCGCTGCGGTGAACCCGGTGGACAGCAACCGGGGCGGGACCGCCATACCGGCGAAGGCATCCCGGATGACGAGGTGGTAGGCCTGCGCCGGCAGGCCTGCAAGCCCGTCACGGCCGTCGACGGCGCGCAGCTTGAGGTGGCTGGTGGAGCGCAGCCCGAGGTGGTCGCGGACAACCTGCAGCAGCGGCTCGTCCGGGTCGAGCAGCACCTGCCGAGAGGCTGGCCGGGTGGCAGCGACGTAGCGGGCCAGCGTTGCGGCACCGGCACCCACGTGCACCGTGTGCAACGCGTCGAAGGCGGGCGCCAGCAGGTCGATGACGTGCCCGATCCAGCGGATGTAGTCGAAGGCGAGGTGGGTCGGGTCGGCGAGGTCGACGTGGGACTGGTCGATGCCGTCAAGCCGTAGCAGCCACTGCTCGCGGGCTCCGGTGACGGCGACGATCTCGGCCGTGCCGCCTGCCACCGGCCACTGCCCGGCGGTGGCCGCGCCGGTGCCCGTTCGCGGCCGCCGCGTGGTCACGGCGGGTCCGGCGATGTCCGTCGGTGTGCCGTCAGGGTCGCGCCGACACTCGCGAGGCAGATGGCCGCGATCCCCCACCACTCGCCGGGGGCCAGCAGCTGGCCCAGCAGCACCAGCCCGATGAGCGCCGCCAAGGCCGGCTCGATGCTCATCAGGACGCCGAAGACGCGAGCAGGCAGCCGCCGTAGCGCCTCCAGTTCTGCGCCGTAGGCCACCGCCGTGCTGAGCAGCGCCACGGCTGCGGCGAGCCCGACCACCTGCCAGTCCCACAGCCGGCTGCCCGCGGCCAGCCCCACGGGCGTGGTCAGGATCGCGCCGATGACGAGCGCCACGGACAGCCCCCGCATCCCCGGCACCAGGCGCCCCACGCGTTGCGAGATGAGGATGTAGCAGGCCCACAGCGCACCGGCGATCGCGGCGAACCCGATGCCGATGAGGTCTGCTCCATGGGTACCGGCGCCGATCAGGGTGAGCCCGGCCAGTCCGGCAGCGGCGAGCACGGCCCATGCGGCGTCGGTCCACCGGCGCGACAACGCCATGGACAGCGCCAGCGGTCCGGCGAACTCGATCGCCACGGCGATGCCCAGCGGGATGCGGGCCAGCGACTCGTAGAACGACCAGTTCATCCCGGCCAGCACCACCCCGAAGGCCACAACGGTCCACCAGGTCCGGCCGTCCCAGCCGAGGCCCTGCGGGTCGCCGCCCTGCCGGTCGCCGCCCTGCCGG
>CAZEYA010000067.1:0-6866 GCA_964516515.1 uncultured Kineosporiaceae bacterium | reverse complement strand
GGTCGCCGCCCTGCCGGTCGCCGCCCTGCCGGGAGTCGCCGCGCCGTCGCCGAAGGATCGCCGCCCACGGCAGCCGCGACGGCGGCCACAGCACCGCGAGCAGCACCGCCGACAGCAGCAGCCGCAGCCACACCGCCCCACCCGGCCCCGCCAGCGGGAACAGGAACGTCGCCACCCCGGCGCCGATCTGCACCGACCCGATTCCGACGAGGACCAGGCCGACGCCGGACAGCGTCCGGTCCCGCGTCTGGGTCACACGTCAGCGTCCCACCGCGTACCCCTGCATGCCGCGCGGGTTGGCCCCGGCACGCAGCCGCCCATCCGGTCCGCGCCCCACCGCGCACATCCGCCCCAACGACCACGGCCCGCTGACCGTCACCTGGTGCCCGCGTCGCCGCAGCCCGGCAATCACGTCGTCGCCGATCCGGGACTCGACAACGACCTGCTTGGGATGACTCTCCCGCGGGTGGAACGAGCTGGGCACGTGAGTGGTGTGGAAGACCGGATAGTCGATCGCCTCCTGCAGGTTCATCCCGCCCAGCAGGTGGTTGAGCAGGAACCCGAGTTGCCACTGGTCCTGCTGGTCGCCGCCCGGCGTTCCGAACGCCAGCTCGGGCTCCCCGTCGCGCAGGCAGAGCGACGGCGACAGCGTGGTGCGGGGCCGCCGACCCGGCACCAGCGAGTTGGGCAGGCCGGGCTGCAGCCAGGCCATCTGCAGCCGGGTGCCGAGCGGGAACCCAAGGCCGGGCACCACGGGCGAGGATTGCAGCCAGCCCCCGCTCGGCGTCGCGGCCACCAGGTTGCCGAACCGGTCGGCAACGCTGACGTGACAGGTGTCGCCGGTGGGCACCACCGCCTCGCCATGGCGCGACAGCGTCGGCTCCGATGTCGTGGCGTCGAACTCGTCGATCCCGGCGGCCCGAGCGGCGGACCCGGCCATCAGGTCGGGCAACCGGGGGTCCAGCCCGGCGGGGCTGCCCGGCCGTAACCCGCCGTCGGCCTCGTCGCCGATCAGCGCCCGGCGCTGAGCTGCATATCCGGCCGACAGCAACTCATCCATGGCGACCCCGGCGGCGTCGCCGTACCAGGCCTCCCGGTCGGCGAACGCGAGCTTCGCAGCCTCGACGACGGTGTGGACGAAGCCCGCCGTCCCCGGGACGAGGTCCAGACCGTCGAGCAGGGCGAGCTGTTGCAGGAGCACCGGTCCTTGGCCCCAGGGCCCGGTCTTGCAGACGGTGAGGCCATGGAAGTCCAGTGTGGCGGGCGGCTCGTAGGAGGGGTGCCACGCGGCCATGTCGTCGCCGGTCAGGAGGCCCGGGTGCCGGCCTCCGGAGGAGTCCCGGTGCGGCTGCCGGGCGAAGTCGTCGATGGCGGCGGCGACGAACCCGTGCGACCACGAGCGCAGCACATGATCGATCTGCCCCTCTCGGGCGGTGGTGGCCGCCTCGGCCTCGCCGACGAGGCGCTGCAGCGTCGCCGCCCAGCCGGGGTTGCGCAGCCAGGCTCCCGTGTGGAGATAGAGCTGCCCCGATGTCGGCCACTCGTCGACGAAGAGGTCGGCGACGCTCTCGACGGTCCTGGCGATGGCGGGCAGCACGGGAATGCCCGTGGCGGCGTAGTGCACGGCCGTGTCTGTGACGGCCCGCAACGTGACGGTGCCATGGTCGCGCAGCAGGGTCAGCCAGGCCGGCGTCGCCCCCGGCACAACGGCCGCGAGCAGGCCGGCCCCCGGCACCATCGCCATCCCCAGGCCGGCGAAGTGCGCCGGCGTCGCCGCGGCCGGGGCCACTCCCTGGCCGCACTGCACCGTCGGATCGATGCCGGGTCCGGCGAAAACGGCAGACAGGTCGCCGCCCGGACCATTGAGGTGCGGCTCCACCACCTGCAGTGTGAGCCCGGCGGCCACCGCGGCGTCGAACGCGTTGCCTCCCGCCTCCAGCAGCGCCATCCCGGCCGCGGAGGCCAGCCAGTGGGTCGAGGAGACCATTCCCACGCTGCCCTGCAGCTCCGGCCGGGTCGTGAACATCACCCGGGCGACGCTACCCATGGCCACCGACACCGGTACGCGCCTGTGTCAGGGGTCGGGGAGGATGACCCGATGCGCATCCTGGTGACCGGGTCAAGGGGCAAGGTGGGACGGGCGGCAGTGGCCGCCCTCGACGCGGCGGGTCACGACGTCACCGCGAGCGATCAGGCCCCACCGTCGTGGGACGCCCCTCTCGATGACGCGCCGGCCCACCTGCGGCTGGCCTACGTCCACGCGGACCTCACGGACTTCGGGCAGACGTCGTCGCTGGTCAGCGGATCCAGCAGCGATCCCCGCGGCGGCGGCGCGCGTCGCTTCGACGCGGTCGTGCACGCCGCGGCGATCCCGGCACCCGGGCAGCACGCCCCGCATGTCGTGTTCGGCAACAACCTGATGGCGCTCTTCGGCGTCGTCGAGGCGTGCGTGCGCTGGGGGGTGCCGCGCCTGGTCAACATCTCCAGCGAGACGGTGCCCGGCTTCATCTTCGCCGAACGGCCGTTCCTCCCGGCCTACCTACCGCTGGACGAGGCGCACCCCGTCACACCGCAGGATCCGTACGCCCTGGCCAAGCATCTTGGCGAGCAGGTGTGCGAGGCAGCCGTGCGGCGCAGCGACCTGCGCGTGATCTCGATCCGTCCGACGTGGGTGCAGGACGCGACGAGTTGGGAGCGCAACCTCGGCCCGCTGGTCGCGGACACGTCCGCGGCGGGCGTGACGGGGTGGGCCTACATCGACGCCGACGACCTGGCCGAGGCGATCCGGCTCGCGGCGGAGTCGGACCTGCCCGGCCACGAGGTGATGTACATCGCCGCCGACGACACGATCGGTGGCCGGGATCTGCACTCGGCGTGGCGCGCCGCCTTCCCGGGCGCTCCCACCGAGTTGCGCCCGGTGTCGCGGCCGGATGCCAGTGGCATCGACACCGCCAAGGCGAAGCGCCTGCTCGGCTGGGCGCCCCGGCGCAGCTGGCGCGACCACCTCGACGAGGCCGGCCGCGCCCGCTGACCCGTCAGGCGGCAGCGAGCTGTGCGTCCCGCTCAGCGGCGGGCAGATCGCTCTTGCGCACCTTGATCAACAGCGCCGTCGCGACGAACGCCGCGATCAGGAAGCCTGCACCCCACACGAAGGCGGTGTGGTATCCGCTGATGAAGGCCTCGTTCCGGGTGACCAGGTCCGGCTCGCCCTGCAGGTTTTGACCTGCGAAGTAGCGGCTGACCGCCTGGGTGTACACCGTGGTCAGCAGCGCGGTGCCGATCGAGCCGCCGATCTGCTGTGCCGTGTTGAGCGTCGCGCTGGCGACCCCGGTGTCGCGATCGGCGACCCCGAACAGCGCCGTGCTGGACGCCGGGATGAAGACCAGCGCCATCCCCAGACCCATGATCATGATCGCAGGGAAGACCTCGCCCCAGTAGTTTCCCTCCACTCCGACCCGGGTCAGCAGCAGCATGCCGGTCGCGGCCATCGCCAGGCCGACGAGCATCAGCGGGCGCGGCCCGACCCTGGGCAGCAGCTGCGCCGCCACACCGGCCATCGCGATGATGCACACACTGAACGGCAGGAAAGCGAAGCCCGCCGCCAGCGGGGAGTAACCCAGCACGATCTGCAGGTAGAACGTGAGGAACAGGAACATGGCGAACAAGCCGGTGCCGACGAACAGGAACGTCAGGTAGGCGCCGCCGCGGTTGCGGTCGAGCACGATGTGCAGCGGCAGCAGCGGCTCGCGGGTGCGCTGCTCGACCAGGACGAATGCGACCAGTAGCACCACTGACAACGCCAGCAGGACGATCGTCAGCGGGTCGTCCCAGCCACGTTCGGGCTGAGCGGCCAGCGTGAAGCCGTAGACCAGCGACATCAGGCCCGCGCTGGCGAGCACGATTCCGGGGACGTCGTAGCGGGTCTTGCCCTGGGCGCGGCTCTCGCGGACCACCAGCAGCGCCCCGACAATGGCGATGATCGCGACCGGGGTGTTGACCAGCAGCGTCCACCGCCAGGAGGCGAATTCGGTCAGTACCCCGCCCAGCAGCAGGCCGATCGCGGCACCGCCGCCGGCGATGGCGCCGAAGACGCCGAACGCGCGGGCCCGCTCCTTGGGCTCGGTGAACGTCACCGCGATCAGCGACAGCGCGGCGGGGGCCATCAAGGCGGCAAAAGCGCCCTGCAGCGCGCGGGCGGCGAACAGCACCCACGCCTCGGTCGCCAGGCCGCCGAGGGCGGACGCGATCGCGAAGCCGACGAGGCCGATGATGAAGGTTCGCTTGCGGCCGGTGTAGTCGGCGATCCGGCCGCCCAAGAGCAGCAGGCCACCGAAGGCGAGGGTGTAGGCGGTGACGATCCACTGTCGGTCCACGTCGTTGATTGCCAGCGCCTCCTGCGCCTGCGGCAACGCGATGTTCACGATCGTGGCGTCCAGGACGATCATCAGCTGCGAAATGGCAATGACCGCCAGCGCCAGCCAACGACGGGGATCGGGTGCGACGGTCGTGCCAGTGGCGGTGGGGCTGCTCATGCTTGGCTCCAACTCGGAGGATCACGCGGTCGGCGTCGGCGGTCTGCCGCCGCGCGGCCTAACGCCGACTCGCCACCCTTCATTCCGCGACACCCCGGCCGGCCCGGGCCGTCCGCCGCCCCCCCGGCTTCCGTGACAATGGAGGAACGGGGTCACGCCGCGCGCCACGACCAGGTTTCTCCAAGTTCACGGCGGGTAGGCGGGAGCGTTCCGCGTGCAGGGTCAGGCGGCTGTGTGGACGGTCGGCACGACCTCGGCTGCGGAGGGCGGTCCGGGCGGGGTGCCGTCGCCGAAGGGGTGGCCGCCCAGCTGCTCGCGGCGGTGCGGGGTCCGCCAGTTGGCCAGGTCCGGGCCCTTGGGCACGATCATCGTGGGATTGATGTCGGTGTGCACGATGTAGTAGTGCTGCTTGATCTGCTCGAAGTCGACGGTGTCGCCGAAACCCGGTGTTTGGAAGAGGTCGCGGGCATAACTCCACAGCGCCGGCATCTCGCTCAACTTGTTGCGGTTGCACTTGAAGTGGCCGTGGTACACCGGATCGAATCTCGCCAGCGTGGTGAACAGCCGGACATCCGCCTCGGTGATGGTCTCGCCGACCAGGTACCGCTGCGTCGCCAGCCGCTCCTCCAGCCAGTCGAGCCGGGAGAACAGCCGGTCGTATGCGCGCTCGTACCCAGCCTGCGAACCGGCGAATCCGCACCGGTAGACCCCATTGTTGACGTCGGTGAAGACCAGCCGCGAGACCTCGTCGATCTCGTCTCGAAAGCGCTCGGGATAGAGCTCGGGGGCGCCGACGCGATGGAACCTCGTCCATTGCGTCGAGAAGTCGAGGGTGATCTGTGCGAAGTCATTGGTGACCACGGCCTTGGTCGGCACGTCGACGATCGCCGGCACGGTGATGCCGCGGGGATAATCCGGGAACCGGGCGAAGTAGGCCTGCTGCAACCGTTCGTAGCCGAGCACGGGGTCGACGCCACCCTCGTCGAGGTCGAAGGTCCAGCTGCGCTGGTCGTGCGTGGGCCCCGGCGTGCCGAGCGAGATGGCGTCCTCGAGGCCCACCAGCCGCCGCACGATGATCGAGCGGTTGGCCCATGGGCACGCCCGCGCCGCGATCAGCCGGTAGCGACCGGCCTCGACCGGCCAGCCGCCCGAGGCCTCTTCGCCGTCCGCGGTTATCCGGTCGTTGATGTAGTTCATGTCCCGGTCGAACTCGGGCCCGCTGACATAGCCGGCAGCGGCCTCGTCGGAACTGGCCGGGTCGGTGCTGGTCGCCATGACTCAACGTTAAGCGGGCACCCGGGCGGCGGCGCGTCGGGGCGGCCGGCAGTCACCTGGCTGCCGCCGTTTTCCGCATCGGGCGGATGTCTGCAGTCCTCGCTACGCTCAACGCAACGAGCGTCGGCCACGACGTCGGGAGGGGGCCTCATGGCAGAGACCACACCGACTGGCTCTGCGTCGAGCGCACCGGCCGGCTCCGGGTCGACCGCGGTGGGGGGTCCTCCCTCGCGTTCGTCCAACAGGTTCGCCATCGGCTGCCTGGTCGCGGGTGGGGTGCTGGTGGCGGCGATGATCATCGGGGTCGTCGCGATCGGCACGATCGCCGAGCGGCTCAACCCGTTCCGCAGTCCCATCTCAGAGCAGACGATCGACCGCTCGGGCCCGCCGGTGCTGCTCACCTTGAAGGATCTCGGGCAGTACGACGCGGCGACTGCCTACTACGAGCTGGTGATCGATGTCGAGACCGACGTGGACCCGTTGCCGTCCTACCTCGCCGGGCAGCGGGTGCTGTTCGTCGCGGCCGGCAACGTCGACGCGTCGGTGGACTTCACTGCGCTCGACGCCGACGCCGTCGTGATCAACGAGGAGCGGACCAGCGCCACCATCACCTTGCCCGCACCCACGCTGGGTGAGCCGCGGCTGGACAACGATCAGAGCTACGTCTACAGCCGGGACCGCGGCATCATCGACCGCATCAACGAGGCGCTGGGTAACGGCTCGGAGCAGGATAACCAGCCGCTCTACCTAGCTGCCGAGGACCGGCTGGCCGAGGCGGCGGCATCCAACAACGACCTGAGCGACAAGGCCGAGGAGAACACGCGGCGGTTCCTCACCGGGCTGCTCACCTCACTCGGCTACACCGACGTGACGGTGATCTTCGAGGATGCTCCGGTCGTCGCACCCACCGGGCAATAGCCGCGGCGTCAGTCGGGGAGGAAGGCCGCGAGGTCCAGCTCGACGGGGATCGGGCAGGCACGTACCGACGTCCGCGTTCCGGCGACCACCGCTTGGTCCTCCTCGTAACGAGCGCCGTCGTCCGTTGCCACCGCGGACTAG
>CAZEYA010000066.1:16946-18117 GCA_964516515.1 uncultured Kineosporiaceae bacterium | reverse complement strand
TTCCCGATCTTCCGCGACGCAGAGCGCGTCATCGCCGACCCGGTGGTCCGCAACCGCGGCACCCTCGGTGGATCGCTGTGCCAGGCCGACCCGTCGGAGGATCTCTCGGCGGTGTGCACCACCCTCGATGCCGCCTGCGTCATCCGCTCCAGCAGCGGCGAGCGGGTCGTGTCGATGCACGACTTCCACCGCGGGCCGTACGAGACCGCGGTCGGCGACGCCGAGATCCTCACCGAGATCCGCATCCCGGTCCGCCCCGGCGGCGCCAGCGCGTACGAGAAGGTCGAGCGCCGCGCGGGTGACTGGGCTGTGACCTCCGCCGGCGCGGCGGTGTGGATGGACGGCGACACCATCTCCGACGCCCGGGTGGGCCTGGCCGCCGTCGGACCCAACACCACCGGTATCCCCGCGATCTCCGAGGCGCTGCGCGGCCAGGCCCCGTCGGAGGACCTGTATGCCCGGGCCGGTGCCATCGCCGCCGAGAGCTGCGACCCCGTCACCGACCAGCGCGGCACCGCCGAGTACAAGCGCCACCTCGCCGACGAGCTCACCCGACGAGCGCTGCGACGCTGCGTCGAGCGCATCCGCACCTCCCGCAACGGCCACCCCAATGGCCACGTCAACAGCCAGGAGGCCTGACCATGCAGGTGACCATGACCGTCAACGGCGATGAGGTGACGAGGGAGATCGAGGGGCGCCTGCTGCTCGTCCACTTCCTGCGTGACCGCCTGGGCCTGACCGGCACCCACTGGGGCTGCGACACCAGCAACTGCGGCACCTGCGTGGTCTGGATGGACGACGAGCCGGTCAAGTCCTGCACGGTGCTGGCCGCGATGGCCGGTGGCCGCACGGTACGCACCGTTGAGGACCTGGAGACCGCTGCCGGCCTGGACCCGGTGCAGGAGGGCTTCATGCAGTGCCACGGCCTGCAGTGCGGGTTCTGCACCCCCGGCATGATGATGACGGCCCGGGCACTGATCAACGCCAACCCGGACCCCGACGAGGACACCATCCGCGAGGCGATCTCCGGCCAGATCTGCCGGTGCACCGGCTACGCCACCATCATCCGCTCGATCCAGTGGGCCGCCGCCAAGGAACGCGAGACGGCCGCGGCCGCCGACGGAGCCGCCTCGACAGAAGCCGCCGCCACTGAAGCCGTAGCCACTGAAGC
>CAZEYA010000066.1:0-16846 GCA_964516515.1 uncultured Kineosporiaceae bacterium | reverse complement strand
GCCACTGAAGCCGTAGCCACTGAAGCAGTAGCCGCAGGGAGCCCCGTATGACCGCCGTCGCCGACCGCCCTACCCACACCCCGGCCCAGACGTCGGATTTCGTCAACAATGACGAGAAGCCGGTCGGCTACGGCCGGATGCTGCGCAAGGAGGACCCCCGCCTCATCCGCGGCAAGGGTCGCTTCGTCGACGACATCCAGCTCACCGGCATGCTGCATATGGCGATCCTGCGCTCCCCGGTCGCCCACGCCCGGATCGTGTCCATCGATACCACCGCTGCCGAGGCCCACCCGAAGGTCAAGGCCGTCATCACCGGCGAGACCCTGGCCGGTCTCAAGCTGGCCTGGATGCCGACGCTGTCCAATGACGTCCAGGCCGTGCTGGCCACCGACAAGGTCCGGTTCCAAGGCCAGGAGGTCGCCTGCGTCGTGGCCGAGGACCGCTACGCCGCCCGCGACGCCCTGGAACTCATCGATGTCGAGTACGACATCCTCGACCCGGTCGTGGACGTCCGCAAGGCCATGGCCCCCGAGGCCCCGGTCATCCGCGACGACCTCGAAGGCAAGAGCGACAACCACTGCTTCGACTGGGAGACCGGCGACAAGGCTGCCACCGACGCAGTCTTCGCCCGCGCCGACGTCGTCGTCCGCGAGGAGATCGTCTACCCCCGCGTTCACCCCGCTCCGATGGAGACCTGCGGCGCCGTCGCCGACTTCGACCGGATCGAGGGTCGGCTGACACTGTGGTCGACCACGCAGGCGCCGCACGCCCACCGCACCGTCTACGCCCTGGTGGCGGGGCTGCCCGAGCACAAGATCCGCGTGATCGCCCCCGACATCGGCGGCGGCTTCGGCAACAAGGTGCCGATCTACCCCGGCTACGTCTGCGCGATCGTCGCTTCGATCCTGACGAACAAGCCGGTGAAGTGGGTCGAGGATCGCTCGGAGAACCTGATCAGCACCGGTTTCGCCCGCGACTACATCATGTCCGGCGAGATCGCGGCCACCAAGGACGGCAAGATCCTCGCGCTGCGCACCCACGTGCTGGCCGACCACGGCGCCTTCAACGGCACCGCGGCGCCACTGAAGTACCCGGCCGGCTTCTTCGGAGTGTTCTGCGGCAGCTACGACCTGGAGGCGGCGTACTGCTCGATGCAGGCCGTCTACACCAACAAGGCCCCCGGCGGCGTCGCCTACGCCTGCTCGTTCCGGATCACCGAAGCGGTGTACCTGGTCGAGCGGATCGTCGACTGCCTGGCCTACGAGCTGGGCATGGATCCGGCAGAGCTGCGGCTGCGCAACTTCATCCAGCCCGACCAGTTCCCGTACACCACCAAGACCGGCTGGGTGTACGACTCCGGCGACTACGAGCCGACGATGCGGTTGGCGATGGAGATGGCCGGCTACGACGAGCTGCGCGCCGAGCAGGCCGAGAAACGCGCCCGCGGCGAGCTGATGGGCATCGGGATCGCCTTCTTCACCGAGGCGGTCGGCGCCGGTCCCCGCAAGGACATGGACATCCTCGGCCTGGGCATGGCCGACGGTTGCGAGTTGCGGATCCATCCCACCGGCAAGGCCGTTGTCCGGCTCTCGGTCAAGACCCAGGGCCAGGGCCACGAGACGACGTTCGCCCAGATCGTCGCCGAGGAGCTGGGCATCGCGCCTGACGACATCGACGTCCTGCACGGCGACACCGACAACACGCCGTTCGGCCTCGGGACGTACGGCAGCCGCTCGACCCCGGTCTCCGGCGCAGCGGCCGCACTGGTCGCGCGCAAGGTCCGCGACAAAGCCAAGATCATCGCCTCGGGGATGCTCGAGGTGTCCATCGCCGACCTGGAGTGGCAGAAGGGCAGCTTCGCGGTCAAGGGTGACCCGTCGACCTCGGTGACCATCCAGCAGATCGCGATGCGCGCCCACGGCGCGGGCGATCTGCCCGAGGGGGTGGAGGGCGCCCTGGAGGCGCAGATCTGCTATAACCCGTCCAACCTCACCTACCCGTTCGGCGCCTACATCTGCGTCGTCGACGTCGACCCCGGCACCGCGCAGGTCAAGGTCCGTCGCTTCATAGCCGTCGACGACTGCGGCACCCGGATCAACCCCATGATCATTGAGGGCCAGGTGCACGGCGGGCTGACCGACGGGGTCGGGATGGCACTGATGGAGATCATCGCCTTCGACGAGGACGGCAACTGCCTCGGCGGGTCCCTGATGGACTACCTCATCCCCACTTCGATGGAGGTGCCGGACTGGGAGACGGGACACACGGTCACCCCCTCGCCGCACCACCCGATCGGGGCCAAGGGCGTCGGGGAGTCCGCCACCGTCGGGTCACCTCCCGCGATCGTCAACGCCGTCGTGGACGCGCTCAAACCGTTCGGCGTCCGGCACGCGGACATGCCGCTGACCCCGTCGAGGGTGTGGAACGCCATGCGGGGCACCCACACGCCGCCGATCTGATCGGGCAGGCTGATGGTGAGGTTGGCGTCGCGGATCGCCGAGCTGGAGACCGGCCGGGTGCCGTTCGTCCACGCCACGGTGGTCCGCGCCGAACGGCCCACGTCGGCCCACCCCGGAGACGAGGCGGTCATCCTCGCCGACGGCAGCATCGAGGGATTCGTCGGCGGCCAGTGCGCCCGTGGCTCGGTGCTGGTGGCAGCGCTGGACGTGCTCGCCAGCGGCGAGGCCGTGCTGCTGCGGGTGCTGCCGGACGACTCCGACCCGTTCCCAGACACCCCCGGCGCGCGGGTCGCCGTCAACCCGTGCCTGTCAGGAGGCTCGTTGGAGATCTTCCTCAGACCGCAGCTGCCGGCCCCGCTGGTGCACGTCATCGGTGACTCACCAATCGCCGACGCCCTGGTGGCCCTCACCGCGACCATGGGCTATGACAGCCGTCACGGTCACGCCGACATGACCGGCGCCACGGCGGTGGTGCTGTGCGAGCACGGTCTGGACGAGGCCGGAGCGATCCGCCAGGCGCTCGCGGCGGGCGTGGACTTCATCGGGCTGGTCGCCAGCCCCCGCCGGGGCGCCGCGGTACTCGACGAGATGGGGCTGACGCCCAAGGAGCGGGTGAGGGTCCGCACCCCCGTCGGGCTGTGGATCGGCGCCCGGACGCCGGCGGAGATCGCGCTGTCGATCGTCGCGGAGATCGTCGAAGCGATGCGGCTGGGAGACCTGGGCGTCGCTGCCGACCGCGCCGCCGACGGGCCGCCCACCACGACTCGCCCGGTCCGGGTTGTCGACCCGGTGTGCGGTATGACGGTCATCGTCGGCGCCGACACCCCGCACGCCGTCGTCCAAGGCCACGAGCACTGGTTCTGCGGACCGGGATGCCGTGACCACTACGTCGCCGCCGCCGCGAGCTGAGGCCGTGGCCTCACGTGCGGGCCCGCTGGAGCTGGCTGAGCGGCTGGACGGCGTCGACTACCTCGTCGACGACGGCCTGGCGATGGCGATGTACCTCGCCGTCGAACTGGGCCGCCCGCTGCTGCTGGAGGGCGAGCCCGGCGTCGGCAAGACCGCGGCGGCCAAGGCGCTGGCGCGATGCCTCGACGCCCCGCTGATCCGGTTGCAGTGCTATGAGGGCCTGGGCGTCGCTGAGGCGCTGTACGAGTGGAACTACCAGCGCCAATTGCTCGCCATCCGACTCGCCGAGGCCCGCCACGAGCGCCTCGCCGACGCCGACTTGTTCACCGCCGAGTACCTGCAGGAACGGCCCATCCTGGCTGCCGTCAGGCATGCCGGCCCGACGCCGCCCGTGCTGCTCATCGACGAGATCGATCGCGCCGACGACGAGTTCGAGGCGCTGCTGTTGGAGTTCCTCGGCGAGGCGTCGGTGACGATCCCCGAGCTGGGCACCTTCGCCGCGGTTCGGCGGCCCGTCGTGGTGCTGACGTCCAACCGCAGCCGCGAGCTGCACGACGCGATGCGCCGTCGCTGCCTTTACCACTGGATCGAGTTCCCGTCACAGGCCCGGGCCGTCGAGATCGTGCGGCGCACTGTTCCCGGCGCCTCGCAGTCGCTCATCGAGGCCTCGACCGGCTTCGTCGTCGCGGCCCGTCGTCTCGATCTCGACAAGGCACCCGGGATGGCAGAGGCGATCGACTGGGTCGCAGCCCTGTCCGTGCTCGGGGTGGCCGATCTGACGGATCCCGCGGTGGCGGCGACACTGGGGACGTTGGCCAAGACCCCCGATGACCGTGAAACCGTCACCGCTGCACTTTCCGCGTCCTCGACAGGAGCCATCACATGAAGATCGATCACGAGTTCGTCGTTCCCGCCCCCGTCGACCGGGCCTGGGAGGTCCTCACCGACCTTGAGCTCATCGCGCCCTGCATGCCCGGCGCCGTGCTGACCGGGTCGGACGGTGACACGTACTCCGGCAAGCTCAAGGTCAAGGTCGGGCCGGTCGTCTCGGAGTTCGCCGGGACCGCCACGTTCGTCCAGAAGGACGCTGTCGCCCACGTCGCCGTCATCGACGCCAAGGCCCGTGACGCCCGCGGTGCCGGCAACGCCTCGGCGACGATCACCGCCCGGCTGCGGGCCGACGGCGACAACACGGTGGCCAGCGTCGAGACCGACATGAAGATCTCGGGCAAGCTCGCCCAGTTCGGCAGCGGCATGATCAAAGAGGTGTCGGGCAAGCTGCTCGACAGCTTCGTGACCTGCCTGAAGGGCAAGATCGAGGCCGCGCCGGACGGGGCTGCGGTCCCGGCCGCCGCCGCCGGCTTCCTCACCCCCGGCGAAGTCGAGGCGAGCGGGACAGCCGAGCCGGTAAGCACGGTGACGGAGCCGGCGATGAGCACCGCGACGCCTGCCGCGACCACCACCGCAACGACGAGCCCAGCAGCAACTACGAGCACAGCGGCAACGACGAGCCCAGCAGCAGCTGCGAGCCCAGGGGTCCCCGCGAGCCCGTCAGCACCTGCCGCGCGGCACGCGGCCCCAGCCCCAGCCCCAGCCCCGGAGCACGAGGCGCTGGACCTCATGGCGCTCGCCGGGGGCTCGATCCGCAAGCGGTTGATTCCGGTGGCGATCGGCGTCGGCGTGGTCGTCGTCGGGATCATCATCTACGTCGCCGTCCGCTGACCCCACTTCGCCTGAACACGCGCAGGGCCGGTTTCGAGACATGCTCCGCAGCGTCGACCGAGCGGGCTTCGGCGTGGCACTCATGGGGCGGTTGCGGGCGGCAGGCGCCGACGTCGGCCTCGGTGGTGTGGCCGCGCTGACCGACGCCCTCGACGTGGTGACACCGTTGGACGCCACGCGGCTGTACTGGGTGGCCCGGTTGTGCCTCGTCCACCGGCACGCCGACCTGGCGATCTTCGACGAGGTGTTTCGAGCCGTCTTCAGTGACAGCGTCGCGGGCACCGACCCGCAGGCCCGCCGCCAGGGCGTGACCCCGGCGCCGCCAGCTGACTCCTACGGCCGGGTATCGAGCCGGGCGAGCGTGCCCGAGCAGGGCAAGGGTGCGCCGTGGCTCACGCGGCCGTCGATGCGTACGGACGAAGACGAGCTCGACGAGGGTGAGGGCGAGCAGGTGCTGCTCCCGGAGCTCATGCCCGACCGGCTCGCCGGCAGCGCCGACACCCCCTTCGACCAGCTGGATGACGAACGGCTTGCCGACCTGCAGGAATGGCTGACGCGAGCACTGACCAGGTGGCCGACCAGGCGCAGCAGGCGGTTCGCCCTCGACGACCACGGCTCCCGGGTGGCGATGCGGGCGACGCTGGCCCGCAGCCGGCGCACCGGGTGGGAGGCGGTCGACCTGGCCCACGCCCGGCGGGTGATGCGGCCCCGGCGGGTGACGATGCTGTGCGACGTCAGCCGGTCGATGCAGGGCTACACCGACGCCTACGTCCACTTCATGCGGGCCGCGGCCACCGTCGCCGACGCCGAGGTCTTCGTCTTCGCGACGCGGCTGACCCGGTTGACGCATGCGCTGCGGCTGGAGTCGCCGGAGGCTGCCATCCGGGCCGCCACTCGCGAGGTCGACGACCGGTTCGGCGGCACCAGGATCGCGGGCAGCCTGACTCAGCTGTTGCGCTCGCGGCACGGTGAAAGCCTGCGCGGCGGCATCGTGCTGGTGGCCTCCGACGGCTGGGACAGCGACGAGCCGGCTGACCTCGCCCGCGCGATGGCCAGACTGCGGCGGCGCGCACACACCGTGATCTGGCTGAACCCGCGATCAGCCGCGCCCGGTTACACCCCCACAGCGGCAGGGATGGCGGCGGCGCTGCCGTTCTGCGACGCGTTCCTGCCCGCCCACACCCCACGGGCGATGGCCGACGTTTTCGCCGCGGTGGTCAACTCCACAGCGTCACGTGGACGGCAGGGCGGAAATGCCCGACCGTCACCCCGGCTCCCTTGATCATCGCTTGCATCGCTCGGGGAGTGGCGACGAAACGGCTGAGTTCGGCCGCCGCGGGCATCGTCGCCACGTCCGGCAGGGACATCACGTACCAGGTGCCGTCCATGGCCGGCAGCTGCGTCACTCGCACCAGCCGACGCTGTGCCAGGTCGTCGGTGACCGCGAATGCCACGCTGGGCATGACGCCGTTGCCGCGCTTGGCCTCCTCGCGCGCCGCCGCCGAACTCTGGAAGATGCGTTGCCGGGCTTCGGGGACGTCGAGCCGGCGCAGCAGCCGTGGCACCAGCCCATCGTCCCCGGCGGCCGCCGGGCCCAGCAACCAGGTCTGATCGCGCAGCCCCGCCGCATCCACTGCCCCCGCGGCGGCGGGATGATCCGGCGCCGCCACCACCACCACCTGGTATGTCAGGAAGGCGGTGCTGAGCATCGTCTCGGGGTAGTCCGCCGGCCGGACCCCCACGGCAAGGTCGACCACACGGCTGGTCAGCAGCTCCACGAACTGCCCGGGTCGTCGAACGCTCATCTCGACGTCGAGGTCCTTGGCGCGGGCGGTGAACATCGCGATCAGGCCCGGCGCGGCGTGCTCCGCGAAGAGCGTGGACGCGGCCAACGCCAGCGTCCGCCTGCCCTTGCCCGCCTGGCTGACCTCACGCACCGTCCGGTCGGCCAGGCCCAGCATCTCCGTCGCCCGCCGCGCCAGCCGCAGGCCCCCCGGTGTGAACGCCGGGCCCGACGCGGTCCGGGTGAACAGCTGGTCGTCCAGCTCGCGCCGCAGCTGCCCGATGTGCAGCGAGACGGCCGCGTCGCTGACCTCCAGCTCGGCCGCGGCAGCCTTCACCGACCCCAGGCGGACGACCGCCGCGAACGCCCTCAGTTGCGCCGGGGTCACAGCTGGGGGCCTACCCCCATCATCAGGTCACGGATGGCCTCGCGCTCGACGCCGAACAGGACGGTGCGGGTGACGGCATGGGCGGTCAGCCGCCCCTTCTGCCCGCGCATCGTGCCGCGGTCGCCGAACATCTGGCCCTGGCCCACCCGGACCACCGTCTGGTCGGCGCCGTGGCCCTCTGCCCTGATCTCGACCTCACCCTCGACCACGACGAAGTACTGCCCGACGTCGTCGCCAGGCCGAAAGATCACGGCGCCGGCATCGAAGGTGGTGCGGTCGAGGATGGTCGACAGCGCGCCTCGGTCAGGTGCCTCGGGTGCGGCCCCGAACTGGAACATCCGATCGCGTACCTGGGGGACCACCGCACCGCTGAGCGCCGCGTAGTCGTAGTCGACGAAGTGCATCTCGTGGGGGACGACTGCGTAGAGCACGCCCTGCGGGCGGCTGAACCCGGGACCCATCTTCGTGAGCATGAGGCCCTGCACCACGGACTCGTCCTGACCCTGCGCCGGCGCGCACCGGCCGACGCCCTGCAGCTCACGAACCTTGCGCCAGTCGGTGGTGTAGTCGTCGACGGTGAAGGAGACGTGCCGGTTGTCGCGGATGTTGCGGGTCAGGATCGACCCCTCGACCCCGAAGAAGAACAGCCGGTGCTCGTCATTGCCGAACACCACGGTGTCGGCGTGCGGCATGCCGGTGAAGGACGCCGTGGACAGCGTGATGATGTGGTGGAGGTCGAGGTAGTCGACGACTTCGCGGGGGATCGTGCGTTCGGCTGTCTCGACCACTGTCTCTCCATGACGCTAAGCGGTGTTTGTGGTGCGCAGGGGTGAACCGAGCTTAGAGGAACGGGCCGACCCGCCCATCCGAACACGTGATCAGAACGTGATGATTGTGAGGGCTACCGACCGGTAGGGACGGTGCTAGGTTCGCCCGCGGGCCCGCATCACCCCCCTCGGGCCCCAACTGGCTGCACGATCGTGCGCGAAGAAGGGACACGTCTGTGAAGCGACCCAATCTGGTTGCGGGCACCGCACTGGTGCTGGCGGCGGCGATGCTCGCCGCTTGTGGTGGTGGAGATTCCGGCGACGAGGCGACGGATGGCGCCAGCGGTGGGGCGAGCGACTCAGCCGCCGCCTCCGGCGACGCGCCTGCCGGCGGGACCTTCGTCGATGGCGCGCAGTTCACCGCTGTGCCGCCGCACATCGACCCGTTGCTCACCAGCGAGCTGGACGGTGCGCAGGTCTCGACCGCGCTGTACGACGGGCTGACCGAGTTCGCCAACGAGGACGGCGTGCCGGTCGTCAAGCCGCTGATCGCCGAGGACTGGGAAGTCAACGACGACGCGACGCAGTTCATCTTCACCATCAAGGACGGCCTGACCTTCGCCGACGCCTCGCCGCTGCTGCCGTCGAACTTCAAGAAGGCCTGGGACATCGCCGCCAGCCCCGAGCTGGCCGCCGACTACGGCTACCTGTTCGGACTGATCAAGGGGTCGGCCGAACTCTCGGACGGCACGGCGACCGAGCTCAGCGGTGTCGTCGCCGACGACGAGGCGATGACACTGACCGTCGACATGAACCAGCCGTACGCTGACTTCCCCTCGGTGGCCTCGCACATCATCTTCTCGCCGATGCCCGACGCCCGGTTCGAGCTCGAGGACCAGTCGACGTGGGAGCAGGAAGCGATGATCGGCAACGGTCCCTTCACCATGGAGACCGCGCAGACCGACCAGGAGATCGTCATCGTCCGCAACGACAGCTGGGCCGGTGACGTCAACGGCAACACCTCGGCCATCCTCGACCAGGTGACGTTCAAGATCTTCGCAGATGTTGACTCTGCCTACGCCGCATTCGAGGCCGGTGAGACGCAGAGCGCGACGATCCCCGGTGGTCGTTACGCGGAGGCGACAGGTCAATACAGCAATACGTCGGAGACCGCGCTGCTGGCCAGCTACCACTGGGTCTACGGAATGCGCGACGAGGACCCGCTGGGTGGCGCCGCCAACGCCAAGCTGCGGCAGGCCATCTCGCTGGCCATCGACCGGGAGTCGATCAACGCTGCCGTATACGACGGCGGTCGCACCGTGGGCACCAGCATCACCCCGCCCGGCATCCCCGGGTTCGAGGAGGACCTGTGCGACTTCTGCGGCTTCGACCTGGACGCCGCCAAGGCGAAGCTCGCGGAGTTCCAGGCCGAGGGCGGCACTATTCCCGAGGGCATCAAGCTGGTCTTCAACGCGGGTGCCGGCCACGAGGACGTCGCGGCGATCTACCAGCAGAACCTCGAAGCGCTCGGTGTCACGGTGACCCAGGAGCCGCTGTCGTCCGAGACGTACTTCGACACGCTGCGTGACGGCGGCTGCCCGGGGCTCTGCCGGGCAGGCTGGTTCTGGGACTATCCGATCTACGACAACGGCATGTACGACCTGTTCCACGTCGACTCGATCGGTGGCAACAACCTGGGCTGGTACGACTCTGCCGACTTCAACGAGTTGGTCACGACCGCGCGCCAGACGGTCGACACCGATGAGCGTGAGCAGCTGTTCCGTGACGCGGAGAACCAGTTGCTCAACGTGGACACCGCGGTCATCCCGACCAACTGGTACAGCGGTGACCATGTGTTCGCCGAGGGCGTCGAGGGCTACGCCCAGGAGCCGCTGGGCTGGGTCAGGTTCGAGACGATCTCTGTGACGAGCTGAGCCACACCGACCCGAGCGGCGCTCGCGGGGCGGGGGGTCCGGCCACCAGGCCGGGTCGTCCGCCCCGCGACCCGTTCGTCAGGAGTCCCATGTGACCAGCTATCTGATCCGGCGCATCCTGCAGCTGCTCCTCGTCCTCTGGGGCGCGCTGACGATCATCTTCTTCCTGTTCTTCGCGCTGCCCGGTGACCCCGCCGAGCTGCTGCTGGGGTCGGAGAAGGCCAACCCCGTCGCCCAACAACTGGTGGCCGAGCGCTACGGCCTCAACGACCCGATCCTGGTCCAGTACGGCAACTTCCTGGGCCGCGTCGTGACCTTCGACCTGGGGGAGTCCTTCAAGGACCGCACCAGCGTGAACGAGGTCCTCGCGCGTACCGCCCAGGCCAGTCTGCGCCTGGGGTTCTGGGCCATCATGTTCGAGGTCGTCATCGGGATCGCCACCGGGATCTACTCCGCCGTGCGGAAGTACTCCTTCGGTGACGCCCTGGTCACCGTGTCGACGGCCGCGGTCAGCGCCATCCCCGTGTACGTGCTCGGCCTGTTCTTCCAGCAGACCTTCGGGGTACTGCCCAACCAGGGCGGCCTGCCGAGCTGGCTGCAGTTGCCTACCAACGGGATCGGGCCGGACACGTGGTTCCTGTTCTTCATCCCGACCGGTGAGCAGTGGAAGTACCTCATTCTGCCGGCCATCACGCTGGCGTCGGTCTCCACCGCAATCGTCGCCCGGATCACCCGCACCACCATGCTGGAGGTCGAGAAGGCCGACTACATGCGCACCGCCCGGGCCAAGGGCCTCAACGAGCGTCAGGTGCTGGTCGGGCACGGTCTGCGCAACGCCTTGATACCCGTCGTCACGCTGATCGCCATCGACGTCGGCACGGTGATCGGGGTGGCCGTCCTCACCGAGACGGTATTCAACTGGCCCGGGATCGGCAGCCGGATCGCCCGCGCGATCCCGCAGCGCGACTTCGCCGTCATCCTCGGGCTGTCGATCGCCGTCATCCTGCTGTATGCGGTCGCCAACCTCGTCGCGGACCTGATGTACGCCTGGCTGGACCCCAGGGTCCGCCTGGGCGGGAAGGTGGCCGAACGATGAGCATGGTCCCGGTGCAGCCACTCGGCGACGCCGACCTGGCGGCTCCCAGCGACCAGGCGTTCTGGCGTGACACGTGGCGCCACTTCCGGCGCAACCGGCTGGCAGTCGTCGGGTTGGCCATCATCGTCGTGCTGGTCGTGCTCGCGATCCTGGCTCCGGTGATCACCCGGTACGACTACGCGGCCATCGACACCGAGTCGCGCAACCTGCCGCCGTTCTCGGGTGACCACTGGTTCGGCACCGACAACATCGGGCACGACGTGTTCTCCCAGGTGATCTACGGCATCCGGGTCTCACTGCTGGTCGGCTTCCTGGTGGCCATCTTCTCGACCGTGCTGGGCGTCATCTTCGGCGCCCTGTCCGGGTACCTGGGCGGCCTCGTCGACGCCGCCATCATGCGGGTGGTCGACATGTTCCTCGCCATCCCCTACATCATCCTGACCGTGGCGCTGGTCGGCGTCATCGGCCGCGGCCTCAGCGCGGTCATCATTGCGCTGATCGTCAGCGGCTGGTTCGTCGTTGCCCGCGTCGTGCGGGCCAGCTTCCTGCAGCTGAAGGAGCAGGAGTTCGTCCAGGCGGCGCGCGCCCTCGGCTACGGCCGGCTGCGGATCATGTTCCGCCACATCCTGCCGAACGCGCTGCAGCCCGTTATCGTCTACGCCACGCTCGCCATCGGCGGCGCGATCCTGGCCGAGGCGGCGCTGAGCTTCCTCGCCATCGGCGTGTTGCCGCCCACACCGTCATGGGGGCTGCTGGTGGCCGAGAACAAGGGTTTGCTGGCCAGTCAGCCCCACCTCGTCTTCTTCCCGGGAGGGGCCATCTTCATCACCGTCCTCGCCTTCGTCTTCATCGGCGACGGCCTGCGCGACGCCCTCGATCCCCGGTTGCGGAGCTGATGGTGGCTAGCGGAATGGACAAGGGCATGACGGGTGGTGGCACGACGGGCAGTGGCACGACGGGCAGTGGCACGGGGGGTGGTGGCACGACGGGCAGTGGCGAGCTGCTGCTGTCGGTTCAGGACCTGCAGGTCTCGTTCGCGACGGCCGCCGGCAAGGTCAGCGCAGTCAACGGGGTGAGCTTCGACGTCCACCGCGGCGACGTCCTGGCCATCATCGGTGAGTCCGGATCGGGCAAGAGCGTGTCGATGCTCGCGCTGATGGGTCTACTGCCGAAGCCCCCGGCCGTCATCGACGGTGGCCAGGCGCTGTGGAAGGGCCGGGACCTGCTGAGCCTGCGCGAGCGGGAGATGCAGCGGCTGCGCGGCAAGGAGATCTCGATGATCTTCCAGGACCCGCTGTCGGCGCTCAACCCGGTCCACCGCGTCGGTCGTCAGATCGGCGAGGTGATGCGGATCCACGAGGGGCTGTCCAAGCGGCAGGCGCTGCGACGGGCGGTGGAGCTGCTCGACCTGGTCGGCATCCCACAACCCTCCCGGCGGGTCAACGCCTACCCGCACGAGTTCTCCGGCGGGATGCGGCAACGTGTCATGATCGCCATGGCGATCGCCTGCCAGCCCGACCTCGTCATCGCCGACGAGCCGACCACCGCGCTGGACGTCACCGTGCAGGCGCAGGTGCTGGAAGTGCTGATGTCCATCAAGGACGAGATCGACTCGGCGATCGTGCTGATCACCCACGACCTGGGCGTGGTGGCAGGCCTGGCCGACTCCGTCCTCGTGATGTATGCGGGCAGCCCCGTCGAGCGCGGCACCGTCGACGAGGTGTACTACCGGACGGCCCACCCCTACACCGAGGGCCTGCTCGCCTCGCTGCCCCGGATGGACGCCGATGGCCGTGCCGAGTTGACTCCCATCCCCGGTTCGCCGCCCTCGCTCATGCACATCCCCAGCGGATGCCCGTTCCACCCGCGCTGCCGGTACGCCCAGGACGTCTGCAAGGACGATTTCCCGGAGTTGCGCTGGGTCACCGCCGCGCGTCACCGCGCCGCGTGCCATTTCGCGGAGGATCTGTCGCTGGTCGGAGCCGAGCAGTGACCGCCGAGGTCGCGGGTGTCCCGCTGGCGAAGGCGGGTGCCGCCCCGGTACTGACGGCGACGGACCTGGTCAAGGAGTTCGGCGTAAGGGGGGGTGTGCTCGGGGCGACGGTCGCCAAGGTGCAGGCGGTCACCGGAGTCAACCTGGAGGTCCGGCCCGAGGAGACGCTCGGCCTGGTCGGTGAGTCCGGCTGCGGCAAGTCGACGGTCGGGCGGATGCTGATCAACCTGATCCGGCCCACGTCGGGTTCGGTGCTCTTCGAGGGCCGCGACATCTCGCGGCTGCGCGACAACGAGATGCGCCCGCTGCGGCAACGGCTGCAGATGGTGTTCCAGGACCCGTTCGCGTCGCTGCAGCCCCGGATGACCATCGGCCAGGCGCTGAGCGAGCCCCTGCTGGTCCACCACGGCACCCGGGGGGCCGCGGCCCGGGCGCGGGTCAACGAACTGCTGACGCTGGTGGGCCTGTCGACCGAGCATGCCGGGCGGTTCCCCCACCAGTTCTCGGGCGGGCAGCGGCAGCGCGTCGGAATCGCCCGCGCCCTGGCGCTGGACCCGACCCTGGTCGTGCTGGACGAGCCCGTCTCGGCACTCGACGTGTCGATCCAGGCCGGTGTGGTCAACCTGCTGCGTCGGCTGCAAGGCGAGCTGGGGCTGGCCTACGTCTTCATCGCCCACGACCTGTCGGTGGTCAAACACATCTCCGACCGGGTGGCCGTGATGTACCTCGGCAAGATCGTCGAGACCGGCACCCGGGACCAGGTCTACAGGGAGCCCGCGCACCCTTACACCCAGGCGCTGCTCTCGGCCGTGCCGATCCCCAACCCGCGCAAGGAACGGCAGCGCAAGCGGATCGTGCTGGAGGGCGACGTGCCCAGCCCGATCGACCCTCCCTCCGGCTGCCGGTTTCGCACCAGGTGCTGGAAGGCGCAGGAGATCTGCGCCACCCAGGAGCCGCCGCTGATCCCGCGCGCCGGCATCGATCACCCCGTGGCCTGTCACTTCGCCGAGGTCATGGCGGTCGTCTGATCGACGGCGATCTGGCGCGCTCGGTTGCAGGTGCGTAACAACGCGTGCCAGAACTTGCCCATTACCGACCGGTAGCCACAGGATCGAGGCATCCGAAGCCGGTCGCCAGCGGGCGCCGAGTCCACCCCTGTAGGAGTTGCCGTGAGAGTGTCCCGTCGGCCGGCCGCGTTAGTCGCGTGCGCCGCCACCTCCCTTCTCGTCCTGGCCGGGTGTTCGACATCCGATTCGGGCAGTGGGGATTCCAGTGCCACAGACGCCGGCAGCGAGGCGCCTACCAGCGAGGAGAGCAGCGCAGGTACCTCCGCCACGTTCACCTACGCCTACGAGCAGGAGTTCCTGTCCTACTCCAACAACACCTCGGCGCAGAACGCCTCGTCCAATACCGTCGTGCTCAATCAGGTGCTGCGCGGCTTCTGGAACTACAACACCGAGGGCACCGCGGAGCCCGACCCCGAGTTCGGTACCTACGAGAAGACCTCGGACGACCCGTTGACCGTTGTGTACACGATCGACGAGGCCGCGGTCTGGTCCGACGGTGACCCGATCGACTGCGACGACATGAAGCTCGCCTACATCGCCAAGACGGCCCTGGAGACCGGCGAGACCGACCCCGAGACGGGCAGCCCGATCCTGCTGTTCGACCCCGCCACCACGGCCGGCTACGACCAGATCGACACCCTCGACTGCGCCGACGGCGACAAGGAGATCACCGTCACGTACGCGACGCCGTTCGCCGACTGGCAGGCGTTGTTCAGTGCCACTGAGATCATGCCGGCGCACATCGTCGAGGCCGAAGCCGGCGTCGAAGACGTCATTGCGCTGGTCGATGCGGCCGACGCAGCCGGACTGGCCGCGGTCGGCGACTTCTGGCAGAACGGCTGGGTGTTCAACCCGGGTGAGTTCAACGCCGACATCTCGCCGTCGGCAGGGCCGTACCAGATCGACTCGTGGGATGCCGGGCAGTCGCTGACGTTGGTGCGCAACCCGCAGTGGTGGGGTGAGCCGGGGGCGACGGACACCATCGTCATCCGGTACATCCCGCAGGAGCAGCAGGCACAGGCGCTGCAGAACGGTGAGGTCCAGGCGATGGACCCGCAGCCCAACCCCGAGCTGGTCGCTCAGCTGGAGGGCCTCGGCGACGCGGTGGAGTTCTCCACCCACGACCAGTTCACTTGGGAGCACCTGGACTTCAACTTCAACTCCGTCTTCGCCGACCGCAATCTCCGTGAGGCGTTCGCCAAGTGCGTCCCACGGCAGCTGATCATCGACAACCTCATCGCGCCGCAGAACCCCGAGGCCGAGATCCTCAACTCTCGCAAGTACCTGCCGTTCCAGCCGCAGTACGCCGACGCCACCGCGTCGGGCGCTGGAGACGCATACAACGAGGTCGATCTCGCCGGGGCCACGGAATTGGTGACCGCGTCCGGCGTCGCCACCCCCATCCCCGTCCGGATCGGCTACCGCACCCCTAACCAACGCCGCACCGACGAGGTGGCGCTGATCCGCGATTCGTGCAACCAGGCAGGCTTCGACATCCAGGACATCGGAGCCGAAGACTTCTTCGGCAACGGTCTGGCCAACGGCATCTTCGACGTCGCGCTGTTCGCCTGGGCCGGCTCGGCACTGGTCACCGGTGACGCCAGCACCTACGTCACAGAGGGCGGCAACAACAACGGCAAGTACTCCAACCCGGAGGTCGACACGCTGACCACCCAGCTCAGCGCCGAACTGGACCTGGACGCCCAGGTCGAGCTCAACAAGCAGATCGACGACATCCTGTGGACTGACCTGCCAACGATCCCGCTGTTCGCCTTCCCGGGCATCCTGGCCACCGACCCCAGCGCGCAGAACGTCGAGTACAACGCGTCACAGGCCGGCCTGACCTGGAACATGAACGCGTGGTCCGTGGCGGAGTGACGGTCACCCGCATCACGTAACGCCCGCATCACGTAACACCCGCGCGTCGGGGTCGGGAGCAGTTCGCGCTCCCGGCCCCGACGGCGTATAACAGCCGTTCATAGTTCGGTATCAAACGATCGGCGAAGGCTCAGGAGGTGTGACATCGGCGGGTTCCTGGTGCGGCGCTTGCTGATCTCCGTGGGTCTCCTCCTCGCGTCCACCGTGATCATGTACGGGCTGGTGACGATCAGCGGTGATCCGCTGCAGGATCTCTATGAGGACCAATCGCCCAACAAGCAGGCGAAGATCGACCAACGCATCCAGATCCTCGAACTCGACAAGCCGGTGCCGCAGCGGTACCTCTCGTGGGCCGGTGGCGCTGCCAAGTGCCTGGTGCCGGGGCTGTCGTGTGACCTCGGGCAGAGCCGTACCGGCCAGGACGTGACTGCGCTGCTCGGTGACGCCATCTCCTCGACGCTGGCCCTGGTCAGCGCCTCGGTGGTGCTGGCCATCGTGCTGGGCGTGAGCGTCGGAATAGTCTCTGCGCTGCGGCAGTACTCCGCCTTCGACTACACGCTGACGTTCGCTGCGTTCCTGTTCTTCTCGCTGCCGGTGTTCTGGGTGGCGGTGCTGCTCAAGCAATACGCCGCCATCCAGCTCAACGACTGGCTGGCCGACCCTGTCGTCTCGACGCTCGTCGTCGCCGTACTGGCCGGCCTGTCCGGATTGATCTGGGCCTCGATCATCGGGGGGGACCGTCGCCAACGACTGCTGGTGTTCGCCGCTGCCGCCATCGCCACGATCGCGACCCTGAGCTATCTCTCGGCGGTCCGCTGGTTCGCGCAACCTGCGCTCGGCCCGGCGGCGG
>CAZEYA010000065.1:0-18228 GCA_964516515.1 uncultured Kineosporiaceae bacterium | reverse complement strand
CGCCGGCGACGACGTTGAGGTTGGAGGTGGCGGGTCTGGACCCACCGGGCCACACCGTGACGAATGTGGTGGCACTGGGCTGGGTCGCGGTGACGGTGAGCACGACCGACCGGGTCGAGGCCCTGGGAACACCGGCGACACCCGCCACGGCGAGCGTGATCGTCTGACCGCCGGGCACGGCGCCCGCCCGGCCACCGGTCCCGGCGCGGGTGTCCAGCAGTCGCGTCGGGGCGGGCAGCGGCGCGAACTGCCCCGAGGAGGCGTCGGAGGAGGTACGGAAGTAGCCCATGACGTCGATGATGAGATGAACGGTGCCGAGGTTGTTGTACAGCGAGACGCTGCCGTCGCCGCTCAGCGGCACCGTTGCGCTGTTGGCGGCGGTCTGACCTCGGACCAGGTTGAGTGTCGAGGCCGTCGGCCGGGGAGCACCGGCGTTCCATACCGTGACGAACGTCGTCGCGCCGGCCTGCGCCCCGGTGATGCTCAGCGCAACGGCCGTGGCGTCGGCGGGCACACCGGCGGCCGCCGCGACCGGCAATGCGAAGGACTCCCCCGGCCCGAAGGTGCGGCCGTGGCCACCGAGCGCCGTGCGGGAGTCCAGGACCCGCACCGGCTGCCCGAGCGGCACGTACCCGGCCTGGCCGGTGCTCTGGTTGAACGGCCGGAACCGGTCGTACCAGCCCACCACGTCGACCACGATGTGACTGGCCGCTCCCTCCAGATAGACGTCGACCCGACCGCCGGCGCCGACCCGGGCGGTGGCCGAATTGGCGACCGTCCCACCCGGCGCGAGGTTGAGCGTCGAGGCCGCGGGTCGAGGCGCCCCGCTGGGGAACACCGCGACGAAACCGTCCCCCGTCGCCTCGGTGGACGTCACGTTGAGCACGACCGACGAGACGCCGCCGGCAGGTACCCCACCCCGGCCGGTCAACTGCAGCGCGAACGTCTCACCGGGCTGCATGACACCGGGGTGACCACCCAGATCAACCCTGGTGTCCAGGACCCGCGCCGGGGTCAAGACGTGGAACTCCCCGGCATCGACCAGCGTGCCCTGCGGCGGCGGCGCCGGCGTCCCCGCGGCCGTCACGGTGGGCGCCGCGGCCAGCACCACGACGGCCAGCACCAGCAGCGGCGCCACCCGCTGGATCCTCCCCACGCCGCTCAGCCTGCCCGAGCAGGGTGCCGATCGGGCGCCGATAGCGACCCGACACCCACGGTTCAGCCGAACGAGGGACGGAGCATCGCGTCATGTCCACAGTGTCGCGACAGGCAGCGCCCACACCCTGTCCGAGATGCGGAACGTGCTGGGTCCGCTGTGCAGCAGCACGCCCGCGACGAAGCGGTCGCCGATCTCCTCTCGCAACCATGTCAGGTGCTGGGCGTCGCCGGCCCGGGGCGCGGAGGTCGCCTTGACTTCGATGGCGGCGATCCGCTGCCGACCGAGATCCACCACTAGGTCCACTTCGTGCCGCCCCTGCTCGGTACGCAGGTGATACAGGCCGGCGGCCGCGCGACTGACACCGACTTCCGGTCGTAGTTGGGCGATGACGAACGTCTCCAGCAGGCGCCCGAGCAGGCGGGCATCAGCCAGCAGCGTCTGGAAGTCGACACGTAGCAGGGCAGTCATGAGCGACGTGTCGACGATCAGCCGTTTCGGCATCCGGGTCAATCGCTTCAGCCGGTGGTCATGCCACGCCGGCACGGCGTCGATCACCCCCAGTCCGGTCAGTGCCCTCTCGTAGGTGCCTGCGGTCGCCCGGTTCGTGCCGGAGATCTCCAGATAGGTTCCGACAGGCGTGACGGTGGCCGAAAGCTCCGCGCAGGCCCGCAGGAAGGCCGTGAGGAGTACAGGATCGCGGGCGCCGGCGACAGGCGTCACATCTCGCGCGACAAGATCATTGAGATAGGAATCGGCCCACCGGATCCTCACGCTGTCCGGCAGACCCATGGCGGCGGGGTATTGGCCCTGTACTGCCATCGAGACGTACTCCGGCAGCGTCGGCAACGCACTGTCGACCGATACATCCCACGGACCACCAGCTGCGAGCTGGTCGAGGAACGTGGCAGTCGTGCCAGTGAGTTCCGCACGCGTCAGCCCCCACATCGGCACGCGAACAAGCCGTCCTACACCCGGCCACACGGCTGGCGCCAGGTCGGCCTCCGCCGATCCGGTGATGATGAACTGGCCGGGAGAAGGATCCTCGTCGACAGCACGCTTGACTGCACCGATGACCTGCGGAACGTACTGCCACTCATCCAATAGGACGGGCCTGGACAACCGCGCCAGGAGGCTGTCCGGTGACGTGCTCCAAACCTCGGCGAGTCGCGGGTCGTCCAGCCGTACCGTGCTCGACGCCCGGCGGGCGGCTGTGGTCGTCTTCCCCACGGCGCGGGGTCCCGTCACGAAAACGGCCGGTAGGCCCGCCATCAGCTCGTCCAGCAGCGGGTCGACCAATCGGGGCGCGTATCCGCCGATGAGCTGCACGTTCATCATTACGCAGCTCGCGGTAGCGATTTCACGCAGGTTCCAGTGACGATTTCACGCAGCCTGACCAGACGCCGAACGGCCCCCCGGGAAGTCCCGGGAGGCCGTCGCGGTCGCGCGTGGGTGGTGCTGGACTCAGAAGTCCATGTCGCCCATGCCGCCGCCCGGGCCGCCACCGGCCGACGCTGACGCCTTCTCCGGCTTGTCGGCCACGACGGCCTCGGTGGTCAGGAACAGTGCGGCGATCGACGCGGCGTTCTGCAGCGCCGAGCGGGTGACCTTCGCGGGCTCCACGATGCCGGCCGCGATCATGTCGACGTACTCGCCGGTCGCGGCGTTGAGGCCGTGGCCCTCGGGCAGACCCTTGACCTTCTCGGCGACAACGCCGCCTTCGAGGCCGGCGTTGATGGCGATCTGCTTGAGCGGAGCCTCCAGCGCGACACGCACGATGTTGGCACCCGTGGCCTCGTCACCCTTCAGGTAACCAAGACCCTCGAATGCCTTGGCGCCAGCAGCCAGCAGCGCGACACCACCACCGGGCACCAGGCCCTCCTCGACGGCCGCCTTCGCGTTGCGAACGGCATCCTCGATGCGGTGCTTGCGCTCCTTGAGCTCGACCTCGGTCGCGGCGCCGGCCTTGATGACGGCGACGCCACCGGCCAGCTTGGCCAGGCGCTCCTGCAGCTTCTCCTTGTCGTAGTCGGAGTCGCTGTTCTCGATCTCGTTCCGGATCTGCTTGACCCGGCCCGCGATCTGCTCGGCGTCGCCGCCGCCCTCGATGATGGTGGTCTCGTCCTTGGTGATGACCACCTTGCGGGCGCGGCCCAGCAGGTCCAGCCCAGTGTTCTCGAGCTTGAGGCCGACCTCCTCGCTGATGACCTGGCCACCGGTGAGGATGGCGATGTCCTGCAGCATGGCCTTGCGGCGGTCACCGAACCCAGGAGCCTTGACCGACGCGGACTTGAAGGTGCCGCGGATCTTGTTGACGACCAGGGTGGCCAGAGCCTCGCCCTCGATGTCCTCGGCGACGATGAACAGCGGCTTGCCGGACTGCATGACCTTCTCCAGCAGCGGGAGCAGGTCCTTGACGGCACCGATCTTGGAGTTGACGACGAGGATGTAGGGGTCGTCGAGGACGGCCTCCATGCGCTCGGAGTCCGTGACGAAGTAGGGCGAGATGTAGCCCTTGTCGAACCGCATGCCCTCGGTGAGCTCGAGCTCGAGGCCGAAGGTCTGGCTCTCCTCGACGGTGATGACACCCTCGTTGCCGACCTTGTCCATGGCCTCGGCGATCTTGTCGCCGATCTCGGTGTCGGCGGCTGAGATAGACGCCGTGGAGGCGATCTGCTCCTTGCCGGTGACTTCCTTGGCCATCGAGAGCAGTTCCTCGGTTACGGCCGCGACGGCCGCCTCGATGCCGCGCTTGAGGGCCATCGGGTTGGCGCCGGCCGCGACGTTGCGCAGGCCCTCGCGGACCAGCGCCTGGGCGAGCACGGTTGCAGTGGTGGTGCCGTCGCCTGCGACGTCGTCGGTCTTCTTGGCGACCTCCTTGACGAGCTCGGCACCGATCTTCTCGTACGGGTCCTCGAGCTCGATCTCCTTGGCAATGGAGACACCGTCGTTGGTGATCGTGGGCGCGCCCCACTTCTTCTCCAGCACGACGTTGCGGCCCTTGGGTCCGAGGGTGACCTTGACGGCGTCGGCGAGGGTGTTCATGCCCCGCTCAAGACCCCGACGGGCTTCCTCGTCGAAAGCGATGATCTTCGACATCTGGTGGTGGTCCCTCCGTTAACGGTGGGTGGAATGGACCGGTCGGTGCCCGCGACGGACGAGCCGATCCCGGCCGGTCACGTCCCGGCCGCGACGACCCTCACCGGGCCGGTCCGGGGGCGGTGCCCCCTGGATACGTTGTCACTCTCATGGGGAGAGTGCCAGCACAATAATTAGCACTCTCAGGGCGAGAGTGCAAGCAGCAGACGTCAGTCCAGCCGGTCGTCGTCGTCCAGGACCTCGCGCTCGGTGCGCCTGATGACGACATCGCCGCGCTCCGTCGACTGACGTTCGGTCACCTCGGTCGTGGCCAGACGTCTTTCGCGGCCCATGCGCAGCGTGATGCCCAGAACCAGCGCGGTACCGCCACCGACCATGATGATCACGCCGATGGCGAAGATATCCACACCGGGCAATTGGTCATCGATACCGAAAGCCAGGATCGCACCCAGGATCAGCAATGCGATGCTGGCGCCGACGCTCACGCCGGGGTCCTACGGGCGAGGTTCACCCGCATAGCGTCGCACCTCGTGGTCTAGAGAATGTCCTGATCCGTGCGCCGGACGGTGGCGTCGCCGACGGCCGTCTGCTGGCGCTCGACCGTCTCGGTGGTCGACAGCCTGCGCCGCGACGACCGCTGGAACGTCAGCGCCAGGCCAAGCACCAGGCCGACGGCTCCGGCCAGCATGCAGATGATCCCGATGACGTACAGGTTGACACCTGGTACCGAGTCCTGGACGGCGAACGCGAGGATTGCGCCGATGACGATGAGGGCGATTCCGCCGCCGATGCTCATGTAGCCTCCTAGAGAGTCGCTGTGATGCTCTAGAATCCTTGCATCATGTCGCTGGTTCCGCGCGGCGAGCTATCCCCTGCGACACACCGACAGCTCAGCGGGCGGGACCCGGGCGGGACACCGCCCGCTTTGCTGCGGCTGGTGTTTCGGTCAGACGGGACGAACGGATTCGGCTTGTGGCCCCTTCTGGCCCTGGCCGATCTCCAGTTCCACGCGCTGGCCTTCTTCTAGGCTGCGGTACCCGCTCATGATGATGGCCGAGTGATGAACGAAGACGTCGTCACCGCCGTCCACGGTGATGAAGCCGTAGCCCTTCTCGGCGTTGAACCACTTGACGGTCCCCTGGACCATGTAGCACTCCCACGAGGTGTTGCGAGACCCCGCGAGCGGTGCCTCGGTGCCGGTATGACCCCTACGGGGTCAAGCCGCCGGGACAGTCTCGCCCGTCAGCGCGCTAAACATACTGCCTCTCCCCAGTAGGGATGAACCCCGGCACGCCTTCGGAGGACACGCCCATCAGGCACTCGCCGACGGCCCGGCGTAGCGTTGTCATGTCACGCAGACGACACCCGACCACCATCCCGGAGGACACCCATGTCGCAAGCCACGACTGAGAACTCGGCACCGGCCTACACGACGCCCGGCCTGGAAACGGCGGCGGCGAGCAAGCTCATCGACATCCTGCAGGACCGATTGATCGCCACCACCGACCTGCACCTGACCCTCAAGCACGTGCATTGGAACGTCATCGGACCGCATTTCATCGCCGTTCACACGATGCTCGACCCGCAGGTCGATGCCGTTCGTGAGATGAGCGACCAGCTGGCCGAGCGGATCGCCACCCTGGGCGGCTCCCCCATCGGTACCCCGGGCGCGCTCGTCGAGGGCCGCCGTTGGGAGGACTACGCACTTCGCCGCGACGACGCGCTGAAGCACCTCGGCGCGCTGGACGCCGTCTATGTCGGCGTCATCGAGGACTATCGCCAGGGTGTCGCCGACAGCGCGGACCTGGACCCGGTGACCGAGGACCTGCTGATCGATCACCTGCGCGAGCTGGAGCAGTTCCACTGGTTCGTCCGGGCGCACCTGGAGGACTCCGGCGGCGTGGTGCACGACCCTCGCTGAACAGGACTGTTCCGCGGGTCGACTGCTGCGCCACGATGGCATGGTGAACAGCCCTTCACCAGTCGCCGGTGGGAGATCGACGATGGCCATCACGCTGCGGCGCATCGCCAACATCATCAACCTCTCGACGCCGGCCGGCTGGGCGATGGCACGCCTGCGCGGGATTCCGTTGCGCCGTGGCCCGCACGGCCTGCTGGTCGCCTACGAGTACCCGAGGATGTTCCCAGCCCCACGCAACAGCGCCATCACGATCGGCGATGTCGTCCTCGTCCGAGCCAGCGAAGCGGTGCTGGCAGCGAAACGGCCGAAACTGCTGGATCACGAAGCTCGCCACGCCGCGCAATGGGCGTGCTGCCTCGGGCCGGTGCTCTTCGTGCCGCTGTACGGGATCGCGTCGCTGTGGTCGCTGTTGCGCACCGGGCACCCGGCCCTGGCCAACATCTTCGAGGTCCTGGCCGATCTCGTCGACGGTGGCTACACCGATGCAGCGGGCGTCCCCGTCACGCGGGTGGGACGAAGTCGGCGCCCAGGACCACCACGATCTGGGTGACGAAGCCGGCGCTGGCATAATCCGACGTCAGCGTGGCGGCACCCTGCCCCAGCTGGGCGGCGATCGCCTCGGCGGTGGGCTGCAGTGCCGGGTCGGCGTAGGTGATCAGCGTGGTGGGCACGTCCGGGAAGGTCGGCGCGTTGGCGGTGGCGGCCTCGTCGACCCCGGTCCAGCCGGCGGTCACCAACGACGACGCCGTCCCTCGGGCCACACCGCTCACGGTGACGCCGCCATTGAGCACCGTGATGCTGACGCTCTGATCGGGCCCCGCAGGCGCGGACACCACCGGTGGCGCCGAGGTGGGCGGTGCCGAGATCGAGGCTTCCGGCGGGGGGCTGACGCTCGGCGGCTGCTCGACCAGCCCGCCGGTGGCCTCGCCCAGCCCCCCGGTAGGCTCGCCGAGCGCGACCTCCTGCTCGCCGCCGCCGCCGATCACCCCAGTGGCAACCAACCCCCACACCAGCAGGGCCGAGAGGGCGACGATGGCGCCGATGCCGATCGCGGTGACGGCCATCGGGTTGCGTCGTGCCCGGTGCGCGCCGACCCGGTGATGCTGCGGTGTGGTGACGCTCATCCTTGACTGGCTCCCAACGTGCGGTCGTCTTCGCGCCCTCGTGACCGGCTCGTGCGGGTGCGGCGCAGGCGCTTGACGAGCATGGGGTCCGCGGCGAGCGCGGCGGGCGAATCGAGCAGGGCATTGAGCATCTGGAAGTACCGCGTCGCCGAGACACCGAACAGCTCGTTGATGGCCGTTTCCTTGGACCCGGGAAACTTCCACCATTGTCGCTCGAAGGCGAGAATCTCCAGGTCGCGAGTCGTCAGGCCGGTGACGTGACTCGACCCCTGCGCTGCCTGACCGACGCTCACCTGCACCTCCGAACCCGTTGCGGTGACGGCACTCTAGCCCGCCGTGACGGCCGGCGCGGCGTTCGACGCCATCCGCAGTCGCCGGGCGTGGACCGTGTCGATGATCAGCAGAGCAGTCCCCTGCACTGCTATTCCCGCAGCGTCCGGGGCGAGTCGGGAACGCCGTGACAGCAGCACCGCCCCCAGCAGGTACCCGATGTCGAGGACCGCATTGACCCACAGCAGCCGCCGCAACGACCGCACCGCCGCGGGTGGGTCGGGGACCGGTCGCCGGTTGGCAACCGATCCGGCGGCCGCGATGGCGAGGTCGACCGCACCCCAGGCGAGCGTCTGACGTCCCACCCCCACCGCGGTCGCCGAGCCGTTGCGACGGCCGAGCCACCACAACGGGGCACCGACGACCACCGACACGCCGGCCCACCGGACCAGCGACCGGGTCAGCTCGGCGCGCACCTCACACAGCAAGTCCAACTCTGTCCGCACGCCCCCAAGGATGCCCGCTGCTACCGTCCGCGTCGTGTCACGACCCCTGGTGGATCTGGTGCACTCTTCCTGGCTGCCCGTGCTGGAACCGGTCGCCGGCAGCATCGCCACGGCGGGCGAGTTCCTGCGCGCCGAGATCGCCGCCGGCCGGTCCTACCTGCCCGCCGGGGATGTCGTGCTGCGGGCCTTCAGGCAACCAATGCCGGACGTCCGGGTGCTGGTCGTGGGCCAGGACCCGTATCCGACACCGGGCCACGCCGTTGGCCTGTCGTTCTCCGTCGCCCCCGGCGTGAGTCCCGTCCCGCGCAGCCTGGACAACATCTTCACCGAGTTGGTGGCCGACATCGGCGCCCCCCGGCCGTCCAACGGTGACCTGACGCCGTGGACGCAGCAGGGGGTGCTGCTGCTCAATCGGGTGCTGACCGTCCGGCCGAAGGAGCCCGGCTCTCATCGCGGCAAGGGTTGGGAGGCAGTCACCGAGGCTGCGATCCGCGGGGTGGCGGCGCGAGGCGGCCCACTCGTGGCTGTCCTCTGGGGACGCGACGCGCAATCCCTGCGCCCGTGGCTGGGCGACCTCCCGGTGGTGGCGAGCGCGCATCCCAGCCCGATGTCGGCGGCCGGCGGCTTCTTCGGGTCCCGGCCCTTCAGCCGGGCCAATGCCCTGCTGGCCGAGCAGGGCGCCTCCCCCATCGACTGGGCGCTGCCTTAGCCAACCCCCCGCAGTGGCGCGATCTCACAGCTCCCCGGAAAGCCCTTCTCCGTCACGAAGGTGTACCCCTGATGTACCCCCACAGCAGCGAGCGTCCCTTTAGGCTCCGGCACGCGCCTGGCCGGATCAGCGACTTGCGACCGTGATCCCCGCCGCCAACAGGCCCGCGACCAGGCCGAGACCAGCCCCGAGGACCCCCCGCACCAGCCCTCGGGGGTCGCGCGACCGGATGGACTGCGCGAGTTCGAGGGCCAGCGAGGAGTACGTCGACAGCCCGCCGCAGACACCGAGCACCGCCAGCACCAGCCAGCTCCCCGCCTCGCGGCCGAAGTGTCGTGCCACCCACCGCGGCGCCTGCGACTACCGCGGCAGGCATGTTCACCCACGCCACCCCGCCCGACAGCGACCGCTTCGAGACCAGCCACGTCACCCACCATCGCAGCGCAGACCCGATCGCCGCCCCCAGCGTCAGCACGACGAGGGCGCCCGTCACGGCGACCGCGGCAGGAACGCCGCAGTGGCGGCGACACAGAGCACTAGTGTTGCGACGGCCAGCCCCACAGCCAGCAGGGGCAGATCGGGCAGCAGGCTCCCGACGTCGAGTACCCAGCCCGAGAAGGTGGTGAACCCACCCAGCACGCCGCTGGTCAACCACGGGCGGGAACCGCCACGGGCGGCGGACCCGATGGCGGCGGACCCGATGGCGGCGGACCCGAGAACGTTGACCACCAGCAGGACCGGCCAGAGCGGCCAGGCCAGCACACCGGCGACAGCGATGGCCGCGGCCCTGGCCAGTGCGCCCGCGGCACCGCCCGCCGCGACAATCGCCGCGGTCTTGATGCTCCCTGTCAGTTCGAGGCCGGTGCTGAGGGCTCGGCGGGAGCAGCGCCACTCGCGCCACCGCTCGGCTGACCACCCGTCCCGCCGCCGGCGGCGTCAATGGCGGCCTGGATCGCCTGCTGGCTGCTCTCCACCGGTGCCCCGTTCACCCAGACGGTGGGAGTACCAGCCAGCCCGGCCGCCTGCGCAGCCTCGGTGGCCCGGTCCGTCCAACCCTGGTACGTGTCGCTCTCGATGCAGCTGCGGAATTGAGCCGACTCCGGGGCCCCGGCCTCGACGGCGTAGTCGGCCAGCACCGCACTCTCCAGACCCGAGCTACCCTCTCCCGGCTGATTGATGAACAGCAGGTCGGTGAACGCCCTCGTCTGCGTCAGGTCGCCATCGTCCTGCTCGGCCACGCACGCAACCGCGCTCGCCGCCCGCGAGGAGTACCGCGTCCCCGCGCTGCGGGCGTCGAGGATGGTGACCGGCGAGTAGACGACCCGCACGCCCTGGTCGGGCAAGCCGGCGATGTAGGTGCCGAACGCGTTCTCGAACGCCTGGCACGCCGGGCACAGGAAGTCCTCGAACAGCGTCACCGTCGCGGCGGCGTCCGCCGGGCCGACGGCGAAGCCGCTCACGTCATTGCCCTCAGTCGAGGTCACCGTCGTCAGGTTGCCCGGGTCCGCCCCAGCCAGCGTCGCCTCTTCTCGCGCGGCCTGCCAGATCACCACGCCCACCACACCCGCCAGCACTACGATGATGCCGGCCGTCACCAGCGCGATGATCCGCTGCCGGCGCTTGTCCGCGGCGTTCTGCTTGCGGATCTGCTCGAGCTTCGCGTCTCGGGCACTGCGGCTGAGGTCGGAGGAGGACTTGCTGCTCACAGGTCAAGCCTTTCGTGTCTGACATCGTGGGGGCGCGCACGCCAGCCGACAGTGTGGCGGATCGTGCTGGGCGAAAGCTGCGCGCCCGGTCACGATCAGGACACGCCGACCTCAGGCCTGCCCTCGGCTGCCCAACGGACGTGAAACGAGCCGTCGCGGTCGACCCGGCGGTAGGTGTGCGCCCCGAACAGGTCGCGCTGCCCTTGCACCAGTGCCGCGGGCAGCCGGTCGCGGCGCAGCGCGTCGTAGGAGGCAAGCGCCGCGGCGAACCCCGGCGTCGGCACTCCTGCGGCGATCCCGGCGGTGACCGCCGACCGCCAGGCCGCATCCGCTGCACTCAGCGCCCCGGCGAAGTCCGCCGCCGCCAACAGGCTGACCAGGTCCGGCTCGGCGGCGTAGGCCGCGGTGATGCGGTCAAGGAATGCCGCCCGGATGATGCAGCCGCCCCGCCAGATGGTGGCGATTGTCCCCATGTCCAGGTCCCAGCCGAACTCGATCGATCCGGCCCGGAGCATGTCGAAACCCTGCGCGTACGAGACGATCTTCGAGGCGTACAACGCTCGGCGTACCGACTCGACGAACGCCGGGACATCGTCGGGCGCGGCGATGGCGGACCCGGAGGTGGTGCCGGCGACCGCCCGCACCGCCGCCCGCGCCTCGGCGTGCCCGGACAGTGACCGCGCGAAGACCGCTTCGGCGATCCCCGAGACCGGTGTGCCCAGGTCCAGCGCGGTCTGCACCGTCCAGCGCCCGGTGCCCTTCTGTTCGGCGGCGTCGGCCACGATGTCGACGAACGGCCGCCCGGTCGCGGCGTCGACGTGGGCCAGGACGTCGGCGGTGATCTCGATGAGGAAGCTGTCCAGTTCGCCGGCGTCCCAGTCCCGGAACACCTCGGCGATCTCCGCAGGCGCCAGTCCGGCCACGTTGCGCAGCAGGTCGTAGGCCTCGGCGATGAGCTGCATGTCGGCGTACTCGATGCCGTTGTGGACCATCTTGACGAAGTGACCGGCGCCGTCCGGGCCGAGGTGGGCACAGCACGGCACCCCGTCGACGACCGCCGCGATGCCCTCCAGCCGAGTACCGATGGTCTCGTAGGCCTCGGCCGAGCCGCCGACCATGATGCTGGGGCCGTCCAGCGCCCCCTCCTCGCCCCCGGAGATCCCGGCGCCGACGAACACCAGACCGCGCGACGCGAGTGTCGCGGTGCGACGCCGGGTGTCGGCGAAGTGGGCGTTGCCGCCGTCGATGACGATGTCGCCCGGCTCCAGGTGCTCGACCAGGCCGTCGATCACGGCGTCGGTCGGCGGGCCTGCCTTGACCATGATGATGATCGAGCGCGGCCGGCGCAACGCCGCCACGAAGTCCGCCACGGACTGGCCGTGCACGAAGTCGCCCTCGCCGCCGAACTCGTCCAGCAGCGCCTGCGCCTTGTCGGTCGAGCGGTTGTGAATCGCGACGACGTTGCCTCGTCGGGCGAGATTGCGAGCGAGATTGCGGCCCATCGTCGCCAGGCCGGTGACCCCGATCTCGGCGCGGGCGTCGGAATATGCGTCGGTGGCGGCAGTCATGGTCGTTGTCTACATGAATACGACGTGATCGTGCGGGTAACTCACCTCTGCGGCGCCACCGGTTGCGGCGCGAAGGAGGATCAGATGCGGCCCAACCACGAGGATCTCCCGGACGACGAGCGGCGTGACGGTCTGGTCTGCCTCGTCCTGCTGCTCGGCGGGCTCGACGAATTGCTGCTTGCGGTGCCGGCCATCCGTGCGCTGCGCGGCGCCCTGCCCCGGCACCGGCTGGTGGTGGCGTCGCATCCCGGCGTCGGCCGTGCTGCCGTCGAGTGGGGGATCGCCGACAGCTGGCTGCCGGCCCGAGCCTGGCATCTGCCGCGGATGTTCGCTCCCGACGTGGCCGTCAACCTGACCGACGGCGGCCCCAGCAGCCACCAGCTGCTGCTCGGGCTGCGTCCCCGCCGCCTCGTGGCCTTCGAGAACCGGTCGGTCCGCGTGGCCGGGCCGCGATGGGACCTGATGCAGATCGGCGATCGTCGGCTTCGCGAGCATCGCCGTACCCGCTGGTGCCGACTGGTGGCCGCCGGCCTGGACATCGAGGTCGACACTCGCGACGGTCTGCTGCATCTGCTCAGCGGGCACCCGTCCAAGCAGGCAGCGGTGATCATTCACCCCGGAGGTCGGATGGGCAGGCGGTGGGCGGCCGAGCGGTTCACCGAAGTGGCGCGTGATCTTCATCGGGACGGGGTGTCGGTGCGGATCGCGGGCTTGCCGGGCGAGCACGAGACGGCGTCGATGATCGCGGCCGCCGCCGGGTTGAGCGAGCGGGAGCGTTGGCTGCCGGCTGATGTCCGAGAGCTGACAATCGGAGTGGGCGATGCCCGCCTCGTCATCGCCGGGGACACCACGATCGGGCACCTGGCGGCGGCGTACGCTGTGCCGGGAGTGCACGTCTACCGAACGGTCGACGCCGATGACGACGACGCCTCGCTGATCGGCACCTCGGCACGCGAACGAGGTCCGCTGAAGGTGGCGCGGCGGCACCGGATCCTCACCGGCGAGGTATCGGTCGCCGAGATGCGTGCCGCGGTTGCCGAGTTGATCGCTGTGCGGGCGGAGACCGTCACCTCCACCTGATCCTCAAGGTTTCAACGGGTCCGGTCGACGCTCATGACTAGGGTCCTCTTCGCCGGACTCTAGGCAGCGACGAGGGAGGTCCATGAGCAGCGCCACGGGCGTCCCAGGCGGTCCTGCCGCCCTGCTGCCTCAGCCGGGGCGTGGTGCTGCGCTGTCGAGACTGGCGCTGGCGGCCGCCCTGGCGGGCGGCCGGCTGGAGGCCCACTTCCAGCCCGTGGTGATGCTGGCAACCCGCCACGTCGTCGGTTTCGAGGCGCTGGCGCGGCTGCGTGGCACGGACGGTGCGCTGATCGCACCGGCGCGCTTCATCCCCACGGCCGAGCGGAGCGGTCAGATCCGCGAGCTCGGCACGAGAATGTTGAAGCTTGCGATCGCGGCCGCTGCGGGCTGGCGATCGGAGTCCGGCGCGCTCTCCACGGCCACCCTCAGCGTCAACGTGGCACCGGACCAACTGGCTGCAGCCGACTTCCCGGTTCGTGTGCGCGACCTGCTGGCGGAACACGCACTGCCGGCCTCGGCGCTCATTCTGGAGATCACCGAGTCGACGGCCACGTCCGCCCCTGTGCGGCCCGCGCTGGACCGGCTCTCCGCCATGGGGATCAGGATTGCGCTCGACGATTTCGGGATGGGGTTCGCCAATCTCGACCAACTGCGACGGTTGCCGATCCACATCATCAAGCTCGACCAGTCCTTCGTGGCCGGCATCACCCAGCGGGGCCCTGACGAGGCCATCGTGCGGGTGATGATCGACCTCGCCGATGCTCTCGGCCTCTCAGTCGTCGGTGAGGGTGTCGAGACCGCCGAGCAGGCCGCCGCGCTGGAGCGGCTCGGGTGCCCGGTCGCTCAGGGCTACCTGTTCGCCCGGCCGGGTCCGGCTCCGGTGGAGCTGGCCGCGGCCATCACGGCGAGCGCGCGACGCCCGGCGGAGCTGGACTCCGATCCTCGCGAGCAACGGCTTCCCTGGCCGGCGCCGGTCGAGGTGGCGGTGCTCGCGACAGCCCGGTTGCTCGCGGGCGCGGATGACCGGTATCGAGCCGCTCTGTTCGCGGTCGCCCTGGAGATCTCGCGCCGGGTGGGGTCCCCGGAGGCCTTGACGCACGCTGTGGGCCGGTTGGCACTGGTTTACGACTTGCGGCGGCTGGACATCGACGGTGCGTTGCCGCAGCCGCTACGCATGGTGCCGGCATTCGCCGGCCTGATCGCCGATGAGACCGGCGCGCACCCGGAACTGCGGCTGCTCGCGGTGGCGCGGGATGTGGTCACCGCTGCCCACGCCATGGATGGCACCCTGCCGCCGACGGCGCTGGCGCTCGCGGCGGCCCGCCACGCAACCACGCCCGGTCTCGCACCGCTGCTGGCGACCGCCCTGGCGGAGCTGTCCATCGAGCCGCCCGCCGTCCACGCCGCCCACATCGTCCTGGACGACCTCGACGTGCGGCGGCTCGGCCGCAGAGGTGTCGAGGACCGCCTCCGCTCGCTCGTCGGGCTGTCGCGGGTCCTGACCGGGGCACGCGATACACGGCAGCTGCTCCGGCTCGCGCTGGAGGAGGTGCGGCGGATCACCGGAGCCGCATCGGCGTCCCTGGAGCGCTGGGAACGCGACACGGGCATGCTGCACGACCTGGTCAACGTCGGGGACCTGGCACCGGGCGAGGAGATGTTCCCCGATGACGAGACGTACGCCATCAGCGAGTTCACGCTGACCAACCGGACGCTGGTCGGTGGGCTGCCGGTCTTCCTCACCCGCGCCGACCGTGCCGTCTATCCGGCCGAGGTCGGCCTGCTGGTGAGGCTGCAGAAGGGCTCCGTGGCAACCGTTCCGCTGCACCTGGAGGACCGCGTCTGGGGGCAGCTGTATCTGACGACCGGCATCGGCGACCCCGACTTCGGCCCGGCCGACACCGAGCTCCTGGTGTCGGTCGCCACCTTGATGAGCGGCGTGCTGGCCCAGGCCGAGAACCTCGACCGGATGAACCGGCACGCCTTCGAGGACCCCCTGACCAGGCTCGCCAACCGACGCCGGATCGACGACACCCTGGACCGGCTGCAGTCCGCGGGCCAGTCGGCCGTCGTGGCGATCCTCGACGTCGACGGCCTCAAAGGCGTGAACGACCGGTACGGTCACCTGCGCGGTGACGAGATCCTGTGCGCCATCGCCGATGCGCTCAGCGCCGTCGTCTCGCCCCTGGACGGCGCCCTCGCGGGGCGACTAGGCGGGGACGAGTTCTGCGTGGTCCTGCCCGGCGTGACGCTCGCCGAGGCTCATGAGTCGTTAACGGCCGCGGCCGCCGCGGCGCGTGAGGCGACCGGCACCGGGTTCTCCGCAGGGCTCGCCCTGGCCGAGGGCGCCTGGACGGTGCGCGACGTGCTGGCGGCTGCGGATAGTGACCTCTACGGCGCGAAGCGGCGGCGGAGCGGGCGGCGCGAGAGCGGTCATCCCCCAAAGAGGTGACCGGCAAGAGGGCCGATCGTTCCGCATTCCCGGTGATTCCGTGCGCCCAGGTGGGCCCGCCTGTTTTCCGGTGATACTGGGGAGCAATCGTCACTCCACCCGAGAATGGAATGTCCCTCTTGTTGACATTGGGCATCAAGGCAGTACTGGTCGGTGGGTCGCTCGCCGTCATGGGCGTCGGCGGTGCCGCGGTCGCGTTGATCTCTGCCGGCGGGTCGGGTTCCGCCGTCGGAATCACGTCGACCGTCGGACTCTTCCTGGAGCCCTCCGCACCTGAATCGTCGCCCGCACCAACCCCTGAACCAGCCCTTGGACCGGCGCCTGAGCCAGGCGCTGAACCGGCTTCCGGCGAGGCCCCTCTCGTAGAACCGTCGGTTGCGCCACCGGCATTGCAGTTGTCGCTGGCGCAGCCCGCCGACGTCGCTGATCCGGACATCCTGACGGTCGGCAAGGAGATCCAGATACTTGGTACCAATCCGAATGCGACAGAATTGACCGTTATCGACGCGGCCGAGTTGACCCCGGCGGTCGGCCTTCCGGACGGCTGCCCCGAAGGCAGCTTCGCCGTGCGTGATGTGACATCATATGACGCCGTCGTCGCCGGTGGCGCTTCGGTGGTGGTCGGTGCGTTCACCCTGCAGTTCGAGAAGTTCGCCGAGAACCAGGACGCCTGCATGGGCGGCACCATCACGTTCACCTGGTCGTGAGCCGCCGAATTGTCGGTCAATATCGCCGATGCCCGCTTGTGCCATCCGCCGATCGCCCCACCGGGAATCATTCTTCCGTGGCCGCCGGGCAAACCCTGTCGATCTTGTCCGGCCGATAGCTTCTGCTGTGTCCGCATGGACGACCGGAAATCCGGGGGAAGCAACGGGCACCCAAACCGCCGTTAACGGACCCTCCGGCCGGACCACAGACGAAAGGGAACACCAAGTGATCAAGCTCGGCACCAAGTCCTTCCTCGCCGGCGGCACCGCCGTCGTCCTCGCGGCCGGTGGCGCCGCCTTCGCCTTCATCTCGTCTACCGGCACCGGCGTCGACACGGGACGCACCTTGGAAGCAACTCCCGAGGAGCGGGACATGACGCTGTCGCTGGATGACCCCGACCAGGTGACGGACGAGGACGTCTTCCAGGACGGCGTCACGGTGGATGTCCTAGGAACCAACGACAGCGGAATCCCATTGACCATCACCGACCCCAACGAGATCCTCCCCGAGGTCAGCTGGATCGAAGCGGCCTGCCCCGCCGACAGCTTCCTGGTCAGTGGCGCAACCGCGTCCGGGGTGTCCGTGCCCGCCGGGGACTCCGACGTCGTGGGTGACTTTGAGTTGGTGTTCCATGACCTGGGCCAGGCCATCGACCAGAACGGCTGCCTCGACGTAGAGCTCACATTCACCTGGGAATCCATCTGATCCGCTGACCGCCTCACGCTGGTGAGCGGGGCGGCAGCAGAATCCGCCCCGCGCTCTACCTCCTGAAAGGACGAATTCATGGTCAAACGCCTAGGCATGGGCTGGCTCGCTGGCGCGATCACAGTCTCCCTCGGTGTGGCGGGCGCCGCCTTTGCGTATATCTCGACCACAGTGTCGGGATTGGACGTGGCGTCGAGCTACCAGGTGTCGGAGGAGGACCGGGAACTGGTCCTGGAATTGGCCGACCCCGCACATGTCGGCAGCCCGGACCTCTTCTCCCCCGCTGGGATCGTCCTAGAGGTCGTGGCGACCAACAACGCGGGCGCGGACCGGAGCCTCCGCTCCGGAGAGATCACACCCGTACTGATAATGCCATCTGGTTGCCCGCGGGGCAGCTTCAAGACCTCCAATTCGAACCTCATGGAGGACGCCGTCCCCGCTCACAACTCCTCACCGCAGCTGGTCGGGACCTTCCGGCTGAAGTTTATGCCGCTAGGTTTCGACCAGGGAGCGTGCGTTGGTAGCGAGATCACATTCACGTGGCTGCCCACACCTCCCTGACCCGCTGCGCCATGGCTACTGGGGTGGACCTGATGACGGGTCCACCCCAGTAGTGTATTAAGGCGACGATGCCCTGGTGTACCTGGATGGGCAGACAGCCTGCGAGACATCCTGACTCGGCTTATGGTGGAGACAACCAGCAATTGAATCCGACCACAGGGGCCATAATGCCTGATACCGAGACCGCAACGCTGAACAATGATACATCGGCGATATCGGAGGATGCCGACGTCGCCGACACCGTGACCGCTCCGGTGATAGAGCTCGACCCCGCCGCGGGAATCGACGAGAACGTTCTGGCGAGTCTGGTCGACGCTGGCGCCGATCTTTCGCAGACCAGACGGATTGCCCATTTCCTGTACCTGCCCGACGAGGAAGCCGCGACAGCAGCCTCGGCAGCGCTGGGCGCCATGACCTTCACCCCCATCGTATGGACGCCGACTGACGACGAACCGGAATGGACCGTCGTGGCCGAGATGCATGACACGGCGGTCACCGCGGAGTCGATCGCCCACGATGACGAGATGTTCGCAGACCTGGCCGACCAGCACGGCGGCCGCTACGACGGCTGGGAAGCCACCGTCTAGACCCATCGGCTTGCCGTGGCTATCGAACACCTGTACTATGGATGTATGTTCGAGGGCAAGGTCGCTGAGGCGCCGT
>CAZEYA010000064.1:0-18375 GCA_964516515.1 uncultured Kineosporiaceae bacterium | reverse complement strand
CGTCCGGCCCACACGACAGCCCTGGCTTCCTGCTGTGGCGGACGACCCTGCGCTGGCAGCGCACCGTCACCGCTGCACTTCAACCCGTCGCTCTCACCCACGTGCAATTCGTCCTGCTGGCAAGCCTCTGGTGGCTCTCAGACCAATCCACCTCGACTGCTCAGCCGCCCAGTCAGCGGTCGATCGCCGCATTCGCCGACGTTGACGTGATGATGACCAGTCAAGTCTTACGCACCCTGGAGGGCCGGGGACTACTCACCCGTGCCCCTGATCCCGCCGATGCGAGGGTAAAGCGGCTTCGGATAACCACGGAAGGCCAGCGCCTGGCCAAGCGAGCCATCACCCTCGTCGAGGAGGCCGACTCCTCGTTCTTCAACCATATTCAGCCTTACACCCTCTTGCTCGATCTACTTCGCACACTAGGCCAAGAACCTGCCGTCGCCACTGACCCAGCCAACGCCAGGCCTGACGCCCCGCCCGACGGGCCGTTCTGACCCTCATGTCCTACTCGACCGGGCGTGTTCCCCGGGCGGCAACCGCGACCTGCCGCCTACGCCGGGGTCACGGCCAGCGAGCAAACCCACCTTCACGACGGGAGTACCCGCCCCTCAACGGGGCGGTCGACCGTTCGTGCCAGCACGAAGCGGACTGTTCGCTTCCCGCGGTCCGCAGGTGAGACCCGAGGTGCCGCGGGCCGCTGCGCAGCTCGCGAACGCCGCAAGCCTGCTGGACCGTTTCCCTGCAGCCCTTCAACCGCAGCGTCCTGGGGATCATGAACGAGTTCATCTTCATCGCCGACACCTGACCGCAACCGCGCCCCTCATACGGGCGATGCGACCAGTACGGCAGTGACAGCGAGGACGGTCAGCATGATCAGGCCCTCGACGATGACGGTACGGCGGAGCGTGCGGGCAGTCCCCGGACGCCAATTGTCGAGCGCAGGAACGGCATACCTGTTGTTGAAGAAGCCCAGTGCCGCCACGACGGCGACCACGGCGATCTTCAAGACCAGGACTTCTCCCCACGCAGTGGTGACGAGCTCGGCGGGTGTGTCGACGATGAGAACGGCCATGACCGAACCGGTGACCCCCACCGTCGCGGCGGCCGCCGTTGCGGGCACCGAGAAACGGACTGCGAGTTCACCTGCTCCCGTCGGTATGCCCAGACGTGCTCGGGACACCAACAGGACCGCGAGCAGGACGACCCCGCCGATCCACACTGCCGCGGCGAGGGTGTGGGCCAGATCAGCCGCAGCCATTACCGGCCATGGCTGGGTGGCCGCGGTGTGACCGTCGAGCACGAACGATCCCAGAAGGATCACCGACGCTGTGATCACGGCCGGAGGTAGGTCGGCCACGGCGCGGACACGGACGGCATCACCACGCATCGGCGGCATCAGGGAGTGCCATGACGTGTCTGTGCTTCCGCTCACGCCGACAGCGGCAGCGGCAGCGGCGGGAAGTGCGCGGACAGTGTGGGCGCGGCGCCCCCCCGTCCGTTGGGCTGCCAGGCGTGCGGTTGCGACCAGGAGCAGACCGCCGACCACACGCAGGCATGCGGCAAGCAGCGCGAGCCGGGGGACGGAGCTGCCACCGAAGACCATCACGAGGGCACCGACCTCGATCACGGCGCCCACCGCGGCGACAGCACCAGCAGCGCGCACCAGGACTTCCGACACCGCGACATCCCCGCGCGATCCCACCAACGTCGACAACGCAACCAGCAGCGCTCCCACGGCAACGAGGGCACCCACATACGACAGCCACCTGCCCCCACCCCCCAGCAGCTGAACCGGGCGTTGATCGGGAGCAGCCAGCGACTCGGTCAGCGAGCCGCTCATCTGAACCGGGGTGTCCGTCACTATCGGCGCCGGCGTCGCGACGGTTGACACGTCGGCCGACCCAGGCACGGCCACGGTGAACCGCACCGTGCCTGTCATCGTGTGCGAGTCCGTTGCCGCGACGCTCCACCGCAGGCCGTAGTCACCCGAAGTCAGAGCAACGTCCGGTCGGACCGTCCACAGTGGCGTTCCGATGCCGTCGATGGCACCCACCGAGACGGGCCGGCCCTCGCCATCGAAGAGTTCCATCCCTTGCCCTGCCGGTGTGGCGTCGGCGGTGAAGGTCAACGAGACCGTGTCTACCGCGGCCGTCACAGTGCTGCCGTCAGCCGGGTCCGTCTCCGACAGCGCCACGTGAGCAGCCGACTCGGACGCAATGGCAAAGGCCGCGAGGAGAACCAGGACCATGACCGCGAGGTGCCCATGTCGACCGCGACGAGTCCTGCCGGCCTCGGGGTCGGGGCCAGGCGGCCAGGTCCTGACCAACTGTTCAATCGCCAACGGATCTCCTGGGGTTTGGGGTGCCGCGTAATCGTTATCGCGGCAGCTCCTCTGCTTAGGTGAGGACCGGCACTGCCGATGCTGTCTCGAGCACTGCGCCCCGGGCGTGACGTCGGTATGACGACCAGACTAGCCAGGCACCCACGGCGAATAGCGCGAAAGTCATGTACTGCGCCCCAGTCAGACCGTACGCGGTACGGTCGAACTCCCGTAGAAAGTCAGACCCGAATCGGGCGACGGCGTACGCCATACAGAACATCCCCGCCAGCGCTCCCGGCGGAGGCCCCACGCGTCGGTCGACGAGAAACAACACAGTCAGGATGATCAAGAGGTAGGCGGACTCGATGAGAGGCACCACCCAGTACGACTCCCCGACCACGAAGGGACCGTCAACGGTGACACCGCCCCGGTAGGTGACGGTTCCCAGTGAGGGAGCCGTTACAGCTCCAAAATGTTCGCCGTTCGAAAAACACCCCAGGCGTCCGATCGCGAGACCGAGCGCCAGCCCCATAGCGGCACTGTCCAGTGCATGTCGACGCAACTGCGGCGCGATACGGCGAATAAGCAGTGGAGCTGCCAGCAGCGCGCCCGCCAGGCCACCGAAGAGTTGCAGTCCTCCTTCCCAGACCGCGATGACGTCCAGAGGGCCTCGGATTTGGTCCAAATTCGTGAGGACCCAGAAGACACGCGCACCGACCAATCCGGCGCCCACGAGGCCCAGGACGACCCATTCGGTCTGGGCCCCAGGTATGCCGTGGCGCAGGTTGCGACGTGCGACCAGTACACCGCCGACCAAGATGCCCACGGCGACGAACAAGCCGTATGTTCGGATATCAAAGGGACCGATGGGTATTGTAGGGAATGACCAGTATTGAATGCTCATAGAGACTCCTTGCAAATACATGGTGCCCTGTACTTAGATGGTGCATTGTACTGAGAAGTCACGAGACCGTGGGCCGGGCCGCCCACCGCGTGATGGGTGGCCCGGACTGACGGCGTCGGGTCGGTGCGGTGGGATCAGGCGTCGAGCAGGCCCTGCATCTGCATGATCTCAGCCTGCTGAGCGTCGATGATCTCCTGCGCCAACGCCAGAGCCGCAGGGTCGGCCCCGTTATCGAGCTCCACCTGCGCCATCTCGATCGCACCCTCGTGATGGGCGATCATCATCTCGAAGAACATGCGGTCGAAGTCGGCGCCCTGCGCGGCTTCGAGGCTCGCCATCTCCTCAGCGGACATCATCCCCGGCATACCGGTAGGGCCGTGGTCCATGCCCTCCATCTCCCCCATGCCAGTCATGTCGGCGGGCACCTCGGCACCCCAGGAGTCGAGCAGGCCGGTCATGGTGTCGATCTCGGGCTGCTGGGCAGCGGAGATCTGCTGGGCGAGTGCGAGGAGATCGACGTTCTCAGTACGCTCCGATGTGAGCGCTGCCATTTCGACGGCCTGCCGGTGGTGGGGGATCATCTCCTGGGCGAATGTGATATCGGCGTCGTTGAAGTCCTCACCGGAGCCGTCTACAACGGCACCGGCAGTCTGACTGGAGACCACGGGCGCTACGGATGCGGGTGTAGTCCCGGACTCGTCAGTACCGCATGCGCCGACGATGAGGACGGTGGAGAGGACGGTGACGGCGGCGCCGCCGCCCATGAAAATTCGACGGAAATGCACTGGTGCTCCTTCTGGGTCGATGGTGGGCGTGGTCAGTCAGCTGAGGGCTGCCGCGCCTAAACCCGGATGACGCAGAGTGCGATACGCAATCTACTGTGGAACGTCACCGATCTCGGGGGCACGGGTGCCCGAGACCAGACAAGTGCCCGGATCGGCGCTATGGATCGGCCGACCCACTTGATCACCAGAAGCAGTCCTGCAGCGGTCGCGCCACCAACCAGGGCCACCAGGCACGCCAACATCACGTGCTGCTCAATGCCATGACCTATCGGGGCGGAATCAGCCAAGCCCCCACCCGCGAGTTCCAGGTAGGCCGCTCCCCCACCACCAGTCGTCGGCACACCATGATGCAACTGCTCGGCCGCAGCCTCGTGGCCCGCCACATGCTGCGACGTACCGCTGCACGCTCCGACACCATGAAGCGCGAAGACCACTGTGATGAGGGCCACCGCCAGAGCCCAGCGGGGCCACCTGCCGACACCGCTCGTCACAACCGAAGCGGACCACACGGCTCGCATGCTAGGCCACGCCACCGTGAGGCCCAAGTGACCTCCACCCCCCCGCCATACTGGCAACCCGACGTCGGGTCTGGGTCCGTCGAGCACATGAGGAGGCACAGCCTTGGGTAGCGCTGATGTTGGTATCGGCCTGCGGCGCAGGCCAGTCGTCGCCGTACTTGTCGGCGCCGGCATGGTCCTGCTCGTGGCTGGGATCGTCGCCCTGGTGGTGAACCGGGACGACGACCGGTCCCCGATCGCAGCGCTGCCGCCGGAGGCGTCGCACATCCATGGGCTGACCGTTGATCCAGTGGACGAGACGGTGTACGTCGCGACCCACGGGGGCCTATTCACCGTGACGGGTTCGTCGGCGACTCGTGTCGGCACCGGGACGATCGACCTCATGGGTTTCAGCCTGATAGAACCGGGCCGGTTCTACGCAAGCGGTCACCCAGGTCCCCAGGATGACCTTCCCAATCCGGTCGGGCTCATCGAGTCCCGCGATGGTGGTCTGACCTGGCAGTCGATATCCATGTCCGGCGTCTCGGACTTCCACACCGTGACCGCCACCGGCACACGGGTCTACGGGTTCGACGGCGTCCTGCGGATCAGTGACGACAGCGGCAGGTCCTGGGCCGAGGGGGACGGATCGATTGCCCCCGCCGCACTGGCTGTCGCGCCTGGGATACCCGACACCATCCTGGCCACCACTGATGCTGGGGTGGCCAAGTCGACCGACGGCGGGCAGTCCTTCCAGATCATCCCCGATGGCCCCCGCGTCGTGTACGTCGCCTGGGCTGACGCGGACACGGTCTGGGCGGTCGATCCCGACGGAAGCGTGCACGCGAGCTTCGACGCCGGCAACACGTGGGAGCGCCGCGGGGACACCGGCGCCCGACCCCAGGCGATCACGGCAGGGGCGTTCGGTGTCACGGTCGCCACCAAGTCCGCAATCGTCACCTCCACGGATGGCCGGACCTTCCGCACGCTCGCCGTTACCGGGTGACTGAACCTCAAGTCGCGCGGGTGTCCGGCCGAAGGCAGGACGGAGCCAACGCATAGAGGGGGTAGGCGTGGAAGGAATCCAGTCCATTGCGCTCCGAATCGGTCAGATCGAGGCGACCTTGGGTCTAAGAGCCCCACGTGCCGCCGCTGTTGCACCGTCATCTGCGCCGATGGCGACCCGGTCCTTCGCCGACGTCCTGTCCGAGGCAACCGCAAACGCCGGGTCCGGCGCACCGAGGGTGCTGCGTTCCGACACCTACCCGCCAGAGCTGACCGCCTATGGCAACGGCCGCATCCCCGCGGCCGCGCTACAACCGGTGGGCAGCACGGGTCACCGGCTGTGGGCGCCCGCCGCAACCTCGCTCGAGTCGATGATCATGGCTGCGAGTCAGGACGGCGTGCGGATCGGCATCACGGATTCCTACCGCTCCTACGATGCGCAGGTCGACGTGGCCAGGCGCAAGGGCCTGTACGCCGAGGGTGGCCTGGCGGCAGTCCCGGGAACGAGCGATCATGGCTGGGGGCGCAGCGTCGACCTGGACCTGGACGACGCGGCCCAGAGGTGGATGCGCATCAACGCCGGGCGGTTCGGGTATGTCGAGGACGTACCCCGAGAGCCGTGGCACTGGACCTACACCGCTCGTCCGTAACGCTCTCACGGGGTTCCCGTAACTTCCGCCCCACCATGCTGACTGATACCCCATGGGGGTATAGTGTGTCGGGTACATGACGTCCCCCGACTCGCCACACTGCCGACTGGAAGGTCGACCATGCAGATCAACACGACGTACATCGTCACGGGCATGACGTGCGACCACTGTGTCGCCGCTGTCACAACGGAACTCCAGGGGATCGAAGGGGTCCGCGACGTCGCGATCGACCTCGTCGAGGGTGGCGACTCTCGTGTCGTGGTGACCAGCGACCATCCCCTTCCCACCGAGATGGTGAGCGCTGCGGTTGACGAGGCCGGATACGCCTTGGGCGATGATCCGCGATGAGACCGGTCGCGAAGCTCGCCGCCTTCGCCGTGCTCCTGGTCGGCCTACTCGGCGCTGGCTACGGCGTGGGAATCGCCGTCAGCCCAGCGGGTTCGGCCGACCGGCAGACGACCGGTCACGAGGACGACATGCAGCAGGAGGTCGACCGGTGACGCAGTCCGTGGACTTGCGCATCGGCGGCATGACCTGCGCGTCCTGCGCCGCACGTGTCGAACGGAAGCTCAACCGGATGCCGGGTGTCGAGGCGTCCGTCAATTACGCCACCGAGAAGGCTCACGTGCTGCTGCCCGACGGCGTCAGCGTCGCGGACGCGATCGCGACGGTCGCCGCGACCGGCTACACCGCCGCTGCTCCTCCACCGCCTGCCGCAGCAGCAGACGCGCCCGACAGCCACAGCGGGCAGTCCCCCGATGACACCGCGGACGCCGAGAAGGACCGTGAGGTCGCCGTCCTGCGTCGACGGTTGACGATATCCGCCGTTCTCGCCGCGCCCGTCGTCCTGCTGGCCATGGTCTCCCCCCTGCAGTTCGACAACTGGCAGTGGCTGTCGCTGACGCTGGCGTCGCCGGTGGTGGTCTGGGGCGCCTGGCCTTTCCACCGGGCGGCCTGGGTCAACCTGCGTCACGCGGCCGCGTCGATGGACACGCTGATCAGCTTGGGGATCGCCGCTGCGTACGGGTGGTCGCTCTACGCCCTGTTCATCGGCGCCGCAGGCGAGGCCGGCATGCGGATGACCTTCCACCTGATCCCGGAGCGCTCGGGCGGCGGTGGCGAGATCTACCTCGAGGTGGCAGCGGCGCTGACGGTGTTCCTGCTCGCGGGACGGTACTTCGAGGCCCAGGCCAAGCGCCGGTCGGGCGCGGCCTTGCGGGCGCTGCTACAGATGGGCGCAAAGGACACGACCGTACGACGCGACGGGCGCGAAGTGCGTATCCCGGTGGGCCAGCTCGCCGTCGGCGACGAGTTCGTCGTGCGACCAGGAGAGAAGATCGCCACCGACGGCGTCGTCATCGATGGCTCGTCAGCAGTGGACGCGAGCATGCTGACCGGCGAGCCGGTGCCGGTAGAGGTCGCGCCAGGTGACGCCGTCGCGGGTGCAGGAGTGAACGCGGGTGGCCGCCTGGTCGTGCGTGCCTCTCGGGTGGGCTCCGATACCCAACTTGCCCAGATGGCGCGACTCGTCGCCGAAGCTCAGTCCGGCAAGGCACCTGTCCAGCGATTGGCGGACCGCGTCTCGGCGGTCTTCGTGCCCGTCGTCATCGGACTCTCGGTCACCACACTGGGCTTCTGGCTGGGTACCGGTTCAGGAACGGAGTTCGCCTTCACGGCGGCGGTGGCGGTGCTCATCATCGCGTGCCCATGCGCGCTCGGCCTCGCGACGCCCACGGCACTGCTGGTCGGCACTGGACGTGCCGCGCAGATCGGGATCCTCATCAAGGGACCGCAGATCCTGGAATCGACCCGCCGGGTCGACACGATCGTCCTGGACAAGACCGGGACGGTGACCTCGGGACGGATGCGGCTGGTCGACGTGGTGCCGAACGAGGACACGGATCACGACGACGTACTCCGCCTCGCCGGCGCGCTGGAGGACGCCTCAGAACACCCGATCGCGACGGCCATCGCCGCGGGAGCCCGCGAACGCTTCGGGGACCTCCCGTCGGTCGAGTCCTTCTCCTCCAGTCAGGGGCTCGGCGCGCAGGGAACGGTCGAGGGCCACGCCGTCGTTGCCGGCCGGGCAGCCTGGCTGCGAGCGGAGTGGGCCCAGGACCTCGGGTCGGATCTTCAAGCCGCATACGACGACGCCGAGGCGGCCGGCCGTACTGTGGTCGTGGTCGGTTGGGACGGGTCGGCCCGGGGGCTGATGATCGTCTCCGACACGGTGAAAGCGACCAGCGCCCAGGCTGTCACCGAGCTTCGCGCGCTGGGGCTGCACCCGCTGCTGCTGACGGGTGACAATCGTCGCGCCGCCGAGGCGATCGCCGCCCAGGTGGGTATCGACGACGTGACAGCCGAGGTGCTGCCGGTCGACAAGGTCGACGTGATCCGTCGCCTGCAGTCCGACGGGCGAGTCGTCGCGATGGTCGGCGACGGTGTCAACGACGCCGCCGCGCTCGCTCAGGCCGACCTTGGCATCGCGATGGGCACAGGCACCGACGTAGCCATCGAGGCGAGCGATCTGACGCTGGTGCGCGGCGACCTGCGGGCCGCCGTGGACGCCATCCGGTTGTCACGGTCGACGCTGCGCACGATCAAGGGGAACTTGTTCTGGGCGTTCGCCTATAACGTCGCCGCCATCCCGCTGGCCGTGGCAGGCGTGCTCAATCCATTGATTGCCGGCGCCGCCATGGCGCTGTCGTCGGTGTTCGTCGTGAGCAACAGCCTCCGGCTGCGTGGTTTCCGATCGAAAGCTCTGGACTCGGCCACCCGAGCCTCGGGCGGAGTCCCCCTAGCCAGCCCGCATGATGAGGATGTGCAGACGCCGTGACGCCATGTGAACCGACGCCATCTCATTGCTCGTCGCCGACCAGCCCGAACAGCAGGCGCTCATGACCGGGGCCCGCACCGATGTCGGGCGTACCGGCACCACCGGTAACGGGAACCGCACGGTCGTGCTGGAACTCGACGGGCTGCAGTGGGCCACCCAGAAGGCCGCGGTGGAGGCGGTTCTGGGGCGACGCCCGGGTGTGCTGGGGGTGATAGCCAACCCGGTCGGGCAGACGGCGAGCGTGGTCTTCGACCCGGCGCTCACGTCCACGGAGGAACTGGCGAGCTGGGTGCGCGAGTGTGGCTACCACTGCCGGGGCGAGTCAGTACCCGACCACGTGTGCGCCCCGGCGGAGTCCGCCCGCCCGCCCGGGGGCCACGACGGCCACGAGGCGGCCGCCGAGCACCCCGAACCGGGGACGCTTGCGGCCAGCCCGGCCGAGGTGATGGGCCACGGTGGGCATGGTGAGACATCGATGGCCGCGATGGTGCGCGACATGCGCAACCGGTTCTTGGTCGCGTTGGTCTTCGGGGTGTTCATCACGCTGTGGTCAGGGATCGGGCGGGAGGTGTTCGGGTTCACGGTGCCCGCGCCGTTCGGGCTGCGTGACGACGTGTTCCAGCTGATCCTGAGCCTGCCGGTGATCTTCTACTCGGCGCAGATCTTCTTCGCCGGCGCCTACCGCGCATTGCGGGCGCGGACGCTGGACATGATGGTGCTGGTCGCGGTGGCGGTCGGTGCCGGCTGGGTGTACTCCGTCGGGGTCACCCTGAGCGGCGGCGGGGACGTGTTCTACGAGGCGGCCACGATCCTGACGGCGTTCGTGCTGCTGGGTCACTGGTTCGAGATGCGGGCCAGGGGCGGGGCCAACGAGGCGGTCCGGGCCTTGCTGCAGCTCGCCCCGCCCAAGGCGCTGTTGCTGCGCGACGGGGAGACCGTGGAGGTCCCGACCGACCAGGTGGTCGTGGGTGATCTGCTGCTGGTCCGCCCCGGGGCGAAGATCGCCGCCGACGGGGTGGTGGAGGACGGGGAGACCGACCTCGACGAGTCGATGGTCACCGGGGAGAGCCTGCCGGTGCACAAGGCGCCGGGCGACGAGGTCGTCGGGGGAACCCTCAACATCAACGGCACGCTGCGGGTGCGCACCACCAAGGTCGGTTCCGACACCGCGCTCGCCCAGATCGTCAAGCTGGTGCAGGAGGCGCAGAACAGCCGAGCCCCCGGGCAGCGATTGGCCGACCGGGCGGCGTTCTGGCTGGTGTTCGTCGCGCTGATCGGCGGGGCGGGCACGTTCGCGGTGTGGTTCTTCCTCGCGGGCCGCCCGGTCGCCGAGGCGTTGTTGTTCGCGATCACCGTCGTGGTCGTGACGTGTCCCGACGCGCTCGGGCTGGCCACCCCGACCGCGATCATGGTCGGCACCGGCCTGGGCGCGCGCCGGGGGGTGCTGTTCAAGAACGCGACCGCGATCGAGATGTCCCAGCAGATCGACGTGGTCGTGATGGACAAGACCGGCACCCTGACCCTGGGCAAGCCCGAGGTCACCGATCTGATCGTCGACGGATGGGCCGAGGCCGATGTGCTCGCCATGGTCGCGGCCGTGGAGCGGGAGTCCGAGCACCCACTCGCGGCTGCCGTTGTGACCCGCGCCGAGTCCGACGGCGTGCCCAGGCTCACCGCCGCCGAGTTCAGCAACGTGCCCGGTCAGGGCGCGACCGCACTGGTGGACGGACACCGGGTGGCGGTCGGCAACACGCGGCTGATGGACACCGAGGGTGTGGACCTCGGTCCGCTCGGCCCGCGGCAGGCCGCGCTCGCCGCCGGCGGGCGGACCTCGATATTGGTCGCTGTCGACGGCCGAGCGGGCGCGGTGATCGGGCTGGCCGACGCAGTGCGTCCCACCTCGGCTGCCGCCGTGGCCGAGCTGCGCCATCTCGGTATCGAGGTGGTCATGCTGACCGGCGACAACGCCGCCACGGCCGCGCGCATCGCCGAGCAGCTCGGCGTCAACACCGTCATCGCCGACGTGCTGCCGGCGGACAAAGCCGCCAAGGTGGCGGAGCTGATCGCGGCCGGACGCAAGGTCGCGATGGTCGGTGACGGCGTCAACGACGCCCCCGCGCTGGCCCAAGCGCATCTCGGCATCGCGATCGGCGGCGGCACCGACGTCGCGGTGGAGACCGCCGACGTGGTGCTGATGCGCTCCGACCCGCTCGACGTCGCGGTCGCGATCCGGATCGGGCGGGGCACCGTGCAGAAGGAGAAGCAGAACCTCGCCTGGGCCATCGGTTACAACAGCGTGGCGCTGCCCATCGCCGCCGGAGTGTTCGAGCCCGCGTTCGGACTGGTCCTGCGCCCGGAGATCGCCGCGATCACCATGGCCGGCTCCAGCGTCCTCGTCGCGATCAACGCGCTGTCACTCAAACGGCTCAAGTTGCCTGCGCAGGCAGCGGCGGCACCCCCGCCGCAGTCCCCGCAGCCGATGGCGGCGAACGCCGATACCCCGGCAGGAAACTGAGATCGCCACCCTTTAGCTGAACGAGGCACTGTCACGCCCGCCGGCCACGGCCGGGCCGGATGTTGTGAATCGCAGCAGATCGCATATGGGCGCCTGATGGTGCGCATCAAGCCGCGACCACGGCGTACCGATCGTGAGGAGGTGAGGGGATGGCGCCGGGGGTCGATAGCGCTCACCTTCGTCGTCCTTTGCGCCACACACGCCCTCTCAGCTGCCGCCGCGACCCCCACGGATCTCACTGGCCCACCGGAGACCCTCACCGAGCCTGACGGCAGCGGCGCCGCTGCCCAGCCCGACTCGGCCGCGCTGGCGAACCAGGTCGAGCAGCTCACCCTCACGGTCGTGCAACTCGAGATCGAGGCCGAGGACGCCCGGGCACGGTACGAGGCGACGGCGGGCGACCTGCGAGGGACCATCCTCGCCGAGTTGCAGGCGCAGCAGCAGTTCGACGCGGCCCGCCAGGACTCCCAGGACCAGCACGCGGATGCCGAGCGCCGGATCCGGGCGCTCTATCGGACCGGTCCCGGTGCGCACAGGGCGATAGCAGTCTGGGGAACCGTCCGCAGCCTTGACGATATGGCCGTCTCGATGAAGACGGCCGAACGCCTGTTGGCAGCCGACGCCGAGCAGGTGGAGAACGCCCGCGCGGCGCTGGACAAAGCCATCGCATCGAGTGAGCGACTCCTGGCCAGCCGGCAGGCCACGGTGGAGGCCCAGGCGACGCTGCAGACTCGGTGGACCGACGTCACAGCCTCCCTCGGTAGGCAGCGTGGTCTTCTTGCGACCACGGACCGGGCTCTTGTGGCCGCGGTCGAGGACGAGCGGCGCCGGGCCGAGGAGATGGCCCGGTCGCGGGCGCCGGTCGATCTCGTCGGTTACGGCAACGGGCGCATCCCGACGAGCGCGCTGCGGCCAGTCGCCCGAACCGGCCATCTTCTCTCGGCGCCGGCCTCCGTGGCCTTCGAGGAGTTGCTGGCGGCCGCAGCAACAGCGGGCGTCCGCGTGGGTATCACCGACTCCTACCGCACCTACGACCAGCAGGTCGACCTGGTGCGGCGCAAGGGCCTCTACGCCGAGGGAGGACTGGCAGCCCTACCCGGCACCAGTGACCATGGGTGGGGGCTGGCCGTCGACCTCGACCTCGACCCGGCAGCCCAGGCCTGGATGCGCGCCAACGCAGGCACTTACGCCTTCGTCGAGGACGTGCCACGCGAGCCATGGCACTGGACCTATACGCCCGACCATTCGCCCAGGGGTGTGTAGGCAGGCGCTTAGGAGGTGACCGCTGGCAGCGTGACCGTAAACGTTGCCCCGTGGCCGGGTCCGCCGCTCTCGGCTGATATGCGTCCGCCGTGGGCCTGTACCAGGGCCTTGGTGACGGTCAGACCTATCCCGCTTCCGCCTCGGTCGCGGCTGCGGGCGGTGTCGACCCGGTAGAAGCGGTAGAAGAGGTAGGGCAGGTGCTCCGGAGCTATCCCTGCGCCGGTGTCGGCGACCACGAAGGCGACCACGTTGCCGATGCTCCGGGCGCTCAGTCGCACCTCTGCCCCGGACGGGGTGTGGCGCAGGGCGTTGTCGAGCAGGTTGCCCAGGATCTGTGCCATCCGTTCGGAGTCGACGTTCACCTGGACGTCGGTGGTCACGTCCTCAGTCAAGATCACCCCCTTCGACGTGTAGCGGTCCCCCGCGGCGCGTACGGCCGCGGCCGTGAGCTGTCGTGGTGCGGTGGCCACGCTCCGGATCTGGATCGCGCCCTCCTGGGCCAGCGTGACGGCGGTGATGTCCTCGGCGAGACGTCCCAGCCGGTGGGAGCTGGCGTGGAGCACGTCGAGCGTGGGTTGGTCGAGTTCGCGGACGCCGTCCTCGAGTGCCTCGATGTGGGCGTCGAGCGTTGCCAGGGGGGTGCGCATCTCGTGGGCGAGGTCGCCCAGCATCCGGCGACGGATGGTCTCGACGTTGTCGAGACGATGTGCGAGCTCGTTGAACGTCTCGGCCAGCGTGTCGAACTCTCGTCCAAGGGACGGCGCGGGGATTCGTAGGCCGTAGTTGCCGTGGGCGATTTCGGTCGCGGCGGTGGTGACCTGGGCGATCGAGCGCTGCGTGCGGCGGGTGAAGTACCAGGTGACGGCCAGCGCCAGGACCGCCGAGGTGAGGAGGGCTACGACCAGCGAGATGAGCAGTGCCGTGGCGAACGCCTCGTTGACGTGTTCGGACTCGGCAGCGCTGTGCGCCACTCCGCTCATGCGCACGTGGGTGCGGAAGATGCTCGGACCTACCGCGGTAGCGACCACCCACGAGGTCAGCGCTCCCGCTCCGAGGACCAGTGCCTGGGCAACCAGGAGTCGCGCCCCTAAGCCGGGACCGCCACCGCGACGAGCATCCCTCGCCCGCGGACGGCCACCCAACTCTCTGATCCTCACAAGCCTGTGCCCATCCGGTAGCCGACGCCCCGAACCGTGCGGACGAACCGGGTCTGCTGCGCGTCGTCGCCGAGCTTGCGTCGCAGGTGCCCGATATGGACGTCGACGAGGTGCTCGTCGCCGACCCACGTCGCGCCCCACACGGCCTCGATCAGCTGACGCCGACTGAAGGCCATGTGTGGACGATCGGACAGCGCGGCGACCAGGTCGAACTCGGTGCGGGTCAGCGCGACCGGGACGCCGTCGAGCAACACGTCGCGACCGACCGGGTCGATCACCAGCGGGCCGAAGGCCCGTGTCGTGTCCGCCGCGACCTCGATCCCGCCCAGAGGTCGCGGCCGGCGGAGCATCGCATGAACCCGGGCGATCAGCTCGCGAGGGCTGAAGGGCTTGGTCATGTAGTCGTCCGCCCCTACGGACAGCCCGATGAGGGTGTCCACCTCCTCGCTACGTGCGGTCAGCATCACGACGTACGCGTCGGAAAACACACGGACCTGGCGGCAGACCTCCACCCCGTCCAGACCCGGCAGCCCCAGGTCGAGCACGATCACGTCCGGGTCGACCTCGCGGGCCTGGGTCAACGCTTGGGCGCCGTCGTGGCAGAGGGTCACCTCGAACCCACCCCGTTCCAGGTAGCTGCCCACGAGCGCGGCGAGCGCGGTCTCGTCCTCGACGACCATCGCCCGCAACCCGGATCGAGGTCGTCGGGGGATCTTGTCGGTCATGTGTCCCATCGTGACAGCGGCCCACCAGCAGGCGGTGGGCCTCGCCCGCCGAGCGGCGGGATCTTCAACGAACCTTCACACGACCGCGACCAGTTGAGCGGGGTCGCGGGACGACAGTGGAGCCAACGACAACAGAGGAGCTGAGAAACATGATGGGTTGGTACAACGATGGAATCGGTTGGGGTGGCTGGATCGCCATGACCCTGATGATGGTCGCCTTCTGGGGACTCGTCATCTTTGCGGTGGTCGCGATCTTCCGCGGCACCACCAGGGTGAACGGGCCGACTGACCCGGCTCCGCCTAGCGACCCGATGAGGACCCTCGACGAGCGCTTCGCCCGGGGCGAGATCGACGCCGACGAGTACCGCGCTCGCCAGGCGGTTCTGCGTGACGCCGTGCATGACACCAGGCGCTGACCACCAGAAGTCACATGCCGGGCCGACCCAGGCCCGGCAAAACTGCCTCGAGGAGCCGCTTCATGTCCGAGATCACCCGCCGCCGTCTTCTCCAAGGAGCCGCCGCACTGACCGGCACGCTCGCCCTCGGTGGCATCTCGGCTTGTAGCCGCACCGGGACCGCCGTCACCCCGACCACGGACGCCGTCGCCGCCGCTGAGGCCGCCCGGCGCGTCCCCGGCCGCAGCGTGGTGACCGCCCGGCTCACGCCCCGCGCCGTCACCCTCAACCTGGGCGGGCGAGTCGTGCAGACCTGGGCCTACGGCGACACCGTGCCCGGCCCACTGCTACGAGCAACGGCGGGGGACCTCCTCCGGGTCACCGTCGACAACCAGCTTCCCGCCGAGACCAGCGTGCACTGGCACGGGATCGCGTTGCGCAACGACATGGACGGCGTACCCGGCATCACCCAACGACCGATCCGGGCGGGAAGTCGCTTCGAATACGCGTTCACGGCCCCGGATCCGGGCACCTACTTCTACCACCCGCACTCCGGGGTCCAGCTTGACCGCGGCCTGTACGGCGTCCTCATCGTGGACGACCCCGCCGAACCCGGACGCTACGACGAGGAATGGGTCGTCGTGCTCGACGACTGGCTGGACGGAACCGGCCGAACCCCAGACCAGGTGCTCTCCCGGCTCCGCGGCGGCCAGAACGAGTCAGGCCAGAACTCCGGGGGCATGGGCGGCATGGGCGGCATGGGCGGCATGGGCGGAGAGATGCAGTCCGACCTCCTCGGCGGCGCCGGCGACATCACCTACCCGCACTATTTGATCAACGGCAAGACCCCCGATACCCCCGTGACCCTGAGCACCAAGCCCGGGGCGCGCGTCCGGATCCGGATCGTCAACGCCGGCTCCGACACCGCGTTCCGGGTCGCCCTCGGCGATCATCAGATGACCGTGACCCACAGCGACGGCTTCCCGGTCACCCCGGTCAAGACCGACGCAGTGATGATCGGGATGGGCGAGCGCTACGACGTCACCGTCACCCTGCGCGACGGCGTCTTCCCACTCGTCGCCTCCGCCGAGGGCAAGGACGGACAAGGCCTTGCGGTCGTCCGTACGGGATCGGGCAGCACGCCACCAGTCGATGTCCACCCCGCGCAGCTGGACCGACGTGTCCTGCTCGGAACGGACCTGACCGTGGTCGAGCAGGTGGCCCTCGCGGACCGCAGTCTCGATCGGGAGCACGTCGTCGCACTCGGCGGCTCGATGGCCCGCTACCGCTGGACCATCAACGGCAAGACGTTCCCGGACGCAGACCCGCTGACCGTGAAGCAGGGCGAGCGGGTACGGCTCAACTTCCAGAACAGGTCGATGATGTTCCACCCCATGCACCTGCACGGCCACACCTTCGGGCTGCACGACGGCGGAGTCCGCAAGGACACCGTCATCGTCCGACCGAGGCAGACCGTGACCGTCGACCTCGACGCCGACAACCCAGGCCAGTGGGCCGCACACTGCCACAACATCTACCACGCTGAGGCCGGGATGATGACCACGCTGTCCTACGAGAAGTAGAGGCACCACGGTGAGTCTGGGCGACTCCACCTACATCGGGCCGACAGCCGATCCCATCGCGGCGGAAGGGTATGCCGCCGGACTCGAACCCGAACCGCGTACTCGTCTGCGGGCAATCGGCGACAGCCTGTCCGCGAGAGTCGGCGTCGCCCGGGGGACAGCGCCGCACGCCCGACTAGTGGAAGCCCCTGCCCGCCTTCTTCGGGATCGCTGACAGCGGGCGCAGGGACCTTTCGGGACACCGTCAACGACCTCCGCCGGTCGTCGGCCCGGTCCGGGCAGCAGTCGACGTTCTGGAGGCCTCGTGACCCGGGCCACCCGAGCCGACGCCACCAGCCGGGCGTGCCTTGGCCTGCAGAACCGCGACCCGCCGGGACGGCCGTCCGACCCAGGAACTCCTGGTCCTCTACGCCTTCGAACGGTCGGCAGTTGGGATCAACAGCAACGGCTTGCCCATCGCCGTCGGCCTGACGCCGCCCTCCTGCCCGGCGACGCCTGCGTCAGTAGTCCGGGCCAGGGTTACCTGACGGCCGTTCAAGCCAGTCGAAAGAGCCGTAGGTCCCGGTGAGGAGCAAAAACTCGGACACCAGCGGCGGGCAGTTGACGAGCCGCATCCGACCCAGGGAACTCGCGTTGACCTGCAACAGAACTCCGAGGCCCGCGCAGTCCATGAAGGAAACGCGCGACAAATCAACGACAACGGATGGCTCGTGGTCCATCAGCACTGGACTCAAGAGACTTCGCAGCTGAGAAGTGGCCGCATAGTCCATGTCGGCCGGAAGGTGGACGACCATTGTCGGCTGCATCGACGTCTCGGCGGAAGGAAGATCAATCACAGAAAGGCCTCCTGGCAGCATAGTCGAAAGACTCGCTACCGGGTCCAGGGCAACCAGGGCCGACGGCCTGTGGTCAGAATGTAGTCCCTGCTGACGCCGACCACAAGGGTGAAGATCGCGCCCTTACCTCTTGGCCAGGACGCTGGCGTCGAACGAACCGTCCACGACGCCCGAGGCCACCGACGTCAGGGTGACGCCGTTGCGTCGCGCGTGACTTCGCAGCCAGACGAAGGCCTCGGCCACGGTGACGCCCGTGAGCGCGGCCACCATGCCTTTCGCCTGCTCGATGAGCACACGGCTCTGCAGCGCCCCCTGTAACTGCTCGGACAGCAGGGTCTGCTCACGGAGGCTCCGCTCGTGCAGGAGGCCGATAGTCGCCACGTCGGCCAGAGCCTGACCGACGGCCAGGTCGTCGTCGTCCAGGCGGACATCGGCGTGAGTGAAGAGGTTGAGGGCGCCGATCACCTGGCTGCGCAACCGCATCGGTAGCGCATGCGTGGCCGAGAAACCTGCGCCGACGGCCTCGGGAGTGAATATGGGCCACCGTTCGCGAGCCTCCACCAAGGACACGTTGGTGATGGCCTGCCCGCTGGCGAAGCACTCCAGACAGGGCCCCTCATCGACCTGCAGCTCGAAGAGTTCCAGCGATCGTGCTTCTTCCACGCTACTGGCCATCAACTGAACTCTCCCGCGTTGGTCAGCCAGCATCAGACCGGCCGCGTCCACTTCCAGCAGCTCGACGCACCGTTCCGTGAGAACCTGCAGGAGCTCGACGATGTCGAACTCCTCGACCAGCGTGTCCGCCAGCTCCACGAACACCTGCGCCAGACGAGTCGACCCCTTCATCCTGTGTAACTGGTCAGCCTCTTGAATGGGCGGGACCCGAAGTCGCGTTTGTGAATCT
>CAZEYA010000063.1:0-18473 GCA_964516515.1 uncultured Kineosporiaceae bacterium | reverse complement strand
GTGCCCCACCCCGCGGCGAGCGTCGAGTGGTCGACGCTCGCCTGGTCGGCGGCGGGGTCGGGGTGACGGCGTGGGCCCGTCCGGCGGAGACGAGGATGCCGAAGAGCCAGGCGCGGAAGGTGGTGCGCCAGGCGAACATGTCCAGGCCGGGCAGCGCGATCGACCACGTCCGACGGATCAGCGGCGCGCCGGGGTCATCGCCGATGTAGAGCCGGGCGACCCGGCGCATGGCGGCGTCGTGCTGATCCAGCAGGGCATGGAAGGCCTGCCTGCTGCCCAGCCGGAGCCCCTCGAACAGGACGCCCTCGTCCGACATCCCACCAGCGTAGGGCGGCTGAGCCTCTTCCAGAGTATCAGCGGGTGGCACTGAGGTGCGGGGATGGGATGGTTGGTTCGTGGCCGCCGTCTCGCCCCTGGTCTCGGGAGTACCGGACGTTGCGTCGTGCGAAGCGGCGCGGGCGATGCTGGCCGGTGTCACCCGGGTGACGCCGGTGGTGGCCAACCGGGCGCTGTCGCAGATCATCGGCGGTGAGGTGTGGCTGAAGTGCGAGAACCTGCAGCGCGGCGGCTCGTTCAAGCTGCGCGGCGCGTACGTGCGGATGGCGCGGATGACCGCGGCCGAGCGGGCGCGGGGCATCGTGGCCGCGAGCGCCGGCAACCACGCGCAGGGAGTCGCCCTGGCGGCGGCCCTGCTGGGGGCCAGAGCGACGGTGTTCATGCCGGTCGGGGCCGCGTTACCGAAGGTGACCGCGACGCGCGAGTACGGCGCAGACATCCGCCACTCGGGCTCGACGGTCGACGAGGCCCTGGTGGCGGCGCGGGCCTTCGCGGCGGCGACGGGCGCCGTGCTCGTGCACCCCTTCGATCATGGTGACGTCGTCGCGGGACAAGCCAGTCTGGGCGCCGAGATCTTGGAGCAGGTACCCGGGGTGCGGACCATCCTCGTCGCCACCGGCGGCGGCGGGTTGCTGGCGGGGATCACACTGGCGATTGCGCAGGCCGGCGCTCGGGTCGAGGTGGTCGGCGTCCAGGCGGCGGGTGCGAGCGCCTGGGTGGACTCACTCGCCGCGAACCGGCCGGTAGCCGCGACCAGTATGACCACGATGGCCGACGGGATCGCGGTCGCCATGCCCGGAGCTGTCCCGTTCGAGGTGGTCGCCACTCACCCTCACCAGATCGTCACCGTCGCCGAGGAGGACCTGTCACAGGCGCTCGTGCTGATGCTGGAGCGGGCCAAGCTGGTGGTCGAGCCCGCGGGCGCCGCATCGGTAGCTGCCCTGCTCGCTGACCCGCGCGCGTTCGAAGCACCGGTGGTGGCCGTGCTGACCGGTGGCAACATCGATCCACTCGTGCTGCACCGGGTGTTGCGCCACGGCCTGGCCGCGGCGGGGCGCTACCTGTCGGTCCAGGTCCGGATCCCCGACCGGCCCGGTGGGCTGTCCGCCCTGCTCGCCGCGGTCGCCGCCGCCGACGCCAACCTCGTCGAGGTCGAGCACCGGCGAACCGATGCGACCCTGCACGTCGACGAGGTGGACGTGGCGCTGCAGGTAGAGACCCGGGGTGCCCAGCACCGCGCCGACGTGCTCGCCCACCTGGCCGCCGCCGGTTACCGGGTGCAACGGGCGTGAGCGATCGATCGCGAGCACACGACACCCCGATCGCAGGACGTTGGTCCCCGACCGGGGAGCCCGCAGCTGGATAGCGTCGTTGGTGATCGAACCACCCAGTGGGCTCGATCAGGGAGTTCACCATGCAACGGCTGCTGGTCCTAGGCGCAGGCACCGCGGGAACTATGGTCGTGAACCGACTCCGCTCCAAACTGCCCGTAAGCGAATGGACGATCACGGTCGTCGATGCGGACGACACCCACTACTACCAGCCCGGCTTCCTGTTCCTGCCGTTCGGCGCCTACCGGCCCGAGCAGGTCGTCCGCCCCCGGCGTCAGAGCATCAAGGCCGGGATCGAGTTGGTGACGGCGGAGGTGGACCGGGTCGATCCGACCGCTGACCGCGTCCAACTCGTGGGCGGCAGGGTGCTCGAGTACGACTATCTCGTCATCGCGACCGGTACCTCGCCGCGACCCGATCAGACCCCCGGCATGGCCGAGGCGTTGTGGCACGAATCGATTCACGAGTTCTACACCTACGAGGGCGCGATGGCGCTGCGGGAGAAACTGCGCACGTGGCCCGGCGGGCGACTCGTGGTGCACGTCACCGAGATGCCCATCAAGTGCCCCGTCGCCCCACTGGAATTCACCTTCTTGGCCGACGCGTTCTTCCGCGAGAACGGCCTGCGCGACCGCGTCGACATCACCTACGTGACCCCGCTCGAGGGGGCTTTCACCAAGCCCGTGTCGAGCGCCCACCTCGGCGACATGCTGAACAAGCGTGGCATAGGACTCGAACCGGACTTCGTTGTCGAGCGAATCGACACCGACACCAGCGCCCTGGTCTCCTACGACGAGCGGGAGGTCCCCTTCGACCTCCTCGTCACCGTGCCGGTCAACATGGGCGCCGATTTCGTCGCCCGGTCGGGGCTCGGCGACGACCTCAACTACGTGCACGTCGACAAGCAGACGTTCCAGTCCGAGAAATTCGACAACATCTTCGCCCTCGGCGATGCGTCCGACATCCCGGCGTCGAAGGCCGGCTCTGTCGCGCACTTCGCCATGGACGTGTTCGAGCGGAACTTCCTCAGCCTGGTCCGGGGCGAGCCCATGCGTGCCGAGTTCGACGGCCACGCCAACTGCTTCATCGAGTCCGGGCGAGGCAAGGGCATGTTGATCGACTTCAACTACGTCACCGAGCCGTTGCCCGGGACGTATCCCCTGCCGACCGTCGGACCGTTCAGCCTGTTGCGCGAGACCCGCGTCAACCACTGGGGAAAGCTCTTCTTCCGGTGGATCTACTGGAACGTGCTGCTGCCCGGCAGGCAGTTGCCGGTGCCGGCCCGGATGTCGATGGCCGGCAAGCGGCACGACGCTCCCGCAGCCCCGACCCCTATTGCAGCGAAGGACTGAGACCGATGCCAATCACCATGCTCAACGGCAAGGACGTGCACGTCAACGACGAGGGATTCTTGACCGAGTTTGACGACTGGGACGAGGGCCTCGCGGCAGTCCTCGCCGAACAGATCGGCATCGACCTCACCGATGCCCACTGGAAGGTCATCCGTTTCCTGCGTGAGGACTACCGGGCGCAGGGTGAGACGGCGACCACGCGACGCGTGCACACCGTCGGCGGAGTTCCCGTCAAGGAGCAGTTCGCACTCTTCCCCAAGAAGCCCGGAAAGAAGATGTCGTACATCGCGGGGCTGCCGAAGCCTCACGGCTGCGTCTGACTTCAACCCATCCATCGAGACGGAGGCTCCGCCGTGACCACCACAGCCACAGCACCGATCATCCCGAATTTCGACGACACCGAGACCGATCGCAAAATCGCCATCATCTGCTCCAAGGGAAACCTCGACATGGCCTACCCGGGCCTGATCCTGGCGAACGCGGCGCTCGGCGAAGGCGTGGAGACGCACCTGTTCTTCACGTTCTGGGGTTTCGACATGATCGTCAAGTCCCGGATGCACGACCTGCAGTTCAGTCCCGCGGGCAACACGGCCATGCATCTGCCGGGCAGTGACCGCCACCTCCCCCAGGCGCTTGCCCCGGCGATGACCGGTATGGCGACCAAGATGCTGAAGAAGCAGATCGCCGACCTCGGCGTCCCGGAGGTTCCCGATTTCCTCGACCAAGTCGTCGCGGCCGGCGGTCATCTCTGGGCGTGCCGGTTGTCCGCGGACATGATGCACATCGAGGAGTCCGGTCTCCGGGACGACGTAGAAGGGATCATCAGCGCCGCCGATTTCATCGAGAAGACCGCAGGCGCCCAACTGTTGTTCATCTGACGACTCATTCGCCAGTGGTGGTGCGCCCGCCGGTCAGCTCATCGCCGTGCACATCGCCGGGATGACGTGGCGACCGCACCTACGTGCACGGCGCCCAGTTCCGCGTTGGGCGCCGTACCACCGCGGCTCGGTTCCACAGCCGACAGTGATGACGAAACACTGACGGCTGACGCCCGTCGGCCCATGAGGGCCGCTCAAGTGACACGCTGCCGTGCGGCAGGCGTTCCGACGGCGACGGGAGTTCCAGATGACGGCAAGCACGACCACTCTGAGCGGCGGGCCGACCGCGGACCAGCCGGCCACGAGGACGATCCAGTCCCGGTTGGCGCCGGTGCTGGAGATCGCGGCCGGTGACGCGGCGCGGGTCGACACCGAGGGGGCCTACCCCGAGGACGCCGTGGCCGCGCTTCGCACCTCGGGCCTGCTGGGGTTGACCCTGCCGGTCGACGTCGGGGGCTTGGGGGCGGGCCCGGTGGAGTTCGCCGAGGTCACGCAGACCCTCGCGGGCGCTTGCGGTTCCACCGCCATGATCTACCTCATGCACGTCGCGGCCGCCATGCCGCTCGCCGCGGCGACCCCGCAGGCCGCGCCCGACGTGACGGCCCGGATGGCCAGTGGCGAGCTGCTCGGGACGCTGGCTTTCAGTGAGAAGGGCTCGCGCAGCCACTTCTGGGCGCCGATGTCGCAGGTCGAGGAGCTGGGCGACCAGTTGCGGCTGTTCGCCGAGAAGTCCTGGGTCACCTCGGCGGGGCACGCCGACGTGTACGTCGTCAGCACCCGGTCCCTGGGAGCGACCGCACCCACCCAGACCGATCTCTATCTCGTGGCCAGGGGCTCGGACGGGATCAAGGTGGCCGCCCCCTGGGTCGCCCTCGGACTGCGCGGGAACGCGTCGTCCCCGATGGTCTTCGACATCACCCTGGAGAACTCGGACCGCCTCGGTGAGTCCGGCAGCGGCTTCGCCACGATGATGAGCGTCGTTCTGCCGTGGTTCCAGCTCGGCAACGCCTCGATCACTCTCGGGCTGGCGAAGGCCGCCCTCGACGCCGCCGTCGGGCATGTGACGGGTGCCCGCCTGGAGCACCTCGGCTCGAGTCTGGCCGACCTGCCCACCATCCGGCACCGGATCGGCAAGGCGGGCGTCCTGCTGGCGTCCCAGCAGGCCTACATCGCGGCCACCGCACGCAAGATCGCCGATCCCGCCGACGACACGATGATGTACGTCCTCGGCGCGCGCGCGGGCGCCAACGACGCGGCCCTGACCATCACCGACGAGGCGATGCGGGTGTGCGGCGGCGCTGCCTTCTCCAAGCACCTGCCGATCGAGCGGGCCTTCCGAGACGCCCGGGCCGGCCATGTCATGGCGCCGACGTCCGACGTCCTCTACGACTTCTACGCCAAGGCCATGTGCGGCATGGACCTCTTCGCATGACGCCCGTGCTGGTCGGCGCCGTCGCCTACACGGCGAACGTCGTCCCGATCTGGGAGGGGATCCGCGACTACTTCCGCGGGTCGGCCGTGGAGATGGACTTCGTGCTGTTCAGCAACTACGAGCGGCAGGTCGAGTCCCTGCTCGCCGGAACCGTGGACATCGCCTGGAACACCAACCTCGCCTACGTCCGCACGGTCCGCCGCACCGCCGGGCAGTGCCGCGCACTCGCCATGCGGGACACCGACCTCACGTTCCGTACGGTCTTCGTGGGCCGCGCCGGCTCCGGGCTCTCGGGGCTGGAGTCGATCAGGGGGCGGCGCGTCGCGCTGGGCTCGCGAGACTCCGGTCAGGCCCGCATCCTGCCGTCGAAGTTCCTGGCCGATGCCGGGATATCGGCCCCGGAGACGACATTCCTGCATTTCGACTCCGATGTCGGCAAGCACGGCGACACCGGGCGGAGTGAGCTGGACGCCCTGGCCGCCGTGCTCGACGACGAGGCCGACGTGGCGGCCCTGGGCATCACCACGTGGGAGAGCCTGCTCAAGGGCGGCGATACGGGGTTCGAGGAGATCTGGACCAGCGCCCCCTACTGCCATTGCAACTTCACCGCGATGCCACGCCTGGAGGCCGACCGCGCCGCGGCGTGGGTGGCTCACCTGCTCGCCATGGACTGGGAGAACCCGGATCATCGCCGCATCCTCGAACTCGAAGGTCTCAGGGCCTGGGTCGAACCACAGCTCGACGGTTACCGGTCGCTGTTCGACGCGGTGGACGAGCAGGGCATCTCCTCCACGTGGTGACTGCGACGGCCGGCCGGCAGCCGGGTCACGCCGTGCTCCGGGCAATGTCGGCGGTCGGCACCGCGGCGGCGGGCAGTGTGGTCATGGTCGACGTCGCGAACGCCGGTGAGGTGGTGGCGGTCGACAGCTGGGCCCGGGGCTCCGGCCTGTCGGTGCTGGCCGTGCACAACGACGCCATGGAGATCTTCCTCGGGCGACTCGACGACGTGAGCTCCATCCCGTCGGACCGGATGCCCGGGACGCGGGTGTGGTTCTACACCAACTTCCACTGCAATCTCGCCTGTGACTACTGCTGCGCCATGTCCTCGCCGCGCAGCGACCCATTGATGTTGCCGGCCCCGCTGGTGGCTCGCCTGGTGGACGAGGCAATGTCGCTGGGGGCACGCGAGTTCTTCCTCACCGGCGGCGAACCCTTCCTCCACCCCGAACTAGACCGGATCGTCGAGTCGTGTGCTGCCGCGGCGCCGACGCTGCTGCTCACCAACGGCATGCTGCTGCGCGGTTCGCGACTGCAACTGCTGCTGCGGCTCCCGCGCGAGAACCTGATCCTGCAGGTGAGCCTCGATTCCCCGACGGCGCAGCGACACGACCGGCACCGGGGCGAAGGAAGTTGGGCCAAGGCCGTCGCGGGAATCAAGACCGCGCGCGACGCCGGCTTCGCCGTCCGGCTCGCCGCGACCCTGGGGTCCGAGGCATCCGGTGACGACGTCGCCCTCGCCGAGATGTGCGCCGACCTCGGGCTCGATCCGCAGGACACGGTCGTGCGTCGGGTCGCCCAGCAGGGCGCCGCGACCGACGGGATCGTCCTGTCCCGGGCGACGCTGGTGCCGGAGATCTGTGTGAGCGGGCGGGGGGTGCATTGGCACCCGGTAGCCCCGATGGACGAGGCGATGTTGGTCACCACCGACATCTCGTCCCTGGCGCCCGCGGTCGACGCCGTGCGGCAGGAGTACCTCGGTTACCGGCGCCGTGGCGACGTTCTGGCGGCCACCTTCCCGTGCGCGTGAGTACGCCCCGCGCCGAGGTCGCCGTGATCGGCGGGTCGGGGATGTACCGGCTCTTCAGCGAGGCCGACGAGGTGACGCTCACCACCCCGTACGGCGATCCCTCCGCACCGGTCAGCATCGGTGAGGTCGCGGGGCGCCGGGTCGCTTTCCTGCCCCGGCACGGAGCGCACCACGAATTCCCGCCGCACGCCGTCAACTACCGGGCGAACATCCGCGCGCTCGCCGATCTCGGCGTGCGACACGTCCTGGCACCGTGCGCCGTCGGGTCGTTGTCCGCAGCCCTCGGCCCGGGTAGCCTCGTGGTCCCGGACCAACTGGTCGACTGGACCCGCGGCCGGGTGCAGACCTTCCACGACATGTTCGCAGGCGGGCCGCTGCACGCTTCGTTCGCCGACCCTTACTGCTCCCTGGTCAGGCGGTCACTGCTGGACGCCGCCACTGCAGCCGGGTGGCCGGTGATCGACGGCGGCGTGATGGTCGTGATCGACGGGCCGCGCTTCTCGACGCGAGCCGAGTCCCGGTTCTTCGCTGCCCAGGGCTGGCTGCTGGTCAACATGACCAATCACCCGGAGGCCGTGCTGGCCCGCGAGCTGGGGTTGTGCTATTCCCCGGTGGCTCTCGTCACCGACCTGGACGCCGGCGTCGTCCAGGGGCAGGGCGTCAGCGTTCCCGAGGTGCTCCGGGTATTCGCCGAGAACGTGGCGCGGCTGAGATCACTCATCAGCACCGCCGTCGGGATGCTGCCCGACGACTCCGATGTTCATTGCGAGCCCGGCTGACGGAAGTCATTACGGGCTGGTGAACGCTTCACCAGAATGTGATACCGCCACGGCGCGACTCCTAGGGTAGTTCCCGTCACTCTCGATAACCGGCCAAGGAGCATTGATGGATAATCGTCTCGACGCCAGCCGCTGGCGCCCCGCCCATACTCGAATCGCCGCAGCCCTCGGGATAGGCTGGATGCTCGACGCCTTCGAGGTCCAGATCATCGGGTCCGTCATTCCCGGAATCCAGGCCGAGTTTGGATTAGGGGGTTCCCAGGCGGTCTTCATCAATGTCATCTGGTTCGTCGGGATCGCCCTGGGGGCGTTGGGCTTCGGCTATCTGGCAGACCGGATCGGCCGCAAACGCCTGTTCGTCGCCACCTTGATCATGTACTCGCTGGCCGCCGTGGCAACGGCGGCGGCACCGACGTACGAAGTCTTCATTTTCTTCCGCTTCCTCACGGCGCTCGGCGTCGGCGGGGAGTACTCGGCAATCACGTCTGCCATCGCCGAGTTCACCCCGAAGCGCAGCCGGGGGCTCAGCAACGGCCTGGTCATGAGCTTCTGGGCCCTTGGCGGGATCCTCGCCAGCCTCGTCTCGATCATCGTGATCTCGACATTCGACCTGTCTTGGCGCTACACGCTGCTCTTCGGCGTCGTCAGCGCGGCCTACGGTCTGGTGGCCCGGCGACTGGTACCCGAGTCACCACGCTGGCTGGCCTCACGCGGCAGGCTGGTCGAGGCTGACGCCGTGGTGGAGCAGATCACGGGGATGTCGAGCAGTACCGGCTACGCGGTGACCACCGAGTCGACGAGCGGGGCTTCTGCGCTGGGACAGCTGTGGCGCGGCTACCGAGGCCGACTGCTGTTCGGCATGACGTTGGACTTCTCGGAGGCTGCCGGATACTACGGCCTCTTCACCGCGATGAGCATCTTCGTCTTCTCCTCGGCTACCGGTGCGGTGCCCATCAGTGACGGCACGTTGCCCTATGTCTTCCTCGTCGCCAACGTCGGCGCACTTGCCGGCGGCGTCGTGGTGTCGCTCTTGCTGGACCGGCTCGGACGCAAGCCGACCGTGACGTTCTCCTACCTGGCTGCGGCACTGAGCATGGTTGCCTGTGCGGTGGCGGCCTCCTCCGGTGTCCAGGCGACGGTGGTCGTCGTGTTCGTCGCCGCAGCATTCTTCGCGACATGCGCGTGGGTATCGGCGTACCCGACGTTCTCCGAGCTCTTCCCTACCCATCTGCGGGCGACCGGGATCGGCGCATCGGTCGGCGTGGGCAGGGTGGGGGCCATCATCGGCCAGGTGTTGCTCGCCGAGGTGGCCCTGTCGTTCAGCCTGGCCGCGATGTTCCTGCTGCTCGGCGCCTTCTGGATGATCGGCACGGTCGCGGGTGTCGTGTGGTGGCTGCGAGGGACCGAGGCCAGGGGCGTGTCGCTGGAGGACCTGCACACCCCACCGGTCCGCGTGCCCGAGGCCGTCTGAGCTCGCTGCGGGCCCTGGCGCTCAGCGCGCCGGGGCCTGCAGCGGTGCCGTGGCTCCCACCGGCGTCGGGTCCCGCAGCGGCGCCGTGGCGAACTCGAGCATGCCCTGCTCGAAGGGCACCCCGGCCCGGAACCCGAGGACCTCGGCCGCTCGCGCGGGGGACGCGGTGATGTGACGCACGTCGCCGAGGCGGTACTCGCCGGTCACCACCGGCTCGGGTGCCCTCGGGCCGAACCCGGCACGCAGGGCCCACGCCATGTCGGCGACCGTGCGGACGACGCCGGTGGCCACGTTGAAAGCGCCCGACACCGGACCGGGCGCGAGCAGAGCGAGGACGTTGGCTCTGGCCACGTCGTCGACGTGGACGAAGTCGCGGCGCTGGGCCCCGTCCTCGAACACCCGTGGTGCCCGACCGCCCTCGTAGGCGCTGCGGAGGATGCTCGCGACCCCCGCATAAGGGGTGTCCCGCGGCATTCGTGGGCCGTACACGTTGTGATATCGGAGGCAGACCACCTCGGCCCCGGTGGCGATGCCGAAGGCTCCCGCCAGGTGCTCCTGGTGAAGCTTGGTGGCCGCGTACACGTTCCGCGGGTCCAGCGTGGCCGCCTCGCCCACCTGAGCGGTGCGCAGTGCGAGACCGCATAGCGGGCACCGGGGCTCGAACCTGCCGGCGTCCAGGTCGGCGGCGGCGCGGGGCCCGGGACGGACCGGGCCGTGCTGATCGCACGCGTACGCCCCTTCGCCGTAGACGACCATGCTGGAGGCGAGCACGAGCCGACCCGCGAAGCCCACCGAGTACAGCGAGCGCAGCAGAACGGCCGTGGCCACGTCGTTGTCGTGGACGTAGCCGGTGACATCGCCGAGGTCGACACCCAGCCCGACCCGCGACGCCTGGTGACACACCGCGTCGGCACCGCCGGCCAGCCGCTGTGTGACCGCCTCGTCCGCGAGATCGGCGACGACGTACTCGACGTCACCGCGGAGGTAGTCCGGCTCGACGGCGTGTGCGCCCGGATGGAGGTTGTCGATCACCACGACCCGGTGACCGGCCGCCACCAGCTGGTCGACGATGTGGGAACCGATGAAACCGGCCCCACCGGTCACGAGGATGCGCACGTCAGGACTCCCGTCGAGACGAGACCGGTGACGACCGCGGCGAAGCGTGTGCCCCCGGCCATGGCGCCGACGGCGCAGGCGTCCGCGGCGGTGTCGACGTCGCGCAGGGACGGCAGGCGACAATACGTCCAGCCGAGGTCGTCGAGGCAGCGGCCCTGCGCCTGACCGGTATCGGCCGTACTCATCGGGACGGCGTCGAACATGGCCGGGTGCGGTTCTCTGGCCCCGATGACCCACCACCCGCCGTCGGTGGCGTGGCCGAGGACGGCATCGACCCCCGGCTCGTCGAGGCGCTCGAGGCAGCCGTCGAGCAGGTCCGCGGTGACCTGAGGGGTGTCCATGCCGATCTGGATCCCCGGGCCACCAGCGACCTGCCAGGCATGGGCGAGCCGCTCGTTGAAGGTCCGGCCCTGCTGGGCGAAGACGTCGAACCCGGGCGGGAGCCAGTCACCGGCATCACCGTCGAGGGCCAGCAGCCGCCGGCCCGCCCCGCAGGCGAGTACGGCGTCCAGCGTGTCCTGCAACGCCGCCCGGGCCAGGTCAGCGGCTTGGCGGAAGGTCAGCGGCGGGCACAGCCTGGTCTTGACTAGACCCGGGACCGGAGCCTTGGCGAGGACGAGGACGTGTGGTCCGGTCATGCCAACAGCCGTGCCATGTCGCGGACTGCGCGTGCCGTCCCGGCGACTGTGCCCGTCACCTTGGACCGGCCGATCCGCGGTCGGTAGCCGACGGGCGTCTCCACGATCCGCCAGCCCGCCGCATGCGCGCGCAGCACCATTTCCAGCGGCCACCCGAACCGCCGGTCGAGCAGGCCCAGGTCGAGGACCGCCTGCCGTCGCATCGCCCGCATCGGCCCCAAGTCGGTGAGCCGCAAGCCCGCCCGGCGGCGCAACTCGGCGGTCAGCACCCGGTTGGCGACTCGGGAGTGCCACGGCCAGCCCTCGGAGGCGCCGCGGCGCGAGCCGAGCACGAGGTCAGCCGCACCGGTCAGGACGGGCCCGCAGACCCCGGGCAGCTCCCCCGGATCGAAGCTCGCATCGGCGTCCATGAAGGCGACGACGTCTGCTGACGCCGCGAGCAGCCCTGAGTAACAGGCCGATCCGAATCCCGGCACAGGCTCGACGACCACCTGGGCCCCCAGTGATCGCGCGACGTCCCCGGACCCGTCGCCGGACCCGTTATCGACAACGATGGGGCGGAAACCGTCAGGCATCCGCTCCAGCACCCACGGCAGCGCGCCCGCCTCGTCGAGGACGGGGAGGATCACGTCTACCGCCACGGCGCTGCCACCTCCGGGCCGGCCGTGCGCCGGACGTAGACGTAGGTGGGCCGGCGCCTCAGGTCGCTGATCGGCCAGAAGCCGTCACCGGACACTGCCGCTGCGCTGACCTGGACGAAGTCACGGTCCAGACCGGGTTGCAGCAGGGCACCGTCGCCCACCTCGTCGAGGATGACCACGTCCACGCCGGCCAGCCCGGGGGGCAGGGCCGACGCCAGGGCGTCCCGGGCGCGCGCCGACCCGCCGGTGGCCACGTCGGTCAGGCCGATCACGTGCGCACTCGTGCCCTTACCCGCCAGTTCGGCGTACCACGGGTGCCCCAGGACGACGACGCGACCGGGTGTCGCCGCCACCGCCTGGACGAACGCGTCGCCCGCCACCCGGTCGGCCTCGGTGGGGACGAGCGGGAGCCACGGCAGGCTCAGCAGGCCGAGCTGGATCGCCAGCACCGCGGCAACGACTCCCGCCGGCCGCCGGCCGCGGAGCCGGCCGTCGCGCCACAACCAGGCCAGGGCGAGGCCGGTGAGGATGGCCACGGCGGCGTAGGCGGGCATCAGCACGTTGCGGAATCCGCCGTCGTGCAGGCGCCCGCTCCAGGCGATGAGCAGCAGGCCGACGCAGGCGACGAGTTCGACGTCCCCGGCCACCGCACGCCAACCGCCGGCGCCGGTCTGCCGTCGCCGGGCGACGGTGGCCCAGCTCACGACGAGCACGAGGCCCGCGAGCGGCGCGACGACATCGGCCGGCCAGAATCCGAGGATCCGGTCGGCGGCGACGCCGTGCCCGAGTAGTTGCAGACCCACCACTTCGGCGTACCACCCGTCGCTGCGCCACTGCTCGATGGCGCTGGGCACCAGGACGGCAGCGACGAATGCGGGCACCGCCGACCACAGCACCCGGCGGTGCCGCCACCCGGTCACGGCCAGGAGGGGCAGGGCGACAAGCACGGCGTTCTGCTTCGTCATCACCGCGGCGCCGAGCAACAGCCCGACGAGCAGCCCGTGGCGGATCGTGCTCGCTCGTTGTGCGGCCACCACGCCGGCCAGCAGCAACGCCAGCATGAGCGAGTCGACTCGGCCGATGTCCGCCCACGAACCGGACAGCTGGAAGGTCCCCGCATAGGCGCCCGCCGCCACGAGACCGGCCAGCGCATGACCCGTGCGCCGGGTGACGATCACGGCGACCAGGCCGAGGACGGCGAGTGCGGCGGCGAGGGAGACCAGTCGCAGCGGCAGGTAACCGGGCCCGATGATCCAGGACAGCCCGCCGGCGACCCAGTAGTACAGCGGCGGGTACGGCCACGAGACGAAGTCCAGTGTGGGCGCGGTGTAGAGCGGCTCTGCCAGTGACACCCGTCGGGCGATGTCGACCGACGACCCCTCCATCCAATGCAGGTCGTACGGGTAGCGCAGCCTGGCCGGCGCCGTCGCGACGTAGACGACGATCGGCACGGTAGCGGCGATGCCGACCACCACGGGAAGAATTCCGGTGGCGCGTCGCCCTGGCACCACGTCCAGCGCCGCGTCCGGCGTGCGGGCTCGGCTCAGGTCGCGATCCGCACCAGGCGGGCTAGCCGACCACGGGCGGCTAGCAGGCGCGGCCGCAGCCACGCGTCGACGCCCAGCACCCGGCCGGAGGCGAAGCCCAGGATGGCGACGTGAATGGCGATCATGAGGAAGTACGACCACTCCCACTCGTCGGGCGCCGCCCCCACCGAGAGGAAGATCGCCACGGACTGACCGATCGCCACCAGTGCCCACAGCCTGGTCAGCAGGCCGAGGAGCAGGAACACCGCCAGGGCCCACTCGGTCACGTACGTCACCCAGGCGAAGACCGTGAAATTCGGAAGGACGACGTCGGCGACGAAATCGCTCCAGGGTTGGAAGACCGGATGCTCGACAGCCAGACCGGTGAAGAAGTACAGACCGGCGTTGTCCTCACGGCCGAAATCTGGCGGCACTTTCCAGGCCAGATTGGTGAACCACAGCGCTGCCGCTATCAGCCTGACGATCAGGGCTGCCGCGCGAGCGACCGTGTCATTCGCGGGGGCATTCGCAACCGCGTCGGGGGCGGTGGTGCCGCCGGCCGTAGCTGACGTCGTCATCGATATCCTATCTGGGCTGTGTCGAGGACTGCCGGGCCGTTCGTTGCCACTGCGGACGACAGTACGAGAACTGCGTCGGGTGTGTCGCCGGGACGCGGTGACGATCCCGTGACGTCGTAGCACCGGCTGCGTTGGCCAGCGGCGGCGCGAGGTGGGTCTTGACCGGTGTGGGCCCCGTCGATGAGCTGCTCGGGCGTGGACCGCTTCAGCAGGAACCCCTCTGGTAGGGACGACCAGGCCGGGCCGGTCGGCGTCGCCGGGTTCGGCCTGCTTGCCGCTCCTGACCGCCCGGTCGGCCGGTCGGTCGGCCGGTCGGCCGGTCGCCGGGTGGCCAGTCGGGTCCAGGGACGGTCATCGCCACGGTGGGAGCGCGCGCGAAACGAATAGGAGTGGTATTGGTGCGATGTCGTCCTTGGCGAGCTGACCGCGGAGATCGGCCGCCGCGTGCAGGGGCTTTGCTACGAGCAGCCACCTCGAGAAGCTGACAGTATTCATCTGGCGAACGCATTGGCGTTGTCAGAGGCCCGACGGTGATGGCCGTTTGGGATCAACGCTTGGCGAGCAGCGCCTTGGCATGCCGAGTCCGGATCGGGCCGATGCCGCCCGAAAGGACCCAGGTATCCCGCTGACGCGGCAAAGAATCCGGGGCCGATCGGGCCACCGTGCTTTCAGTGATCGGACGCGGCGCGATCATCGACAACCGTATAGCCGGCGCCGCGCACGGTGACGATGCTTCGCCGGCCGTAGGAACGGTCCAGTTTCTCGCGGAGGTATCCGATGTAGACGTCGACGACATTGGATGTCCCGTCATAGGCGAAATCCCACACGTGCTCGAGGAGATGGGTTCGTGACAGCGCCCGCCCGGGGTGTCGCATGAGCTCGTGCAGGAGCGAGAACTCCTTGGGCGACAGCGTCACACCGGAGCCGTTACGGCTGACGCGACGGCTCGCCGGATCCAGTACGAGGTCTCCCACCTGGATGATGGGTGGCCGCTCCTGAGGTGCCCGCCGGGTCAGAGCCCGGACCCGCGCCGACAACTCGGCCATGGCGAAGGGCTTCACCAGGTAGTCGTCGGCACCCGCATCGAGCCCGTGAACTCGGTCATCAACGCCGTCGCGCGCTGTCAGCAGGAGTACGGGGACCCACTGTTCGCTGGCTCGCAAACGCCTGACCACCTCGAACCCGTCGGCTCCCGGGATCATCACGTCGAGGACTATCCCGTCGTAGGCATTCTCGCTCGACAACCACAGCGCCTCGTCGCCGTCGGGAGCGATGTCGACGGCGTAGCCCTCGCGTCGCAACGCACGGCCGAGGAGGTCCGCGACGGCGCTGTCGTCCTCGACGACGAGCAACCTCATGGTCTCGACGATAGCCATCTGCTTGGGTCAGGCTGCGACCTCGGCGGCCACGAGCTCCGGTGGAGTTCGGTCGCGCTTGCTCCACGTCAAGTAGGCCACGAGGACGATCATGAGTCCGACGAACAGATAGCTGGTGCCGGTGGCGCCCAGTCCGAGGCCGCCGGCATCGCGGGGCTGGGACAGCAGGTCGCCCAGACTGGCGCCGAGTGGGCGGGTCAACACATAGGCCACCCAGAAGGTCCCGACCGCGTTCCAGCGCAGGACGAAGTGAGCGATGGCGACGAGAGCGATGATCCCCACAAAGATGGCGAGCGAGACGGCGTAGCCGAGGCCCACCCCCTCGGAGAAGAGGTCACCCGCGGCCGTTCCCAGAGCAAAAGTGACCAGGACGGTGAGCCAGTAGAAGGCCTCGCGGGGGACGCTGATGATGCTGTGGATAGACAGGGTCCGCTCGCGGCTCCACCAAGCCACGAACACGAGCGCCAGAAGAACGGCGAACACGGCGGTGCTAACGGTCAGCGAGATCCCCAGATTGTCCGTGAGGTTATCCGTGACCAATGTGCCGGCGACACTGATCACCAGAACGACGCTCCAGTAGACGCCGGGCACGTATCGGCTCGTGCGGAATTGGACCACCAGCAAGACGGCCAGCAGAGCAAACGTCACCAGCGACGTGTAATTGAGCCCGAAGCCGAGGTCGACGTTGAGGTAATCGGCGGCCGTTTCACCGACCGTTGTGGCCAGGATCTTGATGATCCAGAAATACAGTGTGACCTCGGGCACCTTATTGAGCAGTTCCATGACGGGTTGACGGTAGGCGGGTCCGGGCCGTGTGGCAGCGGTCGTTGACTTGTACGTGTCAGTCATGGGGCAGACCGTGACAGTGACAGGGTAAGAATGTGATGAGGATGCGCGGAGCACGCAGAGTAGGTGTACGTGGGCGAACGACCAGGGTGGTCGCTGTCGCGATGACCATCGTCGGGCTGCTCGCCCTCTGGGCACTCGTCGTGGTCGCCGACGATCAGATCGACGCCGCCGTGGACGACGGTTTACGTACACGATCGGGCGAGGTCGTCCGCTCGCTCACGACAGGCGAGCCGATCGTCGATCCGCTCGCGCAACTCCTTGACCCCTCCCGTCGCGTCGTCACGGCATCGCCGGGTCTCACAACCGCGCCGCTGATCGACGACGCTCAGCTGGCGGCCGCGCTCGACCGCCCGACCATTGTCGAGGTCACAGGCGAGTTGCGAGTGCACACCACGCCGCTGGACGGGAATGTCGTCGTCGTCGCCTCGCGATTGGAGGACCTGGAAACGGCACGCTACCGCCTCGCCGTTCTCGCCACGGTCGCCATGGGACTGCTTGTGGGGGCGGTATCGGTGGTTTCGTGGTTCGTCGTCGGCGCCTCCCTGATCCCGGTCCGTCACATGACCGAGGCGGCTGAACTACTGGGACACGACATCGGTCCTCGGCGGCTCCCGCCTCCGCGAACCGGTGACGAGTTGGACGACCTGGCGTCGACGCTGAACGGCATGCTCGACCGGCTCTCACTCGCGGTCGAGCGGGAGCGGGCATTCGTCGATGACGCCAGCCACGACCTGCGGACTCCGCTGACACTGCTGAGGGGAGAGTTGGAGCTGGCCCTCGACGAGCCGAACGTCGACGACATTCGCGACGGGGTCCGTCGTGCCTTGTCCGCCGCCGAGCGCCTGTCGGGGCTGGCTGACAACCTCCTGGTCCTGGCACGCCTTGACGGGGGCGAGCACCCACGGTTGGAACCGTTGCCGCTTCAACCCTGGCTGTTCACGGCCGTGTCCCGCCTGTCCGGCTTGGGCTCTGCGGACCTCACGACTCACTCACCGGACATCACCGTCGCCGTGGACCCGGCGATGGTCGAGCGAGCGCTGTCCAATCTCATCGTCAACGCCAACGCAGCCGGCGCCCGTCGCATCGAGGTGTCGGCGACGACCCATCGCTCACCGACGGGGCCAGCGCTGCTGTCCATCGTCGTGGCCGATGACGGACCGGGATTCTCCGCTCGGATCCTGCCCACGGCGACCGAACGGTTCAGCAGGGCCCACGCCGCACGCGGCTCCGGTGGCGCCGGTCTGGGTCTGGCGATCGTCGCGGCCGTCGCCAGGGCTCATGGCGGGACACTCGCAGTAGGGAACGGCTCGCCTCTCGGAGGGGCACAGATCACATTCACTGTGCAGTTCGGATCCGAGGGCGTCACGACGCCGGGCGAGGCCGCCAACGGCTCCAGCATTCAGTGATGTCGACCCACAAATCGATATCTGCGGTGTCGCGCCCCACCGCACGGCAATGCCTGCGCCAGGGCTTCGCTATCGCGACGCCTGCTCCGGCCGTTCGAGCCGGTACCCGTGCCCACGCAGTGTCGTGATGACCGGAGCCGAGTCCGCAGTACCCCCCGATGCCGAAGCGGCGGTATCGAGCGCCCGTCGCAGCGCGGCCATGGTCACGTCCAACGTCTTCGTCGATCCGTGCCAGTTGTCGTCCCAAACCTCGGCCATGAGGACCTCCCGTCGGACTCCCTCACCAGCGCGGCGACACAGTGCGGCCAGCAAGTCGAACTCCTTGGACCGCAACTTCACCGCTACACCGTCGACGTGGCATTGGTACCGGCTGGTATCCATGACGAGTGCCCCGACCTCGATCACCGACGCTTCATCGTCTTGATCGTGCAGGGCACTGCGGCGGCGGAGAAGGGCTCGCATCCGAGCCAGGAGCACCGATAGCGAGATCGGCTTGACGAGGTATTCGTCGGCTCCGAGATCAAGTCCCACGACGACATCGATGTCGTCACCGCGAGCGGTCAGCATGACGATGAGGATGTCGGGGAACCGGTGCCGCAGATCCCGGGCGACATCGAGACCGTCGATGTCCGGCAGGCCGAGATCCAGCAGCACCACGCCGTAAGGACGGGTTTCGGCCTCGGCCAAAGCACCGGACCCGGTGCGCTGCCACGTCACGGGGTAGCCATGTGCGATCAGGCCGATCTGGAGGTTTCGGCCGATGATGTCATCGTCCTCCACCAGTAGGACGGCCGGCTCCGACCCATCCATCGCCATATCGACAAGTTAGCCTTGATCTTTCGTGATCTTGGTTTGATGTGGTGGCGGGGCGTTGAGTCGTTCGTGGGGGCGTGATTGTGCCGTGGGGGTAGGACAATGGCCCGAGGGTGCTCGGGGTGGGCTCCAGGGTGGGCGCGG
>CAZEYA010000062.1:15581-18687 GCA_964516515.1 uncultured Kineosporiaceae bacterium | reverse complement strand
CTAGGAGCCGGTCGAGGTCGGCGGGCGTACGGTGCAGCCGCGCCTGCACAGTGATCCCGACGTGCGGGAACTCGACAACTAGCTGCTCGTACAGATCGAGCACGAGGTCGGTCCGGTCCGACCCTTCCGCCGAAATCATCAGGGATGTGCCGAGTGGGGCGGTCGCCTGCGCGATCCGGCGGCTGTGCTCCAGCGCCAGGTCGCGGTCCACCGACGGCGCCCACGTGCGACAGGTCGAATGAGACGCTGCACGGGCAGGCCCTCGTCCCGGACCACCGCTGCGAGGTCGAGGAAGACCTGGGTCTCCGAACGTGCGAGTTCGGCCTCCCGGACGCTTTCGCCGGCGTATTCGATGCTGCACACGTGACCGCGGGCCACGCTCGCCCGGCCCGCCGAGATCGCCTCGATCGTCTCGCCCGCCGTGTAGCGCATGGCCACCCGGGCAGCCATCGCCGCAAGGGCGGGGCTGGCGAGGACGAGCCGCTTCAGATCCTTGTCGAGGGCCCACGCCCGCAGCGTGTTCGCCGCGCGCTCGACGTCGATCACGGCTGTGTCCGTGCAAGGACGGTAGCCGCGGCGGGTGCGGAACGCGGGCGGCTTTCTGGGTCCACCATGTCCGTCGTGGCTACTGCACGCCCGGTCACGGGCTGGAGTATTGGGTCGTTCCGCCCGTGGGCGGCGCCGGGCCCGGTAAAGGTCAGAGCAGGGAACCGAGGGGAGCCAGTGCCTCTACGTGTGACGCCAGATCCGTGTGGGCGGCCAGCCGCTCGAAGTCAGCGTCGTAGTGGAGGATCGCCGCCGCGTGGTCCTCGGCCACCGCGGCGATGAGGTAATCGAGGGGTGGCACCCCCAGGTGCTGGTGTGCCGCCCTCAGCTGGCGCTGCAGGTCGGTGGCCCTGCGTTCGGCCCGCTCGGAGATCCAAAGGAACGGCAGCTCCTCGGGGTCGACGCTCGGCAGGTCGCGGCCCGCCCTGGTCTCCAGCAGCAGGAGTGTGCTGGTGGCGACGAGACCACGGGCGATCCGTCCGGCGACCTCGTCGTGGCGGGCTGATTCGAGCCGCGGGCTGCCCAGCCTCCAGAAAGCACTCGCGTCGAGCAGGGCGAGTGAGTCCGTCACGGCTGCCGTGTCGTGTGGCGGATGGCGCGGACCTCGTCGAAGTCGGGTTGCCCGCTCTTGCGCAGCCGTTCCACGAACGTGTCCAACGACGCCGCGCGCGCACGGTCACGTGCCTCCAGCTCGCGCAGCGCCGAACGGGCACCGCGAGCTACCAGCTCGGCCAGTGACGGCGTGTCGGAGCCGAGCCGCCGGCGCAGGGGCTCGAGCACCGCGGCCAGCGCCGGGGTCTCGGTGATCGAGTGGCGCGGGAATGACGTCGGCACCGCAGCAGTGTAACCGAGTGCGGCACCGTGCAGCACTCTTTGATCGAAGCTCTCAGCTCTTGGGGCACGAGACCACCGAACGCTTCGTGCGTGCTTGGTCGGGCTTGGATCCTAAATGCCGAAGGCTACTTGGCCAGCCCAGGGGAGCCTGTTCCAGAGTCACCGTCCCTGGGTGATAGCTGCGCATGAGTCGTCGGCGCGCGGGCTCAGGAGGTGACGAGGACCTCGGCGAGCTCTGCGCGGACGGCGGCGACGAGCTCGTCGACGTCGGCCTCGGTGGTGTCGAAGGAGCACATCCATCGCACCTCGCCGGTGGCCGCGTTCCAGTCATAGAAGCGGACGGACTCCCGGACCCGGTCGGCCACCTCGGGCGGCAGCACGGCGAACACCCCGTTCGCCTGAGTGACCTGGGTCAACGTCAGGCCGGGCAAGGCGGCCACGCGCTCGGCCAGCCGGGCGGCCATGGCGTTGGCATGCTGCGCGGACCGCAGCCACAGGTCTCCCTCGAACAGGGCGACGAGCTGGGCTGACAGGAACCGCATCTTCGAGGCCAGCTGCATGTTGAGCTTTCGCAGGTACGGCAGTCCGACGGCGGCCCCGGGGTTGAGCACGACGACCGCCTCGGCGCCCAACACGCCGTTCTTGGTGCCTCCCAGGGACAGCACGTCCACCCCGGCGTCGGTCGTGAAGGCGCGCAGCGGCATGTCCAACGAGGCCGCGGCGTTGGCCAGCCGGGCGCCGTCCATGTGCACCGTCATCCCCAGGCCGTGCGCATGCCGACTCAGCGTGGTGACCTCGGCGGGGGTGTAGACGGTGCCCACCTCGGTGGACTGGGTGAGCGACACCGCCAGCGGCTGTGCGCGATGCTCGTCGCCGAACCCCCACGCCTGGGTGTCCAGGCCTACCGGGGTGAGCTTGCCGTCCGGGGTGCCGACGGTGAGCAGCTTCAGCCCCCCGACCCGCTCGGGGGCGCCGTTCTCGTCGGTGTGGATGTGGGCGTTCTCGGTGCAGACCACGGCGCCCCACCGCGGCAGCAGCGCCTGCAGGGCCAGCACGTTGGCGCCGGTGCCGTTGAACACGGGGAACACCTCCGCCTGCGCCCCGAAATGGCCACGGACGACCTCGCGCAGCCGCGTGGTGTACTCGTCGTCGCCGTAGGAGACCACGTGCCCGCCGTTGGCGTCGGCGATGGCGGCCAGCACCTCCGGATGCACGCCGGAGTAGTTGTCGGAGGCGAAGCAGCGACTGCCGCGGTCGTGGAGGCTCACCCCGGAAGTATGCGCAGCCGCAGCTACAACCTTGCCTGAGCGGTCGCCGACCGTGATCCTTCGGGAGTGGGAGATCGACTGGCAGGCAAGGCGGCGCTCGTCACCGGCGGCGCGGGCGGCTGCGGCGAGGCGGCGGTGCGGCTGTTCGCGGCCGAGGGGGCGCGGGTCGGCATCGTCGACCGCGACGCCCCGCGGGGGCAGGCGCTCGCCGGGGAACTGAGCGATGCCGGTCACCAGGCGGTCTTCGCTCAGGCAGATGTGTCCGTGTCCGCGGACGTCACCGGGGCGGTCGACGCTGTGAGCACCGTCCTCGGCCCGATCAACGTGCTGTTCAACCACGCCGGCACGATCGTCATCAAGCCGTTCCTGGAGACCGAGGAGGCGGACTGGGAGTTCCTCTTCGGAGTCAACGTCCGCAGCATGTACCTGGTCACCCGTGCCGTGCTGCCTCAGATGCT
>CAZEYA010000062.1:12916-15481 GCA_964516515.1 uncultured Kineosporiaceae bacterium | reverse complement strand
ATCTCCGCCGTCTACGCCACGCCCATGGAGGTGCTGTACCGCACCACCAAGGCCGCGACCCACATGTTCGCGCGGGCCATCGCAGTGGAGTTCCGCGACCGTGGGATCCGGTGCAACGCGGTCTGCCCGGGATTCATCGAGACCCCGCACGGCGTGCGCGAAGTGGCAGAGCTGACTGCTCTGGGGGTCGACGTGTCCGAGGCCGCACTGACCGTGGCGCAGGGCCGGATCGGCCGCCCCGAGGACATCGCGCGGGCGGCGTTGTACCTGGCCAGCGACGATGCCGAGTTCGTCACCGGCACCCAGCTGTTCGTGGACAACGGCTTCAGCGCGGTCTGAGGCTCATCGCTGGCGTCGCCCCGGCACGGCAGAGTGGGCGTGCGCGGGCTCGCGGTGCGCCACACTGGTGTGGTGCGGCTGATCGCCACTGATGTCGACGGCACGATCGTCACCTCCGACCGGGGAGTCACCACCCGGACGGCCGCGGCTGTCACCGCGGCGCGGGCGAGTGGTGTGCTGGTCGCCCTCGTCACCGGCCGGCCGCTGCGGTGGCTCACGCAGGTGGTGGACGATCTCGGCGGGGTCGACGCCCTCGTGATCGCCAACGGAGCGATCACCTACCGGCTGCCCAGCGGCTTCGTCGACGGCACCGAGCAGCTACTCGACCGGCGGACCATCCCGACCGAGGACGTTATCGTGTGGGCGGTACGGCTGCGCGGCGCGGTGCCGGGCATCGCCTTCGGCCTGGAACGTCCCGGCGGTTTCGGTGCCGAGCCCGGCTACGAGCCGGCGGTCGGAACGCCGGGCGTCGCCGGGTTCTCGATCGCCTCGCTGCCGGAACTGCTGGCGGCCGACTCCGAGGTGGTCAAGCTGCTGGCGAGGCTGCCCATGGCCGCGGTCACCGACGAGCGCCCCGGCGACCGGCTGCTCGAGCAGGCCCGACGGGTGCTCGCGGGGCTGGTCTCGCCGGTGCACGCCGACAGCCGCAAGCCGCTCATCGAGCTCGGTCCGCCTGGTGTCGACAAGGCCACCGGGCTGGCGTTCCTCGCAGAGTCGCTACGGATCGAGCGCGAAGAAGTCGTCGTCTTCGGCGACATGCCCAACGACGTCTCGATGCTGACCTGGGCCGGCCGTGGCTACGCGATGGCCGACGGGCACCCCGAGGCGATCGCCGCCGCGGACGCCATCGCCGAACCGCACGGTGCCGACGGGGTGGCGCTGGCGATCGAGGAGCTGCTGACCGGCCGACTCGCGGGCACGGCGCCGTGAGCACCCGCACCGACGACCAGCCGACCACCAGCGAGCCGTCGCCGTCGACACCGAAGACCAGGAGAGTCCGTCGGCTGCGCCGTGCACTCGTGATCACCGCCGCCGTCCTCGTCGTGTTGTTCATCGCCCTGACGTTCGGTGTCGGGTGGTTCTTTTCCTCGGTGGCACTCGACGTCGTCGACGACCCGCCCGCCACGGTCGCTGTGAAGGCCGTCGTGGCCGGTGACGCCATCGAGCTGGCCCGCTCGCCGCAGCCCGAGAACGCCGGGCTGCATGCCGTCCGCCATCCCGACGGCTACGGGATCATGTCCGAACAGGTCGCGATCTCCTCCGACGCTGTGGTCCGCGCATGGCGAGACGTCGAGGGGACCCTGTCCGGCAGCGAGGTGGCCGGGGTAGTGGACTCCGACGTGTACCAGGGGGACCCGTCCGCGGTCGGCCTCGACCACACTGACATCACCGTGACCAGCGACATCGGGGACCTGCCGACCTGGCTGGTGCCGACCGCCGCCGACGCGCCCGCCGCCGCGGCGGACACCTGGATCGTCTTCGCGCACGGCCGCGGCGGTTCGGTCGAGGAGGCGCTGCGGTACCTCCCGATGTGGCACGACCTCGGCCACCCCGTCCTCGTCCCCGCGTACCGCAACGACCCCGGCGCGCCTGCCGACCCCCGGGGCTGGTACGGCCTTGGCGAGACCGAGTGGCGTGACATCGACGCCGCAGTGACGTACGCCCTGGACAACGGCGCGCAGGACGTCGTACTGGCGGGTTGGTCGATGGGGGGAGCCATCGCGATGCAGCTGCTGGACCGCTCCGAGCACGCCGATGCGATCAGCGGCTTGGTGCTCGACGCGCCGGTGCTCGATTGGCGCGACACCTTCGACTACCAGGGTTCGACCTTCGGCCTGCCGAGCTACCAGACCGCGCTCGCGGTGCGATTGGTCGAGGCCCGCGCAGGCATCGACTTCGACGACTACGACTGGGTACGGCGGGCCGACGACGTGCCCGACCTTCCCATCTACCTCGTCCACAGCGCCGACGACACGTACGTGCCGAACGACCCCTCGATCGCCTTCGCCGCAGCGCGCCCCGACATCGTCACATTCGAGCAGCCGTCGGGCGCCGATCACACTCGGGAATGGAACGTCGACCCCGAGGGCTACGAGGCCGCAATGACCGCGTGGTTCGACGCCGAGATCGACTGAGCGAGGTCGCTCGGCGGGGGCCTTCCTGGCTCCTGCTTCCTGGGCCGCCGTTTGTCGACAAATGGCGTGGTGGGGGCCTTCCTGGACCGCC
>CAZEYA010000062.1:0-12816 GCA_964516515.1 uncultured Kineosporiaceae bacterium | reverse complement strand
TCCTGGACCGCCGTTTGTCGACAAATGGCGCGGTGGCGGGTCTTCCTGGGCTCAGAGGTAGTTGCCGGTTCCGCCCGACGGCGGCGCGCCCGGCTGGCCCGGCACGTGCTGTCCAGGAGCGGGCATGGCCCCCATCGGACCGGCGGGCAGCGCACGGCGGCGCATCTCCTCGAACTGCGCCCGTGATGCCACCTGCTGAGCGAACAGCGCGGTCTGGATGCCGTGGAATAGGCCCTCCAACCAGCCGACCAGCTGGGCCTGCGCGACCCGAAGCTCCGCATCCGACGGCGTCCCCTCATCCGCGAACGGCAGCGAGATGCGGCGCAGCTCCTCGACGAGCTCCGGCGCCAGGCCGCTCTCGAGCTCGGTCAGCGACCGCTCGTGTACGGCCGCGAGCCGGGAGCGACCGGCCTCGTCCAGCGGCGCGGTCCGCACCTCCTCCAGCAGTTGCTTGATCATGCTGCCGATCCGCATCACCTTGGCCGGCTGCTCGATGAGGTCGGTCAGGCTGTCGTCGGAGGCCACCGACATCCCCTGCGGCGTCACGACCACCACGCGATCGCCGCCATCTCCGCGGGGGCCGCCGTTCGGTTCGTCTTCGTCGGGTTCCGGAGTGGATTCGCTCACGGGAGGTGACGGTAGCTGGCCCAGGGCGGGCGTGCCGATCGGGTGAAATCCGTGCCCGAACCGCTCAGCTCGGCGTCGCGGGCTGCCGATGGCGCCAGGGTGCCCCGCTCCCCCGAAGTCTCCGTGACAGGACGCCGTGTCCGCGTCCTCTCGGCGGTGCCCCTGCTGCCGCCCCTGCTGGCGGCAGTCGTGTTCGGTGGCTGGGCGGCCACCGGTCCGATAGCGGATCTCGCCCAGGCCGACGACAAGGCGGCCGTAGTGGCTGCGGTCGACGCGACCGGCCGCGTCCTCACCGCGTTGGCAGCTGAGCGCGCTGCTGCGAGCCGCGAGGCCGCGGGGGTGGACCAAGCCGGTGTCGAGCTGACGGTTGCCCGCGATCAGGTCGACGGGGCACTAAGTGAGCCCATCGCCGACCTGATCGGCAGCGACGGCCCGGCCGCCAGGCACGTGCAGCGCGGTCTCGGGCAGACCGCGGCGGCCTTGCCTGCGGCCCGGGCGCAGACGAACGCGGCAGGGGTCGACGAGGCCTACACCCGGCTCGCCGCGACGTTGCAGGTAGCGGTCATCGAGGCGGGGGCGTCGCTGCCCAGCGCAGACCTCGGCGCCGCTGTCGAGCGTTCCGGCCTGCTGGTGCGGGCGATCGCCGCAGCCGCCGCTGAACGCGACCTCGGTCTGGTCGTCCACACCGGCACCGGTGAGCCCTCGCCCTCGGGGGCGGCTCTCCGGAACGTGCTCGTCACCGAACAGTTGGCCTTGCTGAGCCAGTGGGCAGAACTCGGCGGGGAGGCTGCCGGTCCGCTCCGTGCACAACCGCAGGACGAGAGTGGGCAGTGGTCGCTGCGCACTGCCCGCGAAGCGCTCGCCACCGCCGACCCAGCGGGAGGTGGACTCACCCCTGGGGCGTGGTCGGAGATCACCGCCAGCCACCTGGCAACCTTGGAGAGCGCACGGCGCACCGACATCGACGCTGCGGCCACCGCAGTAGCCGACGAGCGCCGCGCCGCGGCCATCATGCTCGGTGCGATGGCAGCGCTGCTGCTGTCGAGCGCGATCGCCGGCGTCCTGCTGGCCGGCCGAGTCGCGCGCATCGTGTCGCGTCGGGCTGCCGCGGGGCCACGCATCGCTGAGGGGGTCGACAGTGGCCAGGCCGATGTCGAGGCTGCCTGGGTCGAGGCTGCCGGGGTCGTGGGTGCAGAGGCAACTCCTCACGCCACCGCGCCGGAGCCGGGTTCCCCCGACCGGTCGCCGCCCGAGGCGGACACCTTCGTCAACATCGCCCGCCGCAACCAGGCGCTGCTGGGCCGACAATTGTCGCTGATCGACGCCCTGGAGCGCCACGAGGAGGATCCGGACACCCTGGCGAGCCTCTACCGGCTGGACCACCTGGCGACCCGGATGCGCCGCAACGCCGAATCGCTGCTGGTGCTGGCGGGAATCGACGCGGGGCGCCGCCTGCGCGAGCCGATGCCCCTGGCCGATGTCATCCGGACCGCCGCCGGCGAGATCGAGCAATACGAGCGCGTCGACGTCATGCAGCACACCGATCCCTCGCTGCTGGCTCACGCGGCATTGCCGGCCGCTCATCTGTTGGCCGAGATCATCGAGAACGCCGCGCAGTTCTCGCCGTCGGCCAGCCGGGTCCTGGTGATGGCGAGCGCCACCACGGCGGGGGTGCGGATCGCGGTCACTGATACCGGCCTCGGCATGACGCCGGACGAGATCACCGCCGCCGAGGCCGTACTGAGCTCTGCCGGTGGCGGGGCGGGTCATGCCAGGCTCGGCTTCCACGTCGTCGCGAGGATCGCCCGGCGCTTGGGTGCCACGGTGTCTATTCATCCCGCCTCGATCACGACCGCCGAATCGGTCGACGCCGGGGACTCCGGTCCTCCGCAGGGACTCACGGTGTGTGTCGAATTGCCGGCTGCCGTGCTCGTTCCCGCCAGCCGCTCGGCTGATGTGCCGATCGCAGCAGAGCCGGTCGTGCCCGCGGATCCGGTTGTCCCCATCAACCCGGCAGACCCGGCTTCCGTGGGCGTTGCGGTGCCGCGGCAAGGTTCGGCCCCGCAGGAGCGCCAGGTTCGCCACGCCACGCTGCCGCCTGCCAGCTTGATTCCGCCGCCGGCACCCTCGTTCGCCGACGCCGAGTCGGCGGGCGCCATGCTGCCGCGCCGCCGCGCTCGCCGGGCAATGGCCGAAGCCGAGGAGCTGGCTGCCCATTCCCCACCCGGCGAGACGGTCGTCGCGGCTGCCCCGCTGGACGAGACGGTCGTCGCGACCGGCCAGCCGCGGCAGCCAGCGGCCGAGCAGCAGCAGCCGCCGGCGCAACACCCGACCGACACCGAGCCCCCGACGCAGGCCGCACGCGAGCCGTTGCCAGCGACCCCAGCACCGGATCGCCCGATCGTGGCGCCGGATGCCGGTGATGTCGCCAGCCTCCGCCGCCGGGCCGTGCTCGCCTCGCAGGCGCTGAGCGAGCTGAGCATGCTCTCGTCCTACCGGCCCGATGCCGCCCCGGCCGGCCCTGCACCCGAGTTGGCGCGCCGCAGCCGAGCCGACGTTGCGTCGCCGGTCCCCCCGGCCACGCTCAGCCCACCCCGTGAGCGCGGTGCGAGCCAGGTGCGCACGCTGCTCTCCGGTTTCACATCCGGGGTCGGCCGCGCGCGCGGAGTCACGGCCGGAAGTGATCACAGCCGCGCCGGCACCGACCCGAGCGGCGCAGTTCCCACGACCGAAGCGCATCGCGACGAGAGGAGCACGACATGACCGAGCACAGCAGTGACCACATGGCGTTCGGCTGGTTACTGGACACGTTCGCCGACACCGTGCCTGCGGTGCGCCATGTGTTCGTCGTGTCCGCCGACGGCCTGCTGATGACCATGTCGGGCGGACTTGACCGGACCAGCGGCGACCAGCTCTCGGCGATCGTCGCCGGGATCTCGTCATTGACACGGGGCGCCGCGCGGCAGCTCGGTGGTGGTGATGTACGACAGGCGGTCATCGAGATGGATGAGATGTTCCTCTTTGCGATGGCCGTCTCCGACGGTTCGGTGCTGGCTGTCGTGGCAGAGGCGGGCTGTGACGCCGGCGTCGTCGGTTATGAGATGGCCCTGCTCGTGGCTCGGGCCGAGCAGGCGCTGACCCCGAAGCTCGTCACACAGTTACGTTCGGAGCTGCCGGTCTCCGGCGCGGTCCGGGTCAGTGCCGGGTGATCGACCCATGAGCGTCGAACCCACAGGAAGTTGGCGGCTGACACCGCTGCCGGTTCCCATCACGGGCGCCGTGCCGGCAGCGGCGCCCGTGGCTCCAGCCGCCGAACCGGCTCTGCCGACCGAGTCATTGCCGCCCGACAGCATCGACCACGACGACGAGTTCGAGACGACCGTGCGTCCGTACGCCAGGGTCGGCGGCCGCACCCGCGTACCGGCCGGTCTCGGACTGTCGGTGGAGGCGTTGGTGCGCAACCCCGGTCCCGCCCCGACTCCGAGCGAGCCGGGCCTGTCTCCGGAGCAGCGCCGGATCCTCTCGATGACTGCCACCAGCTATCAATCGGTGGCCGAACTCAGTGCTCATCTGAGGCTGCCGATCGGGGTGATCAGGGTGGTTCTGGCCGACCTGCTCGCCGCCGGTCGGGTACAGGTATACGGCCGTCACAGCCCCGACCGGCCCCGCGTCGGTCTCGACATCCTCGAAGGCGTGCTCGATGGCATATCAACTCTCTGAGACAGCAGTTCCGGCCCAGGCCAGCAACCCGGCGGCCTCCCCGGCTGGTTCTACGCCGGGTCCGACGCCCGGCCCCGCGCCCACCACCGCCAAGATCGTTGTGGCGGGTGGTTTCGCCGTCGGCAAGACCACGTTCATCGGCTCGATCAGCGACATCGAACCGCTGCGGACCGAAGCGGCGATGACCGAGCACTCCGTCGGCGTCGACGATTCCGGCGGGGTCGGCCAACGCAAGACGACGACCACGGTCGCCATGGACTTCGGCCGGATCGCGTTGCCCGGCAATGTGTGGCTGTACCTGTTCGGCACGCCTGGTCAGGACCGGTTCCTCTTCATGTGGGACGACCTGGTTCGCGGAGCCATCGGAGCGCTCGTGCTGGTCGATACCGAGCGCCTCGATCATTGCTTCCCCGCCGTGGACTATTTTGAGGACCGTGGCTTGCCTTTCGTCGTGGCCGTCAACTGCTTTGACGGCATTGCCCGCCATCACCTCGATGACGTCCGCGACGCCCTGGGCTTGAGCCCGGACGTGCCGCTGCGCTATACGGATGCCCGTTCACGTGCGGCCACCAAGGAAGCTCTGGTCTCGCTGGTGCAACTGGCCGTGGCGCGTGCCGACGCCCCCGCCGGCTCGCGGCTGTCCTAGCGAAGCCACACGCAGCTGCCACGCCGTCGGGCGGGTGCTCACCGAGCGTCAGGCCCGCGCGAACCACCGCGAACCCCTGCTAATCACCCCGAATACTCGAACACTAGTGCGAAGGAGGCGAGAGTGTCCAATCGATTGCGGAACAGGGTGATGCCGGCCGGTACCGCCCGCCCGCCCGGAGAGGCACAATGCGCTTACCAGACGGAAGGCAGGCCGTGGCGTCGATCGAGGACGTAGCTCGGGCCACCGGGGTGTCGACGGCGACGGTGTCGCGCGCCCTGCGTGGTCTGTCGTCGGTCGCCGAGCCCACCCGGATGCGCGTGCAGGAGTCCGCCGTCCGACTCGGTTACGTCCCGTCCTCGGTCGCCGCCAGCCTCGCGACCGGCCGCACGAAAGCCATCGGTCTGGTCACGCCCCACGTCGCCAAGTGGTTCTTCTCCACCGCGATCGAGACCGTCGAAGCGATCCTGCGCACCCACGGCTACGACGTACTGTTGATCATAATGCCGCCAGGGCAGCGGGCTACCCCCGGCCCGATGGCCGGCGTGCCACCCTGGCGCCCTCAACTGGAGACCGAGCTGCTGCGCAAGAGGGTCGATGCCACGATCATCCTCAGCCTGCCGATGGTCGCCGACGAGGTCGCCCTGCTTCATGATCTGGGACAGGAACTGGTCGGCATCGGCCCCAGCGTCCCCGGGCTGCCGATCATGGGGATCGACGACGTCGAGGTCGGTGTCACCGCCACGCAGCATTTGCTAGACCTGGGTCACACCCGGCTGCGGTTCGTCGGACACAATGCCGAGGAGGTCGACTGGACCCCGCCTCAGGAGCGCTACCGCGGCTTCACCACCGCCCTGCGGCGCGCCGGCCTGACGGAGGCTGCCCCCCCGCTCGGTTCGGACCTCACCGTGGCCGAGGGCCGTCGCGCCGCCCGGGCCGTGCTTGCCGACAATGACCTGCCGACTGGCCTGGTGTGCTGTAGTGACGAGGTCGCGATGGGCGTGCTCTACGAGCTCCGCCGGGCAGGGGTGGCGGTGCCGGCCCAGATCTCGGTGATCGGTGTCGACGACCACCCGCACGCCGAGCTGCACGACTTGACCACGGTGGCGCAGTGCGTCGACGAACAGGCCGAGGCGGCCGTCCGGTGGTTGCTCGCGGGGCTCGGCACCCCCGGAATCCCGCCAAGACCTCTCGCAGCGGTCCCCGCCGACGGGGTCCTCGAGTACTTCCCGACCCATCTGATCGTCCGGAACACGACCTCGACACCGCCCTGAGCGGGCTGCGCCGCCCCCCTGCAACGGTCATGTATCCGAATCGTTACGGCCAAGATGCCGTTACACCTTGAATCGTGAGCATGTAAGCGTTTGCATGTGTGGTGCCGGGCACCCGGCCTCAAGAGTCCAGGAGGACGTCCAATGGCAGCACGCACCTGGCGCCGCGGAGCCACGCTCTTCGCGACCGCAATGAGCGTCACGCTCGTGGTCGCCGCATGTGGTGGCGGCGATGACAGCACTGACGGAGACACGGCCACGGCTGACGCCGGTGGCGGCGCCACCGACGAGGCGACCGGCGAGACCGGTGGCGTCGAAGGCGGTGGCGACGCCTGTGCCGAGTTCGAGCAGTACGGCACCTTCGACGGCGGCGAGATCGAAATCTTCTCGTCCATTCGCGACATCGAGGCCGACAAGTTCGTCGAGACCTTCGCTCCCTTCTCTGAATGCACCGGCCTGACCATCAACTGGAACGGCACCGGCGAGTTCGAGGCCCAGCTCCAGGTTCGGGTCCAGGGTGGCGACGCACCCGACATCGCGACCATCCCGCAGCCCGGCCTGCTGGCCACCCTGGTCGCCGGCGGCAGCGTCGTCGAGGCCCCGGCCGAGGTCGCCGCGCTGGTCGACGAGGGCTGGAGCGAGTCGTGGAAGGGGTACGGCACCGTCGACGACACGTTCTACGCCGCCCCGCTGGGCGCGAACGTCAAGTCGTTCGTCTGGTACTCACCCTCGTACTTCGCGGACAACGGCTACGAGATCCCCGAGACCTGGGATGACATGCTGGCGCTGTCCGACGAGATCGCGGCCACCGGCATCAAGCCGTGGTGCGCCGGGATCGAGTCCGGTGACGCCACCGGCTGGGTCGTCACCGACTGGTTCGAGGACGTCGTCCTGCGCGAGGTCGGTGCGGACGTCTACGACCAGTGGGTCAGCCACGAGATCCCGTTCAACGACCCGCAGATCGCCGCGGCTGCCGAGCGGGTGGGCGGCATCCTGAAGAACGACGCCTACGTCAACGGTGGTTACGGTGACGTGCAGTCGATCACCATCACCGCGTTCCAGGACGGCGGCCTGCCGATCCTCGACGGTCAGTGCGCGATGCACCGACAGGCCTCCTTCTACGCCAACCAGTGGCCGGACGGCACCGTCGTCGGCGAGGACGGCGACGTCTTCGCCTTCTACCTGCCGGTGGTCGAGGCCGGCGGCGACCGGCCGGTGCTCGGTGGCGGCGAGTTCGTCACGGCATTCAACGACAACCCCGAGACCGTCGCGGTGCAGACGTACATGGCCTCGGCCGAGTTCGCAAACGCCAAGGCGACCCTCGGCGCCTGGATCTCGGCAAATACCGGCCTCGACGTGGCCAATGTCGAGAGCCCGATCGACCAGCTCTCGGTCGAGATCCTGCAGGACCCCGAAAGCGTCTTCCGCTTCGATGCGTCGGACCTGATGCCGGCCGCCGTCGGTGCCGGTTCGTTCTGGAGCAACGGAACCGACTGGATCAACGGCAGCGTCGACACCCCGACGATGCTCAACAACATCGAGGCCTCGTGGCCGGCCAGCTGACCAGCAGCTAGCCAAGCACCGACCGGGCGCGGCGGGACCGAAGAGGTTCCGCCGCGCCCGGGCTTTGTGCGATACCAAGCACTAGAGTCATCAGGGCTCGGCACGGCACCGCACCTCGATGGCGAGGTGTCGCAGACTCCAGGAGGCAGCAGCTGTGGAAAATCTGGCTACCAAGCTGACGGTATTGGGTGTGGGGGTGCTCGCCTGGATCGTCGTCACCGTTCTCATCGTCGCTGTATCGGACCTTGGCCGTGGCCGCGGACGAGAGCGATGGCAGATATTCCTGTTCTTGTCCCCCGCGGTGTTGTTGCTGCTCATGGGACTCATCATCCCGGCGATCCGCACGACGGTGCTGGCATTCTTCGGCGCGGATTCCACGGAGTTCGTCGGTCTGGACAATTTCGCGTGGATGTTCACTGCGCCTGATGCCCTGATCACGCTGCGGAACACCGCGATCTGGGTGATCGTCACCCCGATCGTCTCCACCGCGGTCGGCCTGCTCTACGCGGTCCTCATCGACCGCACCCGCGGCGAATCGATCGCCAAGACCTTCGTCTTCCTGCCGATGGCCATCTCGTTCGTCGGTGCCGGGATCATCTGGCGTTTCGTCTATGCCTTCCGACCGGAGGGGGCCGAGCAGATCGGCCTGGCCAACCAGGTCATCACCGTCTTCGGTGGCTCCCCCTTGCAACTGCTGAACAACGACCGGTTGGCGCTCAACACGTTCCTGCTGATCGCAGTGATGATCTGGGTGCAGGCCGGGTTCGCCATGGTCATCCTGTCGGCGGCCATCAAGGGCGTCCCCGATGACATCGTGGAGGCCGCGAAGATCGACGGCACCGGACCGAGCCAGCGCTTCTTCTACATCACCTTGCCCAGCATCCGACCCGCTCTGGTCGTGGTCATCGCCACGATCACGATCACGACGCTCAAGGTCTTCGACATCGTCCGCACCATGACCGGCGGAAACTTCAACACCTCGGTCGTCGCCAACGAGCTCTACGTCCAGGCATTCGTTCAGGCCAACGTGGGCCAGGGCGCGGTCCTCGCGCTATTCCTGTTTATCCTGGTCCTCCCCCTGGTGTTCTACCAGGTGCGCTTGCTCCGTCAACAGCAGGAGATCCGATGACAACAACGACACCACCCATCGTCGTCGCGCCGACTGTCACCGAACCCCCGCCGCGGTCCCGGGCCGCGCGAGCGCGACGCAACCTGCGGAGCCCGTGGGCCTCGATCGCCGCGCTGGCCATCGCCGTGCTGTGGACCATTCCGACCTTCGGGCTTTTCGTGTCGTCGTTCCGCCCTGAGGATCAGATCAAGACGACCGGGTGGTGGACGTTCTTCCGTGATCCCCAGTTCACTCTGGCGAACTACGATGAAGTGCTGTTCAGCGCGAGCTCCAACTCCGGCCAGCTGGCCGAGTATTTCGTCAACTCCTTCGTCATCACCATTCCGGCGGTGATCTTCCCTCTGCTGTTCGCCACGCTGGCCGCGTACGCCCTGGCGTGGATGGAGTTCCCCGGCCGCGACTGGATGTTCGTCGGTATCTTCGCCCTGCAGATCGTCCCGATCCAGATGGCGCTGATCCCGCTGCTGCGGTTCTTCAACCTCGGTGAGATCGGCGGCGTCGAGATCATCCCCGGCGGTTTCCAGCTCGACGACGAGTGGACGGCGATCCGGGTCTGGTTCGCACACACCGCTTTCGCGCTGCCGCTTGCTATCTTCCTGCTGCACAACTTCATGTCCGAGCTGCCCCGCTCGCTCATGGAGGCGGCCCGGGTGGATGGCGCCAGCCATGCCCGGATCTTCCGCTCGATCGTGCTGCCGCTGGTGACGCCGGCCATCGCCGCGTTCGCCATCTTCCAGTTCCTGTGGGTATGGAACGATCTGCTGGTCGGGCTCATCTTCGCCAGCACCGACATCTCGCCACTAACGGTGCGCGTGGCGGAACTGCAGGGCTCGCGCGGCCAGGAATGGCAGCGGCTGACGGCCGGCGCCTTCGTCGCGATCATCGTCCCGCTGATCGTGTTCCTTGGTCTGCAGCGCTACTTCGTCCGCGGTCTGCTGGCGGGTGGTCTCAAGGGCTGATCCTGGGCGCGGCTGGACGCCGGGACGGCAGCCGGCGTGGCCGCCGATTCCCAGGGGGCGCACTGACCGACTGCGGCTACAGCGGGTCCGATCAAGTTGCGGCGACAACCGGCCGATCAGTGTTGAGGTCGTGCCTGGGAGCACGCCGTCACGCAACGATGGAGTGCGCACCTTGAAGGTACTCGTGGTCGATGACAGCCGGGTGATGCGCCGCATCGTGGGGCGCGCCCTTCGCCAGGCCGGCCGACGATGTCGACGTCGTCGAGGCCGAGAACGGCGCGGAAGGACTTCAGCAGATCGCCGCCGAGCGCCCGGATCTCGTGCTGTCGGACTGGAACCTGCCCAAGCTGAGCGGGCTCGACTTCTTGGTCTCGCTCCGCACCTCGGGAGATGCCACGCCCTCCGGTTTCGTGACCGCCGAGCGCTCCCGCGAGGTACGCGACCGGGCTGTCGCGGCGGGTGCGCTATTCGTTATTGCTGCGCCCTTCACCCCTGAGGCATTCGCCGAGGCCCTGCAACTCATGATTGCCCCCGCGCCGACACCAGACGCAGGTCGGCCAGCACCAGCAGGACCCGATAAGGGGCCGCTTGTAACCCTCATCACCTCGATCCCACCGCTGAAGGAAGTCCGGAACATCCTCTCCGGCCTGCTCGGCCGTGACGTGGACGTGGCGCCCGGGGCCGCGCCGCCGGCGGTCGGCGGCGACAGCGGTTCACTCGTCGCGTTGTATGTCGACGACAGCCTCCGTTCCGTTGCGGTCATCGTCACCGACCTCGAACTGTCCGCTCGCGTGGGTGCGGCGATCGGGCTGGTCCCGGCTGGTGCCGCGGACACCGCCATCGAGGACGGCGTCCTCTCCCAGAGTCTGCGCGACAACGCCCACGAGGAGCTCGACGTGCTCGCCAACATCTTCAACAAGGATGGTGCTCCCCATCTGCGGCTCTATACCGTGGCAGGGACGGCCGACGAACTGCGGGTGGACGTCAGAGCAATCGCCATCAAGGCCGCCCAGCGCGAGGACGTCACCGTCGACGTCGCCCGCTACGGCAAGGGCGTGCTGTCGATCGTCCTCGTCTGAGCCGCTCGCCGATCGTGACGATCACGCTCCGAACAGCGGGGGCAACAGGAACAGCATGGCCGTCGACCACGTCACATGCGTGATGATCGGCCCCAGGATGCCGCCGCTGGCGCGCCGCTGCAGTCCCAGCAGCAGTCCGAGGACGAGTGCAGCGAAAACGAGCATCGGGTTGCCGGTCGCCAGGGTGGCGACCGCGTAGACCGCGGTCGAGATAGCCACCGGGTGCGCCCTGCCGATCGCCGCGAAGAGCCCGCCGCGGAAGAACACCTCCTCCGCCACGCCGTTGAGCAGCGTGACGATGGCGACCAGCGCGAGTGAGCCCTCGTCGGCGTGCGCCAGCACGTCGTCGACATAGCCGGCGAGCGGAGGTATCTGACGGATCACGAGGGCCCCCGCGATGAACAATGCGGCTGTGGCGAGGCCGAAGAGTATCGGCGTGGCGATCGGTCGTCGCAGCGTGCCCCGGAACGGGATATGACCGAGGTGAAGCGGCCCCGACAGCAAACCCCCGGCGGCCCAGACGAGGGCCAGCAGCAGCGTCAGCGGGTAGAAGCTGGCGCTGCCCGGCTCGACGTTCAGCGATATCCCGAGCAGCGTCGCCCCTACCGCCAGCACTGCCAGCACCACCAGGCGCCGACGGCGGAACTCGCTGTCGGGTTGCCGGTGGTCGCGCTCGACCTTGGTGATCAGTGCCGGGGCGATGGCCCCCTCGATCCGGCGCCGCCAAGTCATCGTGGGGCCGGTGTCGGCGCCGCCAATGCTGCGGCGCGCTGCGCGAGGGCCTGGCGCACCGCATCGTCATAGCCGAGCGGCGCGCCCGGCACGACCGCTGCGATCGAGTTCTCGGTCGCCACCATCTCGTTCGTCATCGAGTCGATGAGGTTGCGGGCCGTCGCCAGGTCGACGTCGGTGACGAATGTCAGCCAGTACGACGACAGGCGTGGGGTCAGCAGTGGCACCCGCAGCCGCCGTAGCGACTTGCCCTGGACGGCGGCGGCCCGTTCCATCATGTCGTAGTAGCGCAGGATGTCCGCGCCGCCCACCTCGAAGGTCCGCCCCAGCGCCGCCTGCTGGCCCAGGACGCCGACGAGGTAGCGGACGACGTCGACGATGGCGATCGGGTGTGTCCTGGTGTCGACCCAGGAAGGCGTGATCATGACGGGCAGGTGGTCGACGAGCTGCCGGGTGATCTCCCATGAGATCCCGCCGTGGCCGACCACCACCGCCGCCCGCAGCGTCGTCACCGGCACGCCGGTCTGGCCCAGCAGGTGCTCCACCTGACGCCGCGACCGCAGGTGAGGGGACAGTTCGTCGCTGTCCCGGCCGAGCCCCCCGAGGTAGATGATCTGTGACACTCCAGCCGCCCCGGCCGCCGCCGCGAAGTTGCGAGCGCCAACCGCGTCCTGCTCGACGAAGTCGGCCGAGTCCAGCGAGTGAACGAGGTAGTAGGCGGCCTCCACCCCTGCCATGGCCTCGGCCAGGGTGGCGGGGTCCGAGACGTCACCGGCATAGGCTTGGCCGGCGCCGTCGTAGGACTCCGGCTGCCGGGTGAGCGCCCGGACGTCGTAGCCTTCAGCGACCAGGGCTCGGCAGAGCGGGGTGCCGACGAATCCGGAGGCGCCGGCGACGAGCACTGTGCGTGGCATGACACCAGCATGACGAGCGCCGTCCGCCACCGCGCGGTCAGGCCCTGTCGGACTGGTTGTGACGCACGGACAGGCTGTGACGGATGGCGCGCGCGACAAGAGCGACGAGTACTGCCGTGACCGTCGCCACGGCGATGGCGGCGCCGGCCACCGGCCACCCCGGTCGGGGCCGGCCT
>CAZEYA010000061.1:0-18827 GCA_964516515.1 uncultured Kineosporiaceae bacterium | reverse complement strand
TGTCGGTGGTGATCGCGTGTGCCTCGAACGCCAGCATGAGCGACGCCGGGAACGGCCAGGGCTGGCTGCCCAGGTAGCGCATCCGGTCGACGGTGACGCCCGCCTCCTCGTAGGTCTCCCGTGCCACCGCCGCCTCCAGAGATTCACCCGGCTCGACGAACCCGGCGAGTACCGAGTAGCGGCGCGGTGGCCAGGTGGCCTGTCTGCCCAGCAGCACGCGATCCTCCGGGTCCAGCACCAGCATGATCACTGCTGGGTCGCTGCGTGGATGGTGCGGCGAGGAGTCCACGGTGCAGCGGCGCTCGTGGCCGGCGGCAGTCGGCACGGTGACGGCGCCGCACCGAGGGCAGCGGGTGTGGGATCGATGCCAGTTGTCCAGGGCGATCGCCTCCACCGCGAGCCCGACGTCACCGGCGCTGAGCAGTGAGCCGACCTCGCGCAGGCCCGCCCATCGCGCATCGACCCCGATGACCACGGGCGGAGGGTCGTCAGCGGTCAGGGTGAGCGCCACCACCACGGCGCCGGCAAGCGACCCGAGCAGGATCGCGATCGACCCGCCCCACTCACCGGTTGCGGCACTCGGCATCGGCGTGGGCAGCAGATGCAGGACCATCGCGTCACCGGCCGGCTCGACGGGGACGGTTCCCTCCCGGACCAGCAGGACCTGGTTGCCGGGAGCCGCGAGGACCTCCTCGATGATGCCGGGCCGCGAGCGGGCATACGCCATGCGGTCGTGGCCGGAGCGGGACAGCGCCAGTTCCGGCAGGAGCTGGGCGGGCGGCACGATCGGGCCGAACACGTCCGACATCGCCACGGGTCCACCGTACGCGGGCCCCTTCGGCTTAACGTGAGAGTCATGAGTTCCGCTGTCGCCCGGGCATCCGAGCCTGGGGCCGGTAGGCGGGCGCTCGAACTCGCCGCGCTGGGCGTGGCCGCTGTGCCGGGTATCGACCCGGTGTCGGTTGTGGCTACCCGCCCTACCCGAGACGGCGTGGACACCGCGGTCGTGCGGGACCGGTCCAGCCGGGACTGGGTGGTGGCCGCGCCCCGGATGGGCGCCGCGGGCGCCGGCCTGGAGGCCGAGATCGCGATCCTGCGGTTGCTGGCCGGGCGGATGCCCTTCGCGACACCGGACCCGCGAGGGTTGGCTGTCATGCGCGGCGGCGGCCGGGCGCTGGTCTACCCGGCGCTGCGTGGAACGCCGGTGTCGCTGTCCGCAGTGTCCGCAGACCGCGTGCTCGCTGAGGCGGTAGGACGTGCGATCGGCGCCATCCACAGTCTGGACATCGAAGCTCTCACGTCGGTGGGCGTGCCCGTGTACGACAGTGAGAGCCTGCGGCGTCGCTGCCTGGCGACGCTGGACCGGGGAGCGGAACCAGGAATCGTGCCGGCAGGACTGCTATCGCGCTGGGAGGCGCTCCTCGAGGACGTCTCGATGTGGCGGTTCCACCCCTGCTCGGTACACGGCGAACTGGTCTCCGATCGGGTCCTCGTCGATGGCAGTGGCGTCAGCGGCGTCCTGGACTGGGCAGGCGCCCGCGTGTCGGACCCGGCCGAGGACCTGGCCTGGATCGCGGTCGGTGCCGACTCCAACGGATTGGATCAGGTACTGACCGCATACCGTGCCGTGTCGCCCCCAACCGACAGCCACGTCGTGGATCGAGCGGTGCTGCATGGCGAGATGGCTTTGGTGTCGTGGCTGATGCACGGGTTGCGGGCCGGGGACGAGCGGATCGTCGCAGACGCCACCGTCATGCTCGAGGAGTTGGCGACGTGGCACGAGTCACAAGCTCCCAAGGTCACCCCGTCCCTGCCCACCATTCCGCCGGCCGGCCCCACCCCTGCCTCGACAGGTGCCGCGGAGACCGCGCGGGCGCCCACCCCGACATCACCCCCGAGCAACTCGGCAGCCACCACGAAGCCGGCGACAGTGGGCGGAGGCTCCGGGCAGGACGAGGCGGCCACCGAATGTGAACCGATCGGCACTGGGACTCCCGGGCCAGACCCCACTGCCGTCTCAGACCGCACCCCCGACACGATCTCCCGGAGGACCGCAATGGGCGTCACCAGCGTCCCGCGATACAGCGCCGCTCGATACGCCGAGGCTGACGCGGACGACACGGACGTCATCGACCTCGACCAGGTCAAGGCCTACCTCGCGGCACGTTCCGCGGGCAGCCTGCCAGCTCCGGCGGCCGCGGCGCCGGTCGACCTCACGACAGGGGGAGCCGAGTCGGCCGACCCCCCACCCGACCCGAGTCGCACGTCATAAGCCCGCTCGACCAACTGCACCAGCTCAGCGGGCGTCATCACGTCGACTGGCCGCACGGTCTGACCGGTCGAGGCGTACCAGAAGGCGGCTCCGACCTGGTCGATGTCGACGTCGTACAACTTGGCGGCCGCCAACCGGTAGACGGCGAGTTGCACCGCAAGGGCACGTGACCGGTCGTTCGTCGGCGGCCCGCTGGTCTTCCAGTCGACCACGTCGTACCCGCCGGTGCGCCGCCTGACGATCGCGTCGATCCTGCCTCTGACGCTGACGAGGCCACGAGATGTATCGACGCGGACATCAAACGGCACTTCGACGTCGATGACATCGGCCGTCGCCCAGGGACTGGCCTCGAAGTTGGCCTGCATCACCGCCATGTCCCGGTCGTCCTGCCCGTCGTCGGCAGCGCCGGGAAGATCGTCGAGATCGAGCAGGGCGGTCCTGGTCAGCCGCTGCGCGATCCACTCGTGGAACCGTGTGCCGCGCGTGGCCCCGGCACTCGGTGCCGCCGGGACGGGGCGCAGCATGTCGGCGATGGCCGCTACCGGGTCGTTGGCGACGGCGACCAGTTGCGAAGCCGAGAGGTGCGGCGCCTGCAGGTAGCGGCCCCTGGTCGACCGCTCGGCGAGCAGTTGCTCGATCAGCCGCCACCACCGGGGATCAGTCGGCGGGTCCTTCGACACCGGGTCCTTCGACACCGGATCCTTCGACAACAGGTGCTTCAGCACCGGGTCCTCCAGCGCCGCAGGGAGAGCGCCGCGCACCAGCTCGGTCCCGGCGAGCAGCCGCCGCAGGACCTCGGCCGGTACCGGTTGCGGCCAGGTGACGCCGTCGGCCCTGCGCTGCGGGGGTTCGACGTCCGCCGGCACCCAGCGGCGCGTCAGCACGCCGGGCAGGTTCGCGACGTCGAGGAGGAATCGCGATGGCACCCGCGGTTTGACGCGCTCCCGTACCCATGTCGAGCCGGTCAGTAGCAGATTCTCCTGGGCCCTGGTCACCGCGACGTAGGCCAGCCGGCGCTCCTCGTGGTAACGGTGCGCCCTCGCCCGGTCGACGAAGTCGTCGAACCGCGCCCGGAAGGATGGCGCGTCGACCGCCCCACCAGGCGACCACGCCGGCAAGCCGTCCGCGTCTCCCCTGACGGGCCAGGGGATCCCACCCTCGCCGCTGAACCAGTGGAAGCCACGCGGTGACGTGGGAAAGCCTTCCTCGGCCAGGTCCAGCACCGCGACGTCGTGCCACTCCAGGCCTTTGGCGGCGTGAACCGTGAGGATCTGCACCGCATCGGGGTCAGGGTCGGCGTCGACGGCGTCGAGGCCACGCTCGGTGTCCCGGGCTGCCTCCAGCCAGGCGAGAAAGCCGCCGAGCCCGTCGCCGGCCACCGCAGTGAAGTCGGCCGCCTCGCGGACGAATCGGTCGAGGACCCGGCGAGGGCGCCGGGGGTCGGGGCTCCACACCGCCGCCTCGACGTCGACTCCCAACGCCCTGACGGCGGTGACGACCACGTCCGGTAATGCCAAGCGCCGGGCCGCGTCACGCACCTGGTCCAGCACCGCCGCTAGATCCGATACCCGCTCCCAGGCCGCCGGCGACAACGAGGCCGACACGCCGTCCACGGTCGCCGACCCAAGCCCAGCAGGAACGTGCTCGGCGAGCTGGGCGACCGCCTCGATGAGGCCCGCCCGATCCGGATCCGCGCCGAGCCGCCTGGCAACCGAGGACACGGCGTCCAGGTCCTGCGGCGCCAATGCCCACCGCGGGCCTGTGAGCAATCGCAGCGCTGCGGCACCCGCCGTCGGATCCTGCGCGGCCGTCAGCACCGCCACGACATCGAGGACGACCGGCTCGTCCAGCAGGCCACCGAGGCCCAGCACCGCGATGGGCACTCCCGCCTGTTCCAGCTCGGCGGCGATTAGGGGGAACACCGCCCTGGTCCGGCAGAGCACCGCCTGGGTCCGTCCAGGTCGCCGGCGATCGATGATCCACCGGGTCACCTCGGTGGCCTCCTCGGCCGCGGTCGCCAGCCAGGCGACGTGAGCCGACCCCGCCTGCACCTGCGGCCGGGGCGCCAACGCGGGGACGCCGCCGAGGCCAGGATCTGCCGGCAGGGCGGTCGCCAGCGCGTTGGCGACGTCCAGCACCCGATGATCGTTGCGCCAGCTGGTGGAGAGGTACACGCACTCCGGCGTGGTCCCCTCCTTGTTCGGCGCAACATGAGCCGGGCCGGCCGGGTCGCGGTAGCGGAACTGCTCGGTGAATCGCCGAAGCGTGCCTGCCCCCGCCCCCCGCCAGCCGAAGATGGATTGCTTGGGGTCACCCACCGCCGTGACCGGGTGGCCGTCACCGAAGGCAGCGGCCAACAGTCGGCTCTGCGCGCTGCTGGTGTCCTGGTACTCATCGAGGATGACCACCCGGTGGCGAGCCCGAAGTTCCTCGACCACGGGCGCGACCCCGGCGAGCGCCAGCGCCATCACGACCTGGTCGCCGTAGTCGACGACACCGAGTTGGGCCTTGCGATGCCCATAGGCTTCGACGAGGGGTAACAGGCGCAATCTCGTGCGCAGCGATGCGACGTGCCCGTCCGCCCACTTGCCGACGACCAGCCCGGCGCCGGCGGCCTCCTCGAAGGTCGCGAGCGCGTTGCGGACCTCCCCGCGCACCGCCTCGACTCCGACCGCGTGCTCCGCGCACTCCGCTGCCATCGCCCGTACCCGGGCCGCCACCGTGGCCGGGGCAAGGTCGACGTCCAGCGGCGAGCCCCAGTCCCGCACCACAGCGTCGGCTATCTGATAAGCCGCGGCCTCGGCGATCACCGTCCGATCGGTCTCCAGGCCGATGTGGTGACCGAACTCCGCCACCAGGGAACCCGCGAAGGCGTGGTAGGTGGACACCTGGGGCGGGCGCGTCGTCAGCCGGTCCATCTCACCCTGCGACGAGCGCGCCAACCGGTCGGCGAGCTCGCCGGCCGCCTTGCGTGTGAAAGTCAGCCCGAGTACTTCACCGGGCGCCACCGCCGCCGCGCCGCGCTCGGCGTCGCTGACCCACGCCACCCGGGCCGCCATCGTGTGGGTCTTGCCGGATCCGGCGCCCGCAACGACCAGCAGCGGCCGCAGGGGGTACTCGACGATCCGGCGCTGCTCGAGGGTGAGCCCGGTGTCGCGATGCTCGCTCATGGCGCCTCCAACGACAGCGGGTGAGACCCCGTCGGGTCCACCGGGCAACTGGTCCGCACCCGGCACCGCTCGCAATGGCTCCCCGGAGTCGCCGGGAACTCTCCCGAGCGGATCGCATCGGCGTATCGGCCCACGATCTCCTCGACTCGTGCTGCGTCGACCGCGGTCAGCCGCGGCTGGTCACGAACGGCCGCCGCACGCGCCGTCCCCCCGACATGCACCAGGGCCGCACCGGCGCTGCGCAGGCCGTCGGCGACCAGGCCACGGTCGACGGCCATCTGGTACAGGCCCAACTGGGTGTTCTCCCTGGCGGCTTCCTTGGTGTGCGGGGCGCCGGTCTTGTAATCGATGACCTGCACGGGCCGGGTCCCGAGAGGCCCCCCGACCAACGGGCCGCCCACCTCATCGAGGCGGTCGATGGTCCCCGCCACCGTCACCCCGTCGAGGTCCATCCGGAAGCCGATCTCGGTCGCGACCGGTGGCGGTCGACCGGCCATCCAATCAGCGAGGCGCTGCACCATGACCTCTGCCCGCCTGCGCAGCCGCTCGGCCATCCATCCCTCGCCAATGCCGAGCTCCGCCCAGCCCGCGTCGACCACGCCCTGCAATTCGGCTGCGGACCCCTGCGGATGTCGCTGCGCCGCACGGTGGATGAGCTCGCCGAGCCGTCGGGCCGACTCCTCCCCGCCGTCACTCGCCAGTCGGCTGAGGTAGGCCCGCAGCGGGCAGATCGAGAACGCCTCGACCGCCGAAGCACTGATGGTGACGGCCCGCTCCGGGCGCTCCGCCGGCGGATTGCCGAGCGGGATCGGCGCGGCACCGGACCACCACCACTGCGCAGGATCGGCGCCCGGTACGCCTTGCGCGGCGAGTCGCGCCAGCATGGCGGCGGCCGCGGCGGGCGACGGCGCAGGTGGCATGCCGGGTAGCACCAGCGGGGCAGCGCCAGCGCCGATCAACCTGCGCAGCGCCACAACCAGCGACGGCAAGGTGTGGTCATGCCACGACGGTGGCAGCGGGAGCTCGGCGGCGGTCAGGTCCACGCCGGGACCGGCCACGAGACGGCACAGCTCGCTGGGGCGTTCGTCATCACCGTTGACGGCGGTCACCACGAGGTGTCGCCGGGCCCGGGTGACGGCCACGTGGAACAGCCGGAGCTCGTCGTCGAGCGTCTGCCGAACCTGGTCGGCGGTGGCGATCCCGTGCCGGCCGTCGAGGGAGTCGACCAGCTCGGCTGTATGGAGCAGCGAGCCACGGACCCGCAGATCCGGCCAGACACCGTCCTGAACACCGGCGACGACGACCGCGTCGAACTCCAGCCCCACCGCCCCGGTCGCGGTGGTCACTGTGACGGCAGCGGCGACGGCGGCGCCGGACAACCGGTCGTCGGCCACACCGAGGGCGGCGACATGGTCGCAGAACGCCGCCATGCCGGCACCGGGCTGGCGCTCAGCGAAACCGGCCGCCGCGTCGAAGAGCGCCATCACAGCATCCAGGTCGTCCTCGGAGCTGCCCGCGTCGGCACCACTCGCCAGGGCGCTCGCCCGCCAGCGTCGTGCCAGGCCGGTCGCCTGCCACAGTGCCCACAGCACCGACTCCGGCTGGTCCCGGTCCTGCAGCTGTCGTCGCGCCGCCGCCAGGACGGTGTGCACCCGGTCGACGGGGCGGGCATGACGCGGCGACACGCCCAGCCAGTCGGCAGCTGGGTCAGGCACGGCGCGGCGATCAGCCCTCGAGAGCCGCAGCCGGACCTGCTCAGCGAGCGCATCCGCCGGGTGGCGGCCGGCCGACGCCGATCTGGCCGCGCGGATGAGGTGCTGCCACCGCAGACTGTCCGAGCCGCCGATCGGGCCGCAGGCCAGCTCGCGCAACACCGCCGCGTCCATCATCTCGGGCCGGCATGCCACGGCTCCGGCACGCAACAGCATCACGACCGCTGGCTGGTCCCGCAGCGGCACCCCGGGACCAGGGATCACCACCGGAACACCCAATCCGGCTCCCGCCCGTCGGATGCTCTCGGCGCGGCGCAACGACCGCACGATGACCGCCATCCGATGCCAGGGCACCGGTTCCTCGGGGTCGTGGTGCCAGCCGCGCAGAATGCCGGCGATTCCCGCCGCTTCATCGGTGGTGTCGCCGAAGATCACGACTCGCGCCGTGGCCTCGTTGCCATCGGTGCTGCGCGCGGCTGGTCGCCGGTGCACGGCTGTGACGACGCCGATCCGTTCCGCCACGGCATGACCGACGTCTGCCAGGACCGGCGGGCAGCGCCACACCGTCGGGAGCACGAGGACGGGGGCGGGATCGCCCGAGGAGCTACGGTGATCATCGGCCACAGCGGTGAGGCCCGCCGGTCGGGCACCACGGAAGGTCTGGGTCGCCAGGTCCGGATCGCCTGTCACCAACAGGTCCGCGCCACCGCCACCGAGCGCGCCCACCAAACGCCAACCGGCCGTGGTCAGATCCTGGGCGTCGTCCACCGCGAGCGCTCGCACCCGGTCGGCTGCCCATCGCCGCAGCCCGTCGTCGCCCTCCAGCCTCGCCGCCGCCTCATCGACGATCTCGGCCGGGTCCCAGGAGTTGTCGCCGCTGAGCCCGATGACACGCAACCGCTCGTCGAGCACGGCCGCGGCCGCCATCCACTCGAGCCTGCCGTGCCGGCGGCCCAAGTGCGCCAGCCGCTGCGGGCCGTGGCCGCGCTCGACGAGTCTCGCCCAGAGCTCGCGCAGGTCGGTGCGGAAGGCTCGCAGCGCGCGGACCTCGATGGGCATGCTGTCCGGCCACAGCGGGAGGCCGCCCTCGCCTGCCTCGTGACCGGCCAGGAGATCGGCCAGCGAGAGATCGGACTCCGCCCCCGTGAGCAGCCGCGGCGGCCGCTGGCCGTGGCGCAGCGCCGACTCCCGCAGCACTGCCCACGCGAGCGAGTGCGGGGTGCGCACTGCGGGGTCCCGCGACGTCACGGTCACACGGCGGGACAGCAGATCGCGCACCCGCGTCGCGCCCCGCCGCGACGGCACCAGGACCACGACACCGTGGTCCGGACCGTTCGCCGCCTGCAAGCGCCGGGCGGCCCATGCCAGCACCGTCGTCGTCTTGCCCGTTCCTGGTCCGCCCAGCACGACGCACGGACCGGCCGTCGCCGCGGCAGTCGCCTGCACGGCGTCCAGCGTCAGGGTTTCGTGGGCGGATGTGGTCACGTCGAACACCCAATCACGGGGGCCGGACACAACACCGCACCATCGACCGGGCGGCGACGCTCACCCGGGCGGGGCCGGCCCTGCAGGCAGCACAGCCCTGGCCGCGCCGAGGTCCACTCGCCCTGAACGCGTCAAGGCCGTCCCCTCGCTCCGGTGCCGCGCCAGCGCCGCCACCGGATCGCACAGGGGCAGCCCACCGTCGGCGCGTACCACCCGCCACCACGTGACCACTGCGCCGTGCCGCGCCATCACGGCACCCACCGTCCGGGGTCCCCCGCCCCAGCCCGCGTCGCGCAGCACCTCGGCGATGTCGCCATAGGTCGTCGCCCGGCCGGGCGGGACGTGGTCCACCAGATCCAGCACGGCGTCCGTATAGCCGTCGCGAGCAACGTCACCGACCACGAGACCAGAATGCCCGGCCCCGGTGAGCGGCAGCCGGGGGTTGTCCCCCGTGCAGACCCTGGCGCCATCGGCATGTTCCCGACGGCCCGGGTCTTCTACGGTCTTGCCATGGTTCTCGACACCCGATCCGCGGTCCCGGCGCGGCCGCTGTGGCGGGTGTGGCTGTCGGGCTGGCCCGCCGTGGTGCACCTCATCGCTGATTTCCTGCTCGCTGCGGGCTTCTTGACCGTATCCGCCGCGACCGTCGCCTCGATCCTCGGCGTGGCCAGCATCATCGGGATCCCCTTCGTGATCGCCCTATTGGCGCTGGGAATGGTGCTGGTGGCCACCGAACGGTGGCGGATACACACCTTCACCGGACGATGGCTGCCGCGCTGGAGCTCCCGGCCACCCGAACTCCCGTTCTGGCGGCGCACTCTCCTGGACAGCAGGCCGTGGCGCGCCCAGCTGTACCTGCTGGCCATCGGCATCTGGGGACTGACCGGTGGCCTGCTCGTCACGGCGCTCACGATCGCCGCGCTGTCGGCACTCTCCCTGCCCGCGCTGCCCGAGGATGCCGTGAGCGTCAACGGCGACCCGCTGGCCGGCCCATGGCGCTGGCTCGCAGTGGTCGTTGCGCTCAATGCTCTGCTGATCCTGCCGCTGCTGGCGCGACTGCTGGTGCAGGTCGACGTCGGCCTGGGCAGGCTGCTGATCAGTACGGGCGAGGCCGAGCACGTGCAGCGCCTGGAGGCCCGCGTCGACACCCTCACCCAGACCCGGCAGGCCGCGGTCGATTCCGTGGACGCCGAACGCCGCAGGATCGAACGTGACCTGCACGACGGACCGCAGCAACGGCTGGTGGCCGTGGCGATGGACCTCGGCCTGGCCCGCCGGCAGCTGGTCGAGGACCCGGCGGCGGTAGCGGGTCTGCTGGAGCGCGCCCACACCGGGGCTAAGGAGGCCATCGTGGAGATGCGGCAGGTTGCCCGTGGCATCCATCCTCCCGTGCTGACCGACCGAGGCCTGGACGCCGCGCTGTCCGCCCTGGCGGCTCGCTCTCCCGTACCGGTGTCCGTCACGGTGGACCTACCGCGTCGGCCGGCCGCGCGGCTGGAGGCGATCGCGTACTTCAGCGTGAGCGAGGCGCTGACCAACGTCGCCAAGCACTCCGGTGCCGTATCGGCACGGGTGCGCGTCGAGGAACGGATGACCCGTGATGGCTCCCTGCTGGTCGCCTCGGTCACCGACGACGGCACCGGCGGCGCCGACCCCACCAAGGGCAGCGGGCTCGTCGGGCTGCGGGACCGGGTCGCCGCGGTTGACGGCCGGGTGCTGCTGTCCTCACCGGTCGGCGGCCCCACCGCGCTGACCGTCGAGCTACCGATGGCCATGGCAGGCGAGCAACCGCACCGCACAACGCCCACCACCGGTCCGGCGGCCGATGCCGAGCCATTCGAGAGGACACCATGAGCAGCGTGACGCCATCGACCGCTCCGGAACGACCACGGATCGTGCTCGCCGAGGACAGCGTGCTGCTGCGCGAAGGCCTGGTCCGGGTGCTCACCGAGACCGGTTTCGATGTCGTGGCGACCGCCGGAGATGCCGAGACATTCCTCGCCCAAGTGGCTCGGCACTCCCCCGACCTGGTCGTCACCGACGTCCGGATGCCGCCGACCTTCACCGATGAGGGCGTGCGGGCCGCCCTCGTGGTCCGTCAGCAGTATCCGGACGTCGCGGTGGTCGTGCTCAGCCAGTACGTCGAGGAGAACTACGCCTCGGAGCTGCTGGCCGGGCGGGCCCGCGGCGTCGGCTACCTACTCAAGGACCGGGTGGCCGACGTCGGCGAGTTCGTCGAAGCCCTGCGGCGCGTCGTGGCCGGTGGCACCGCATTGGACCCCGAGGTCGTGGCGCAGCTCTTCGCGCGGGCTCGTCGCCACGACCCGCTGGCGATGCTCACACCGCGCGAGGCCGAGGTGTTACAGCTGATGGCGGAGGGCCGGTCCAACGCCGGGATCGCGGGCGCGATGGTCGTCACGGAGGGCGCGGTCGAGAAACACGTGTCCAACATCTTCACCAAGTTGGAGCTGCCGATCGTGGAGAGCGACCATCGCCGGGTCCTCGCCGTGCTGCGTTACCTCGACCGGATCGGGAGCTGAGCGCCGTGACCGGCATCGAGACCCTGCCGCAGAAGCCGCCACCCGTACCCCGGCCACCCGTATCAGGGCCACCGGTATCGAGGACCCCTGCACCACGGCCATCGATGCCGCGACCATGGTGGGCGAGCGTGCTGGCCGTGCTCGCGGTCCTCGGAGTGCTCGCCCTGGTGTCGACCGGTGTCGTCGTCACCGTGTCCGCCATCGCCGTTCGGACCGACACCGGCACCCTGCGGGCAACCCGCATCGACAGCATCCGGGTGACCGGCACGGCCGTGTCGCTGACCGTCGTCGGCGACGGCGCGGCCGATGTCGTGACCGGCCAATGGTCGACCAAGTCCGCGCTGCGCGACGCCGGTGTCATGGCGAGGGTGACGGACGGCGTCTTCGTCATCGTCGCGGACTGCCCGGAGCAGCACTGGTCCGGCGCCGGATGCGAGACCGAGCTGACGCTTCGGGTGCCCCGGACAACCGTGCTGGACCTTCAGCTCGGCGTCGCGACCGTGACGGCGACCGAGCTGGGTGGCGACATCGACGCCAGTGTGAACGCCGGCTCGCTCGACATGAGCCGGCTGTCCTCGCAACGCGTCCATGCGTCCAACAACGCCGGTCAAGTCGTCCTCGGCTTCGATCGGGCGCCGCAGTCCGTCATCGCCAGCACCAACGTCGGCGAGGTCACGGTGCGGGTGCCCGACGACGGCACGGGCTACAACGTGCAGACCGCCAGCAACATCGGGGACGACACCAGCTCGATACCGAACGACCCGAGCGCCGATCGGGTCATCAATGCCAGCACCAACGTCGGCAGCGTCACCGTGACCGCGGGCCCACCCACAGGCCAAAGTCCGGGCGACCGCTGAGAACTCTCAGTACGAGGCCTTGTCAGGCTCCACCTGGCTGACCCACGCCAGCACCCCGCCACCGACGTGGACCGCGTCGGCGAAACCGGCCCCCTTGAGGATGGCCAGCACCTCGGCCGACCGGGCACCGGACTTGCAATGCAGGACGACGCGCTTGTCCGCCGGCAACTCGCCCAGCGCCTCACCGGACTCGAAGCGGCCCTTCGGCACGAGCACAGCACCCGGGATCGACACGATCTCGAACTCCGCGGGCTCGCGGACGTCGATGAGCACGAAATCGTCCTCGCCCCGCTCCCTCGCTGCGAGCATCACCGCCAGGTCGCGAGCGCCGATCGTCGACTCACGAGCCGCATCCGCGGCGTCGGTGCTGATCGCACCGCAGAACTCGTCGTAATCAATCAGGCCGGTGATGGTCTCGCCCGCCGGGTCCTTGCGGACGCGGACCTCGCGCCAGGACATCTCCAGCGCATCGAAGATCAGCAGTCGGCCGAGCAACGGGTCCCCGATGCCCGTGATCAGCTTGATCGCCTCGGTGACCATGACCGACCCGATGGCGGCGCAGAGCACGCCCAGCACACCGCCCTCGGCGCAGCTGGGCACCATGCCCGGCGGCGGGGGTTCGGGATAGAGGTCGCGGTACTGCACGCCCTGCACGGCCGTCCCGTCGGGCCCGACGGGAGGGACCGCCCAGAACACGCTGACCTGCCCCTCGAACCGGTAGATGGACCCCCAGACGTAGGGAATGCCGAGCAGGATGCAGGCGTCATTGACCAGGTAGCGGGTCGCGAAGTTGTCCGTGCCGTCGAGCACCAGGTCGTAGCCCGCGAAGATGCCCAGCGCGTTGGAGGAGTCCAGCCGCTCGGTGTGCAGTCGGACCTCTACCAGCGGGTTGATCTCGAGGATGGAGTCGCGGGCGCTCGCGGCCTTCGACCGCCCGACGTCGGAGACACCGTGGATCACTTGACGCTGCAGATTGGACTCCTCGACGACGTCGAAATCGACGATGCCGAGGGTGCCGACACCCGCGGCGGCCAGGTAGAGCAGCGCCGGACTGCCCAGGCCGCCGGCGCCTACGACGAGCACCTTGGCGTTCTTCAGCCGCTTCTGCCCCGCCATCGCGACGTCCGGGATGATCAGATGCCGGGAGTAGCGGCGGACCTCGGCCACCGACAACTCGGCAGCGGGTTCGACGAGGGGGGGCAACGACACGGTGAACCTCCGGCGAGCAGGGCGACAAGCTGCATGCACTCCAACCGAACCGGCGGCCGCGGTGTTCCATGGCCTGCGGCCGAAGCGCCACGCCCTGGGTAGCCCCGCCTCGGTGATCGCTCGCGGCTATCGTCGCCTCCCATGACCCGAGTCGAGCCAGAGGTGGCCACGACGGATGCCGGACGGCTGGCGCGCCCGGCCCGCCGTCAGCAACTGTTGAGCGCCGCGCTCGAGGTCTTCGTCGAGACGGGGTACCACGCCTCGTCGATGGGCGACGTCGCCGACCGGGCGGGAGTATCGAAGCCTGTGCTGTACCAGCACTTCGAGGGCAAGCTGGAGTTGTATCTGGCGCTGCTGGACGAGCAGTTGGCCGAGATGGCGTCGACAGTCCGCACCGCGCTGGCCTCAACCGATAGCAACCGGGAACGCGTCGAGGCGGTCACCTCGGCCTTCTTCGAGTTCGTCGATCGCCGCGACGGCGCCTACCGCCTCGTCTTCGAGTCCGATCTGATCGGCGACGAGCGCGTCCGGGAACGGCTGGCGCGGACCACGGACCTGTGCGCGGCACCGATCGCCGACGTCATCGAGACCGCGACCGGACTGAGCATTGCGGAGGCCACACTGCTCGGCGCGGCACTGGTCGGGCAGGCGCAGGTCTCGGCGCGGGCCTGGCTGACAGCGGGGCGCCCCATCCCGCGAGCCGACGCCGCCCGCTTGGTGGCCACGCTGTCCTGGCGGGGGGTCCGGGGTTTCCCCGCACACGGGCACGTCGGCGCCTCGGGATAGCCTGTACGCCGTGGAGATCAAGATCGGTGTGCGCAACACCCCCCGCGAGATCGTCGTCGAGTCGACGCTGACGTCCGATGCTGTGGCGAAACTGGTGGCCGAGGCCGTCAGCGGCGGGCGGGTACTGACGCTGAGCGACGAACGAGGCCGCTCGGTCCACGTCCCGGTCGAGGCGCTGGCCTACGTCGAGACCGGCGCGGCCGAGAGCCGACGGGTCGGATTCGGCACCACCGCAGCCTGACGGCACCGCGACCAGGGGCCGAGCGTCGAAAGGGTGTGAGCGTCGTTGGATGTCGACGGATTCCTCAGCGCGATAGTGGTGGGCTTGGTCATCGGGGCGCTCGGGCGGCTGCTGGTGCCGGGGCGACAGCGCATCGGCTGTCTGCTGACGATCGTCGTCGGCATTCTGGCGGCGCTGCTGGGGAGCCTGCTGGCGGGGGCGGTCGGAATCAACACCGACGGATTCAGCTGGCCTGAGCTTGGGGTTCAGGTGCTGGTGGCCGCATTCGGGGTGACGGTTCTCAGTGGCTTGACGCGGTCTCGGCCGCGCTGACGCGACTCGACACGTTTCAAGTGGCAGCAAGCTCGGCTTGCCGCCAGTCTTTTAACCATGACAGTCGCAGGAATCCTCAGCGCGATCATAGTCGGCGCTATCATTGGCGCTCTCGCCAGGCTAGTGCTCCCCGGCAAGCAGTCCATCGGCTGGTTGCTCACCATCGTGGTCGGCATCGTGTCCGCGATCATCGGTACCCTTATCGCCAACGCTCTCGGGGTGGGAGGCGACGGTGGCTTCGACTTCCTGGAGCTGCTCATCCAGATCATCGTCGCCGTCATCGGTGTCGCGATCGTCGCTGGCGCCACCCGCCGCAGCCGGGTCTGACTCGACCCGGAAGGCTCCGGGTCCTACGGCGCCAAGCCCAGGACCCGGAGCCTGTCGGTGTGCCTGTCCGTCAGTCTGCCCAGCACTCGGGTCATCCGGTTGAGGTCGTCAGCCGGCAGATCCAAGTCCCCGACCAGCAGCACAGCAAGGGCGTCCCGATCGATGACGATGCGCTGCGCCTGGGACAGCGCTTCGCCCACCAGTCTTCGTGCCCAGAGAGCCAGTCGCCCCGCAAGGCGCGGATCCGCCTCCACGGCGGATCGGATCAGCTGGGCGATGACATCCAGTCCGGCCGAATCCGTCACCACCTCCTCCACGAGAGCGGCGGTGGCGGAGTCGACGTGTATCGCCAGCTCCCGATAGAAGTCCGAGTTGATCTCGTCCCCGACATAGGCCTTGACCAACCGTTCCGGCCAGCCGTTGGGCCTGGTCCGGTCGTGGTAAGCGTCGACCGAGGCGACATAGGGCGCCATGGCGTCCTGTGGCCGGGCACCCAGTTCGACGATGCGCGCCGTCAGCAGGTGGAAGTGCCGGTACTGGCCGGCGGCCAGGTCGGCCATGGCCATCCGCTCGGCGAGCGCCGGCGCGTGCTCGGCATCAGCCGCCAATCGTGAGAAGGCCGTCAGCTCGGTGTAGGCCAGCACTCCGAGCAGGTCGACGACGTGCTCAGTCAACAGTCCTCCACAGTTGCGCAGCCTACGTCCCCCGACCCCGTACGCTGGAGTCACAGTGACAGATGAGACTTTCGCCGACTACGGCGTCCAAGACCAGATATGCGCCGCCCTCGCGGGGGCGGGCATCACCTCACCGTTCCCGATCCAGGCCATGACACTGCCCGTTGCGCTGTCCGGCAACGACATCATCGGGCAGGCCAAGACGGGCACCGGCAAGACCCTCGGGTTCGGCATCCCCGTCGTTCAGCGGGTGGTCGGTCCGGGCGAACCCGGTTGGGAGGACTTGGCGCTGCCCGGGGCACCCCAGGCCCTGGTCGTCGTGCCGACCAGGGAACTGGCGCTGCAGGTCGCCGGTGACCTGACGCTGGCGGCCAAAAAGCGAGCGGTCCGCGTCGCGACCATCTTCGGGGGCCGGGCCTACGAGCCCCAACTGGAGATGCTGCGTAACGGCGTCGAAGTGGTGGTTGGCACCCCGGGGCGCCTGGTGGACCTCAGCGGGTCCGGTTCGCTGGACCTCGCGCATGCTCGGATCGTCGTGCTCGACGAGGCCGACGAGATGCTCGACCTGGGTTTCCTGCCCGACGTCGAGAAGCTGCTGAAGCGCACCCCCGAGGGCCGGCAGACCATGCTGTTCTCGGCGACGATGCCGTCCGCAGTGGTGAGCCTGGGCAGACAGTACATGCACCACCCGACCCACATCCGGGCCTCGGACCCCACCGACAGCGGCGCTACCGTGACCGCCACCACCCAGTGGGCCTACCGGTGTCACTCGATGGACAAGATCGAGGTTCTGGCACGGCTGCTGCAGGCCGAGGGGCGCGGTCTGACCATGGTCTTCACCCGAACCAGGCGCAGCGCGAGTGGGATCGCCGATGACCTGACCGACCGCGGCTTTGCTGCCGCGGCCATCCATGGCGATCTGGGCCAGGGAGCACGCGAACAGGCCCTGCGCGCCTTCCGCAACGGCAAGGTCGACGTACTGGTGGCCACCGAAGTGGCGGCGCGCGGCATCGACGTCGAAGAAGTGACTCACGTCGTCAACTACGAGTGCCCGGACGACTCGCGCGCCTACCTGCACCGCATCGGGCGCACCGGCCGGGCGGGAGCCACCGGAACGGCCGTCACCTTCGTGGACTGGGCGGACATGGTCCGATGGTCGATCATCGACCGGGAGCTCGACCTGGGCCTGGGCGAGCCGGAGGAGACCTATTCGACGTCGGTCAACCTCTACACCGAGTTGTCCATCCCGGCAGGAACGACCGGGCGGCTGCCGCGCGCGTCACGGACCCGGGCGGGTCTGTCTGCCGAGACCCGGGAGGACGTGGAGGGACCTGCTCGGTCAGGCCGTCCAAAGGGGCGAACCCGGCGGGCCGGTGCTCCGGACACGGATCGACGACGCGATACCCCTACTGCAGGCGGCGAAGGGGAATCGGCCGGGCGGTCCCGCACCCGCACCCGGGTCAAGCGGATATCGAGCGAGGCAGCGGGCAACGACGCAGCCGCGCCCGCCGCCAGGGCCGCGGACAACGTCTCGGTGGGCGGTGCACTCGGTGGCACGGTCGGTGGCACGGTCGGTGGCGGGGGTCCACCGGGGCGACGCCGCCGCCGTCGCCGCACCGGTGGCGCTGTCGGCCTGGACCCGGTCAGCGAGGGCGGCGCCTGACCCTCAGACCGCGGCGTCCCCGGTGAGTACTGCCGCCAGCTCGCGGTAGGCCGCGGCGACCTTGGTCCGGGGTGAGGCCGCCAGCACACTGCGACCTCTTGCGGGGGCCTCGCCGACACGTACGGAGCGCGGTATAACGGGTAGTAGGGGGACGCCATAGCGGGTCGCCACGTCGGAGATGATGTCTCGGGCGTGGGCAGTCCGGGCGTCGACCATCGTCGGTAGCACACCCAGGACGCGCAGCCTCGGGTTGAGCAGTTCCCGGACATCGGCCGCGGTGTCGAGGATCTGCCCCACGGCGCGGTGGCCGAGCATCTCGGCCGTCATTGGAATGATCAGCTCGTCGGCGGCGGCGAGGGCATTGAGGGTCAGCAGACCCAAGGACGGCGAGCAGTCGATGATGATGTCGTCGTAGGCCACGCGGAGCCCCTGCAACGCCCGCCCCAGGACGTGGTCACGGTTGCTCCGATGCAGCAGCGCGGCGTCCACGCCTGCCAGGGACTCATCTGCCGGCAACAGATCCATACCCTCCGCAGTGGTCACGGTGACGGCCGCCGGATCCATCCCCGTGAGCAGCACATCGGCGACCGTTGCCGCGATCCGGTCGGTGTCCACGCCGAGCGCGAACGTCAGGCAGGCCTGCGCGTCCAGGTCCACCAGCAGCACCCGCCGGTCCAACTGACGAAGCGCAGCGCCGAGGGCTGCGACCGTCGTCGTCTTCGCCACCCCGCCCTTCTGATTGGCGATCGCCAACACCCGTGCCACATCACCATCCTCCCGCTCGCTGCCGACCCCCGCTGTGCGCCGACGCAGTGGACAACGCATCCTGGTGGCTGTGACTGCTCCCCCCTCCGGTGATCCCGGTCTGTTCGGCCCATCCAGCATCACGTGGCGAGTCATCGGTGAACCCGCGACCTTCGTCGCAGGGATGCGGGCGATGCTGCAGCAGGCGCTGCATCCCGTGGTGGTCAGCGGATTCCAGGCGCACTCGCGGTGGGCGGCCCAGCCCTGGTCGCGGCTCACCCGCACCGCGGACTTCGTGGCGCTGGCGACGTTCGGGGACAGCGCCACCGTCGCCGCCGCAGCGGCCGGGGTACGTCGCGGTCACCGGCACGAGTTCACCGACCCGCAGACAGGGCGAACCCGCAGGCTGGACGAGCCGGAGCTGCTGGCGTGGGTCCACTGCTGCCTCGTCGATTCGTTCCTCGACGTGTCCGTGCGGGCCGGGTTGCGGCTGAGCGCGGCCGAGCAGGACACGTTCGTCGCAGAGCAGGTTCGCTTCGGCGAGCTGGTGGGCTTGCAGGCACGGGACCTGCCGCAGGACCGGGCCGAGCTTGCGGCCTACTTCGCGGCTATCCGGCCGTCGCTGCGGCTGACGCCACCGGCCTGCGATGCCGTCGCTACCCTGCTTGCGGCACCGCTGCCGCCTTCCGTGGAACTGCTCACCCCCGCCAGGCTGGGCTGGACCGCATTGGGAGCCCTGGCCGTGGGCAGCCTGCCGCCGTGGGCTCGCGCGATGTTCCCGATACCCATCGGCGTCGAGCCCTTGACTGCGGGAGCGGTCACAGCCGGCCTGCGC
>CAZEYA010000060.1:0-19132 GCA_964516515.1 uncultured Kineosporiaceae bacterium | reverse complement strand
GGGTGATACCTGGGGCGGGAGCGGCAGCGGGCGCCGCGCTGCCTGCCACCCCAGCTGCATCGTCGGCGACAGCGCTGACGACTGCCGCCGGATCTGCGGAGTTCCCAGCCGCAGCGGGGTCGATCACGCCCGCGGCGACCTGGGCGGGGGTCAGTTCGGCCGAACCGTCCGCGGCGGTCGTGCCGGCGGGGGCCGCGTCCGTCGACCCGGCCTGACTCGTGTCGCCGGCAGCGGCTGCCTCGTCCGCTGCCCTGGTCGTCGTGGCGGCGAGCGCGGTCACGCCGGCGGTGGCCGCCGCGGCCACCACGGCGACGGTCGAGGAGATCACTCTGGCCGCGAGCAACGCCCGGTCACGCGAATGCGGTGTGTAGTGGGCCATGTCTCGGATCGTACATAGGAGATTGGGCGGAAACGACGCAGGGTCTTAGATTCCTCTTGTCAGTCTAGGTTTCACTTTGCGCGAAGTTTTTTCAACGAATCCAGGCTGAGGATGATCAACGCGGCCCAGATCAGGGCGAACCCTGCTACCCGGCCCGGCGACATCCGCTCCCCGAGCAGTGCTACCCCGACGAGTAGCTGCAGGGACGGTGTGACGTACTGGATCATGCCCAGGGTGCTGAGCGGGATCCGCCGGGCGGCTGCGGCGAAGAGCAGCAACACTCCGGCCGTGATCGGGCCGCTAAGGATCAACAGGGTCGTTATGCCAGGTGAGCTGCCGAATGCCCCCTGGCCGCCGACGTGCAACCAGATGAGGTAACCGACCGCGATCGGGGCAAGGACGCCGGTCTCGATCGTCATGCCGGGCAGTGCTGCGACGCCGCGGCCGACGCGGTTCTTCAACAATCCGTACAGCCCGAAGGTTGCCGCCAGGACCAGAGCGATCCAGGGGAGCCGGCCGTCCTCGATGGTGAGGACCACGACTGACAACGCGCCGGTGGCCATCGCCACCCATTGCCAGCGCCGCAGCCGTTCACCCAGCAGGAGTACGCCCAGACCGACCGACACCAGGGGATTGGTGAAGTACCCCAGCGATACCTGCACCACCTGTTCCGCCGACACCCCGTAGATGAATACCCCCCAATTGATCGACAGCAGGAAGGCGGCAAGCGCGAGCCCCAATACCTGCGGCAGTGTGATACGACGGAGTTCGGCAAGGCCGCCGCCGAGCCGCCGCCCCAGGACCGCCAGCAACAGCAGGCAGAACAGCACCGACCACGCAATGCGATGCGCCACGATCTCCACGGCACCCACTGAGGCGAGCAGGGTGAAGTAGAGCGGGAACAGGCCCCACGAAACGTAGGCGGCCAGCCCCATCGCGACCCCTCGGCCGCGAGTGGTGGGCGGTGACTGGGCGACCTCCGGTGACGTCGGGGCCGTGGCCGTCATTGGGGCCCCGGGAGCACCCGGGGCACCGGGAGCACGACCCCCGGATTCAGCATGCCGTCCGGGTCGAAGGCCGCCTTGACTGCGCGCATGGTCGCGATCTCGGCCGCCGATCGGGTCAGCGGCAGCCAGCGGGTCTTGGCTCGGCCCACGCCGTGCTCGGCGGAGATGCTGCCACCGCGAGCGGCCACCTCGCGCAGCACGGCATCGGTCACCTCCTCGGCGGTGTCCTCGCCGAATGCCGATGCAGTCCCGGGCAGGACGTTGACGTGCAGGTTTCCCTCGTTGATATGGCCCCAGATGTAGACCCTCGCTTGCGGCGCGACCCGCTGCGCGGCGGCTCGTAGCGCGGGCAGCGCATCGTGGAGATCGTGAGCGGGAACGGCCACATCGAGTTTGACCGGGATACCCGCGGCGCCGACGGACTCGGTGTGCGCCTCGCGGTAGCGCCACAACCGCTCCCGGGCCGGGGCGTCCTCGGCGACGACGATGTCCGCGACGCCGCTGCCCGGTCCGTCACCGTCCCCGCTCAGCACCTCCAGCGCGCCGTGCAGCGCTGCGGTCGGATCGTCCATGGCGGCTACTTCGACGAGCAGGTACGCCGGGTGCTCCCGAGCCATCAACGGCCCGAGGCCGGTGTGGGAACGCACCAGCGCCAGCCCGTCGGCCAGGAACAGTTCGGCCGATTCGAGATCGGGCAACCGTCCGCTCAGCAGCCGCAGCGCCCGCTGCGCCGCCGTCACCGACTCACACCCGAGGACGGCGACCGCTCTGGCGGCGCGGCGAGGGACCAGCCGCAGCAGCACCCGGGTGATCACGGCTAGCGTGCCCTCACTGCCGGCCAGCAGCCCGGTCAGGTCGTAGCCGGTGTTGTCCTTGGGCAGCGCCGAGAGCCGGCTCAGCACGCTGCCGTCGGCCAGTACGGCCTCCAGCCCGAGAACCTGGGCGCGCATCGCACCGTGCCGCAGCACGTTCTCACCGCCCGCGTTGGTGGCGACGAGTCCGCCGATGGTGACCGATTCGCGGGCGGCGAAGTCCACCCCCACGTCCCAGCCGAGCGGTCGCACGTGGGCCTGCAGAGCGGCCAGCGTGACACCCGCGCCCACCAGCGCGTGCCCGGAAGCTGCGTCGACCGGCCCGATGGCGGCGAGTCGGCGGGTGGACAGCACGACCTCGCCATCGGTGGGGACGCCACCACCGACCAGCCCGGTGTTGCCGCCCTGGGTGACCACCCGGGCACCGGCGTCGCGGCAGGCACACAGCACCGCGGCGACCTGGTCCGTGGTGCCCGGTCTGACCACGAGCGCGGCGCGACCGGTGAACCGCCGGGTCCAGTCGGTCTCGTATGAGGCGATGACCGAGGGGTCGGTCAATGCGTGGTCTGTGCCGAGGATGCCGCCAAGTGTGCGGGCGAGGGTGTCGGCGAGACTCGTGGCGAGTATGCCCACGGGGCTATCGGCGGGCGCGCTCACGAGCCACTTGTCGTGAGCAGCCGGACCCGGACCGTCTCGGGCATCGCCCGAAGCTCCGTGAGCAGCGCGTGTGCCGCATCGCCCGCCGCCTCGCATGCGACGTCGGTGACCGCGTATCCGAGGTCCCCCCGGGTCGCCAGCTGCTGCGCCTCGATGTTGATCTTGTGGTCGGCCATCACCTGGTTGGCGGCGGCCATGACGCCCGGGGTGTTGCGGTGCACGTGCGTGATCCGGCAGGTGCCGGGGCGCGGTTCCGGTGACAGCGGCGGCAGGTTGACCGACAGGCTGGTCTGACCCGTGAGGTGGAAGTCGCGCAGCTTTCCGGCAACGAACCGGCCGATGTCGACCTGCGCCTCCTCAGTGGAGCCGCCGACGTGAGGGGTGAGGATGACGTTGGGCAGCCCGGTCAGTTCTGAGACGAAGGCGTCGCCGCGGCGGCGCGGCTCGTTGGGGAAGACGTCGACCGCGGCACCCGCCAGCCGGCCCGACGAGATCTCCTCGCGCAGCGCGGCGTAGTCGACGACGAAACCGCGCGAGAGGTTGAGAAACAGGCCACCCGGCTTCATGGCCGCGAACTCGGCGCGGCCGAACAGTCCCGCGTTGCCGGGGCGGCCGTCGACGTGCAAGGTCACGGCGTCGGCCACTGCCAGCAACTCGCCAAGGGTGGCGCAGAAGCGAGCGTTGCCCAGTGCCAGCTTCTCGGCGGTGTCGTAGAACACCACGCGCATGCCGAGCGCTTCGGCGATCACCGACAATTGGCTGCCGATGTTGCCGTAGCCGACGATGCCCAGCGTGCGCCCGCGCACCTCGTGGGCACCCGCCGCGGACTTGTCCCACGTGCCGGCGTGCAGCGCCTGGTTGTGGTCGGTGAGCCGTCGGTGCAGGGCGATCACCTCGGCGATCACCAGTTCGACGACACTGCGGGTGTTGGAGTACGGCGCGTTGAACGCCGCGATGCCCAGTTCTGCGGCAGCTGAGAGGTCGATCTGGTTGGTGCCGATGCAGAAGGCGCCGATCGCCTGCAACTGCGGGGCGGCGTCGAGGACATCGGCCGTCACCTCGGTGGTCGACCGGATCCCCAGCAGGGTGACGCCTGCCAGAGCCTGTTGCAGTTCCTCGCCGGACAGCGCTCCCGTACGGGTCGTGACGTCGAATCCGGCCGTCGCCAGGATGTCGACGGCGAGGGGATGGATGTTCTCCAGCAGCAGGGCCTTCACGGGGGTCCATTGTGACCGGTGACCCACGCGATGGCGGTCAGGGGGGCGTGATCAGAGGACGAGCGAGGCCAGTTCCGCGGCGGTGGCGTGCTGCCCGGCGGCCACCGACAGCGGCCACTCGTCGTTGTCCATCATTCGCACGGTGAGATCGACGGTGCCGGCGATCGTGGTGGGGTCCTCCGGGTCCGCCAGGTCCACGGCTTGCACCATGGCCCTGGCGACCCGCGCCACGACCATCCCGCTGAGGCGCCGCGCCAGCAGGCCGCGGCCGACCGCCAGCAGGACCAGTTCGGTGCCGGTCGCGGCGAGGAACATCTGGCCGCCGCCGACGCCGCGGGACGCTCGGCCGCCGCCCGCGCCGCCAACCACTGCCCCCTGGGTACCTCGAGGCTCGACCAGCACACCGGCGGTGACCGGTTCTGAGAGGATTCTCGTGGCCTGCTCGGCGAGTCCCACATGGTGACCGTAGCGCCGTGAGTGGGTCGAAGGGAGGTCCAACATCATGGAACTGCTGACGGCGCTCGGCCTGTCCGCCTCGGCCGGGCTCAACGCCTACATCCCGATGCTCGTCGTGGGCCTGCTCGCGCGCCTGACGCCGGTCGTCGACCTGCCGTCTGCCTGGCGGTGGCTGGAGAACCCCTGGACGCTGGGCACGCTGGCCGTCCTGCTCGTCGTCGAGATCGTCGCTGACAAGATCCCCGTGGTCGATCACGTCAATGACGTGCTGCAGACCGTGGTGCGGCCGACCTCCGGCGGGCTGGTGGTGGGTGCCACCGGCTGGGGCGGCCAAGCCCTGGTCTCCGACCCGCAGAGCTTCCTTCGCGAGGGTGGCTGGGTGCCCATGGCCTTCGGGGCCCTGCTGGCACTGGCGGTGCACCTGGGAAAGGCGGCACTGCGCGGGCTGGCGAACGCGGCCACGGGCGGCGTCGCGGCGCCGGTGCTCAGCACGGCGGAGGACGTGACGTCGGCAGGACTGTCACTGGCCGCGCTGCTGGCGCCCCTGCTCGTCCTGGTGCTGCTGGCCGTCGTGGTCGTGACAGTCGTCAGGCTGCGTCGACGTGCCCGGCGGCGCAGGATGGAACAGGCCGGGCTACCGCCCGCGACGACCTGACCCAGACTCCTGAACGCAACCACTCGAATATCCACAATGAGGAGACAGCCACCACGATGAGCGACGTCACGACGATCACCCTTAACAACGGCATCACGATTCCCCAGCTGGGGTTCGGGGTGTTCCAGATCAAGCCCGAGCAGACTGCCGAAGCGGTCCGGATCGCGCTGGAGACCGGGTACCGCCACATCGACACCGCCGAGATGTACGCCAACGAGGCGGGCGTCGGCGAGGGGGTGCGAGCGTCGGGACTGGACCGTTCGGAGGTGTTCATTACGAGCAAGCTCAACAACGGGTTCCATCGCCCGGACGACGCGCGCCGAGCCTTCGATGAGACCCTGACCGCGCTGGGCTCTGACTACGTTGACCTGTTCCTCATTCACTGGCCGCTGCCCACTCTGTACGACGGCGACTACGTCTCGACGTGGCGCACCCTGGAGGAGTTCGCCCGCGAGGGTCGCGCCCGCTCGATCGGTGTCTCCAACTTCGAGATCGATCACCTGCAGCGGTTGTTCGACGACAGCGATGTGCTACCCGTGGTCAACCAGATCGAGGTCCACCCGTACTTCACCAATGCCACCGTCAGCGACTTCGGCACGAAGCACCACATCATCACCGAGTCGTGGTCGCCGATCGCGCAGGGTGGGGTGCTGGACGACCCGGTGATCGGCGAGATCGCTGCGCGCCTGGACCGGACCCCGGCGCAGGTGACGCTGCGCTGGCACATCGAGAAGGGCTACATCGTCTTCCCGAAGTCGGTCACTTTGGAGCGGATCCGCGAGAACGTCGCCATCTTCGACTTCTCGCTGACCGACGCAGATGTCAGGGCAATCGACGGCCTCGACCGTGGCGAGTCCGGCCGCACCGGCCCCCACCCGGCCACGTTCGCCTACCTCCCCGACTGATGCGGTGACGTCACCTTCGGCGGGCGATGCGAGCCCCGTACAGGTATCGCTTGACGATGTGCCCGGCGTAGTGGGTGTCGATCAGCTGGCGAAGGCAGTCGAGGAGGCCATGCCGTAGCCGGGGATCCAGGGCGCGGTGTCCGGAGTACGTGCCGAGAAGGTCGATGTACTCCCGCGTGGTGTAGGCGATCTCTGCTTCATGGCGCAGGTGGATCGGCACGTCGAAGGCGTCGTCGTCGTCGATCTCGTCGCGCAGCACCGGGATGGCGTGGGCGGGGTTCAGGCGGATGCCAGGCCGTGTCGCCGGGTCCCACCGCTCGTAGCAGGCTTGGGCCTGGTGGAAGAAGCCAGTGGTGCCGCCATAGACATGGTGGGTGGTGACGGTGACCAGCACACCTCCCGGGCGCAGGCACGCGGCCGCGTTCGCGGCTCGCGCGGGGGCTGCTAGCCAGTGCCACGAGGTGAAGGCCATGACGGCGGCCACCGGGCCCCCGGGCGCCGAGAAGTCCTCGAAGGTGGTGGCGACGACCGCGACGTCTCCGGGGACGGTCTCTCGCAGCACGTCCGCCAACCGCTGGCCGGGTTCTATCGCGACGACGGAAAAGCCGCGGGCGGTCAGGGCGCGGGTCGCCTGGCCCGTGCCGGGTCCGATCTCGATGACGCGCTCACCGCGGTGAAGGCCGGTCCGTGCCATCAGGTCATCGATCAGCGCCTCGGGGTAGCCCGGCCTGGCCCGTTGGTATGCCTGCGCGTCCTCATCGAAGATCAGGCCAGTCCGGTCACCGTTCGGCACGAACGCTGCCGCGGAGCGTCTCGACGAGGCGCCGCACAGCGGTGTGATGCTCCTGCGACACGCTGTCCGGGCGCCAGGTGGCGGCGATGCCGACGGCCGCCACCCGGCCGGTCGCCGCGACTCGCGAAACCGCTGCCAGGACCTCGTCGAGGGACGGTCCGCCGGGAGCGGGGAACCTGAGGTCGGGCAGGCCCACGGGGTCGATGACGTCGAGATCGATGTGCACGTAGACGTCACCGTCCGGCACCAGCGTGCTGTCCAGGTCGAGCACCGTCGCCCGCTTGATGGCCGATTCGTCGAGAAGTACATGCTCGGGCGGATCGGTGTCGCGGGCATCGACCAGGACCACGTGGGTGGGGTCCAACGGAGCGAGGCCGAGAGTCGTGGGCAGGGTCAGCGTGCCGACGCCCACGGCCAGCGACAACGGCATCCCGCCCAGGTATCCGGACGACGTCGTCGCCTCGGTCTGGAAGTCGGCGTGGCCGTCGAGCCACACGACACCCGGTTCCAGCCCGGCTCGTCGCATGCCCGTCAGGACGCCCAGGCTCGTCGTGCAGTCACCGGAGATCACGATCGGGCGTTGGCCGCCCTCGGCCAGCGAGTGCGCCACCAGCTGGGCCACGCGCTCGTAGATCGCCGCCATCCGGTCCCAGGCAGTGCCCGTCGGCAGATCGACGACGACCTCGCGATCGGTGATCACCCCGACCTCGAACGGGTTCAGCAGTTCATCGATGTGGTACGGAACGGCCACGATGGTCACCGACGTATGGGTACACCACAAGCGGGGGGATCTGGCTGGTGGTCACGCCGGGCTAGTCGACGGTCCAGGTGTCGGCGCCGCCGAGCAGAGCGGCCAGCGCGCTGTCGCCGGCGGGCCCGCCCGCCGCGCTGACGGCGCCGTCCACCTGGGCTCGCACCAGATCGTCGTAGGTGGGGCGGGAGACGTTGCGGAAGATGCCGACGGGAACGTGCGACAGCGTGACGTCGTCGAGCCGGCTCAGGGCGAACGCGGCGGCCGGGTCGTCGGCGGCCGGGTCGTGGACGATCGGGGCCAGGCCCTGGGCTGCTGCGAACTCGCTGGAGATCACCTCGACACCGCCGCCGTCGCGCCGGGCGACGACGGCATTGGCGGTGCCGTCGGGCCCGCCGAACGTCACCGGCTCCCCGGCGCGTAGCCGAACCAGCCGCGCCTGCGACTCCTCGGAGTCCTTGAGCACGTCGAAGGCGCCGTCGTTGAAGATCGGGCAGTTCTGGTAGATCTCGACCAGTGCGGTGCCACGGTGGCGGGCGGCCGCCCCCAGCACCTCGGTCAGGTGCTTGCGGTCGGAGTCCAGGGTGCGCGCCACGAAAGTGGCCTCGGCGCCGAGCGCCAGCGAGACCGGGTTGAACGGCGCGTCCACGGAGCCGGCGGGAGTGGACTTGGTGAGCTTGCCGCTTTCGGACGTGGGCGAGTACTGCCCCTTCGTCAGGCCGTAGATCCGGTTGTTGAACAGCAGGATCGTCAGGTTGACGTTGCGGCGAAGGGTATGGAGAAGGTGCCCGGCGCCGATGCTCAGCGCGTCGCCGTCACCGGTGACCACCCAGACGTTGAGGTCGGGGCGCGCGGTGGCCAGCCCGGTGGCGAACGCCGGTGCCCGGCCGTGGATGGAGTGCACACCGAAGGTGTCGAGGTAGAACGGGAACCGCGACGAGCACCCGATCCCCGAGACGAACACGATGTTCTCGCGCCGCAACCCGAGGTCCGGCAGGAACGCCTGCACGGCCGCGAGCACCGCGTAGTCGCCGCAACCCGGACACCACCGCACCTCGTTGCCGGGGGCGAAGTCCTTGCGGGTCAGTGTCTCGCCCTCGGCCAGTGCCGGGACACCCGCGAGACCGGAGGGGCCCAAGCCGGGAACGCCCAGATCGATGGTAGTCATCGGCGGTCAGTTTACGCCGCTGCTGAGGTCGTACCCCAGCCTGGCCTGCGGCGACGGTGAGGTCATGGCAGTGATGACGTTCAGCAGGTCACCTGAGGCGAACGGCTGGCCGCGTACGGATGTGTGGCTGACGACGTCGACCAGGTACCGCGCCCGCAGCAGCAGCGCGAGCTGGCCGAGGTTCATCTCGGGCACGAGCACCTGCGGGTAGCGGCGCAGCACGGCACCGAGGTTGACCGGAAACGGGTTGAGATGGCGCAGGTGGGCCCGGGCGACCTGGCGACCGGCCGCCCGCGCGTCTCGCACGGCGGCCGCGACCGGGCCGTACGTCGACCCCCAGCCGAGAACCAGCAGGTCGGCATCACCGGTGGGGTCGTCGACGCCGAGGTCCGGCACGCTCACGCCGTCGATCTTCGCCTGGCGCAGCCGGACCATCCGGTCGTGGTTGTCGGCGTCATAACTGATCTCACCGGTGCCGTCCGCCTTCTCGAGTCCGCCGATCCGGTGCTCCAGGCCCGCCGTTCCCGGCAGTGCCCAGGGTCGGGCCAGGGTCTCGGGGTCACGGTCGAAGGGCCGGAAGACCGGCGCCTCCGGGTCCGTCGGCGCAGCCGCGAAACCGGGGTCGACGCGCGGCAGCAGGGTGACGTCCGGCAGCCGCCACGGCTCGGAGCCGTTGGCCAGGTAGCCGTCGGAGAGCAGGATCACCGGGGTGCGGTAGGTGACGGCTATCCGCACCGCCTCGATCGCGATGTCGAAGCAGTCGGTGGGGCTGGCCGCGGCGATGACGGGCAGTGGCGCCTCGCCGTGCCGGCCGAACATCGCCTGCAGCAGGTCCGACTGCTCGGTCTTGGTCGGCAGGCCGGTGCTGGGTCCGCCCCGCTGGATGTCGCACAGGATCAGTGGCAGTTCCAGCGCAACGGCCAGGCCGAGCATCTCGGACTTCAGGCTCAGTCCCGGACCGGACGTGGTGGTCACGCCGAGAGCGCCCCCGTAGGCGGCGCCGAGCGCGGCGCCGATGCCGGCGATCTCGTCCTCGGTCTGCAGCGTGGTGACCCCGAAGCGCTTGAGGCCGGAGAGGGTGTGCAGCACGTCGGAGGCGGGAGTGATCGGGTACGAGCCGAGCACCAGGCGCAGCCCGGCCTGCTGCGCCGCGACGACCAAACCGTAGGACAGCGCGACGTTGCCGGTGATGTTGCGGTAGCGCCCGGCTTTCGCGGGTGCGGGGGCGATCTCGTAACGCACCGCGAAGGTCTCGGTGGTCTCGCCGAACGCCCAGCCGGCCTCGAACGCCCGGAGGTTGGCCGCCAGGATGTGCGGCCGCTGGGCGAACTTGGTCTCCAGGTAGCGCCGGGTGCCGTCGGTCGGGCGGGAGTACAGCCACGAGAGCAGGCCGAGGGCGAACATGTTCTTCGACCGCTCGGCGTCCTTGCGGCCAAGGGCCAGGTCGGCGAGCGCCTCGACGGTCAGCGCTGTCAACGGCACCCGGTGCACGTCGTAGGACTCCAGCGAGCCGTCGGTCAGCGGGTCGGTCGCGTAACCGACCTTGGTGAGGTTGCGACGGGTGAAGGCGTCGGTGTCGACGATGATCGTGCCGCCGCGGCGCACATCGCCGAGGTTGGCCTTGAGCGCCGCGGGGTTCATCGCGACCAGCACGTCCGGGGCGTCGCCGGGGGTGAGGACCTCGTGGTCGGCGAAATGCAGCTGGAAACTGGAGACGCCCGGCAGGGTGCCGGCGGGGGCGCGGATCTCGGCGGGAAAGTTGGGCAGCGTGGCGATGTCGTTGCCGAGGGCTGCGGTCTCGGCGGTGAAACGGTCGCCGGTGAGCTGCATGCCGTCGCCGGAGTCTCCGGCGAAGCGGATGACGACGTGATCGACGCCTCTGACTGCGCTTGCCGGGTGATGGGCCCCGTTGCTGATGGGTGCGATCGTCGTGGTCTGACTGGACATGGGGTGTCGCTGGCCTTTCGCCGGTTGCTGCCATGCTAGGTGTCCCTGACCGTCACGTGAGATTCCGGTCGACCGCCTGGCGGAACGAGTCGAGCGGCACCCGGGCTTACCGTTGCGGCGTGCACTCGCCGACGGTCTGTGATGTGGGTGAGGACCTGCGGGTGTATTCCCTGGAACTGGCGTGCTGCTCGGTCGAGGTGACGCAGGCGTTGCGCCGGCTGGGGCGCCCGCTGGGTGATGACGGTGCCGGCCGCACCCACGTGCTGCTGGTATCGGGAACGGTGACGCTGGCCTCGGCCGCGGACGTGGTGGTGGCGTGGCAGGCGATGGTCGAGCCGCGGGTCGCCGTCGCCTTCGGGGCGTGCACGATCACCGGCGGGCCGTACTGGGACTCCTACGCCGTGCTGCCCGGCGTGGGGGACCTGGTGCCGATCGCGGTCAACGTGCCCGGCTGCCCGCCTCGTCCTGACGCGGTCGACGCGGCCTTGAACCTGGTGCGGGCCGCCAGGCATGTGGGGGGCACGTGATGGAGGGCACCTCCGCGGCCGACGTGGCACGGTCAGTCGCGGGACAGCTGGGGGTGGCGGCCCACTCGGTGACCGATCACGTCGGCACTGTCACGCTGACCGTCGACGTCGCTTCGTGGCCGGCCGCAGCCCAAGCGGTGCGAGGTGCCGGCTTCGAGGTGCTGGACTGGCTCAGTGCCGTGGACGGCCCGCCTCCCGGTGCCCCGCTAACGGTCGTGGCCATGCTGGTGCGCCACCCGGCCGCGGGCACGCCGCTCGCCCGACTGCTGCTGCGGACCCGGCTGGTCGACGGCGCCATCCCCAGCCTGACCGCGCTGTTCGGCTCCGCCGCCTGGCACGAGCGGGAGGCTGCTGAGATGTTCGGGGTCAGGTTCACCGGATTCGCCGAGCCCACTCCCGACGGCGCCACCACCGAGATCAGGCCCTTGCTGACGGCGGCGTGGCCACAGCCACCCGAGACACCGCCGCTGCTCAAGGCGGCCACCCTCCCCGCCCGCGCCGCCGTGCCCTGGCCGGGTCTCGCCGAACTCCTCGAGCCGCCGGATGCCCCCGCCGACGGTCACCGCCGCCGGGCGACCGGTCGGCGCGCCCTGCCGCCCGGGGTGCCGGAATGAGCGGACATGCCGCAGCCGAGGCCCATGGCGTCATCGGGCTGGTGTCCGAGAAGTGCACCGTGTGCATGATCTGCGTCGAGGAGTGCCCGGTGTGGTGCATCGAGATCGGCGCCCACATCGAACTCGACGCCGTAGGATCGCGACGGCCGGTGCGCCGCAGCGTGCTCGACTCGTTCACGCTGGACTACGGCCTGTGCATGTACTGCGGGATCTGTGTCGAGGCGTGCCCGTTCGACGCCCTGCACTGGGCCTCGCTCATGACCCCGCCCGAGCTGGTCGCGACGGACCTGGTCCACGATGCGCGGCGGCTCGCCGGGTGGCAGCGGAACGAGCCGATCCCGCCATCCGTTGATTGACACGAGCGGGCCACCTGCGTCCGCCAAAAGGGAGTGAGAAGGACGTGCCGCGGCACAACCACTACAACGGACTCAAGACCACCCTGCTGTTCAGCGCGATCTTCGGGGTGCTGATTCTCGCCGCCGCCGCGCTGGGTCGTGGCAGCTCGGTATGGATCATCGGCGCAACTGTGCTCGGGCTTGCGATGACGGCGTACGCCTACTGGAACTCCGACAAGATCGCCATCAAGGCGATGCGAGCGCGGCCGGTGACCGAGGCGGAGCAGCCGGCCATGTATCGGATCGTCCGCGAGCTGTCAGCCGCCGCCGAAGCGCCGATGCCCCGGCTGTACATCTCGCCCACCATGGCGCCCAACGCGTTCGCGACCGGCCGCGATCCGAAGAACGCGGTCGTCTGCTGCACGGAGGGCATCCTGGCGATCCTCGACGAGCGAGAGCTGCGCGGCGTGCTGGGCCACGAACTGCTCCACGTCTACAACCGCGACATCCTCACGTCCTCCGTCGTCGCCGCGCTGGCGGGCGTCATCACCTCACTGGCGACGATCGCGCAGTTCACCGCCTTCTTCGGCGGCAACAGCGAGAACCGGCCCAACCCCATCGCCCTGTTGGCCACCGCGCTGCTGGCACCCTTCGCCGCCACCCTCATCCAGCTCGCGATCAGCCGCACCCGCGAGTTCGACGCCGACGAGGACGGCGCGCGCCTCACCGGCGACCCGCTCGCGCTCGCCTCGGCCCTGGCAAAGATCGAGGCGGGTGCCCGGCAGTTGCCGTTGCCGCCGCAGCGGCAGATCGCCAATTCCGCGCACCTGTTCATCGCCAACCCGTTCCGGGCCGGGTCGATGTCGACGTTGTTCGCCACCCACCCGCCCATGGCGCAGCGGGTGGCACGGCTGCAGGCGATGGCCGGGCGATGAGGACGGGAATGCCCGGGGGCCGCAGGATGCTGTACCACCTCTACGTCGGTCACCGGACGGGTGACCGGAGGGACAACCGGGAGCACACATGACGGACACCACGACGCTCGACGCCATTCAGGGAGCCCGAGACAGCCAGCAGCAGCTGCAGCGGCGCCGGGAAGACCTCGTCCGCAGCCGCCAGGAGGCCGCCGCCGGCCGGGCCGAGATCGCCCAGCTGCAGGCCCGGACCGACGCGTTGCAGGGCACGCGAGCCGACACCAAGCAGCGCCTGGCGGAGGCGGAGCAGCTGCTGGAGCGGCTGCGAAAGGACCTCAAGAAGCACGACAAGGAGCGCGAGCAGTTGACCAAGCGGCTGCGGGATGCCCGCAAGTCGCTGGTCGAGCTGGATCGCCGGGTCGGCAGCCGCGAGCAGAAGTACGACCGGGCAGTGCTGGCGGACCTGGTCGAGCGCGAGAAGGTCCGTGATCTGGCGGGTAGTGGCGAAGGCTCCGCCACGGCGACCGCTCAACCGGGCGCACCGGCCTCCGTCGCCAGGACCACCGAGCAGGACAAGCCCGCTGAGCCCGTCAGCGTGGTCGAGCACAAGGCCGACGGCACCACGACCACCACCCGCGGTGGCACGCCCCAGCCCACCAGCCCGCGCGTCGCCGGCACCCGCGCCACCACAACCGCAGCCGCGGCCACGCGCGCGACCCGCACGACGAAGCCCAACCCCAGGAGCTGATCCAGCGGTCAGGCGTGGACGCATCACCATTGACAGGTCTACAGACATGACAATCGCAGAGCCGTTGCTGTGGCCGCAGGTAACGCCACGAGAGGTGGCATTGCCGGTTACGTGGGTCGCAGGGCCGGACGCGAGTCCCATGAGATCGATGTAGCGGTGATCGGTGCGTCCGACGGCGCTGGGACGCCGAATACCACGCCACCTCGGTCATTAATGGGTTGACCTGATGTCAGGGTGAGGTCTTAGCGTCATCGGTGACGTCACACGGAAAGCCGGCGACCGGAAGGGGACGGGCTCATGGACATGCAGTCGACGGCCTTCATGGCGATGTGGAACGCCATGCACGCCCAGGAGGAGCGGCGGTCGTTCTCGCGGGCCACCCTGGGCCGCATCGCTCGTTTCGTGCGGCCGCACGGTCGGGAGCTCGCCGTCCTCGTCAGCCTCAGCGTCGCCCTTGCCGTGCTCGCCGTGGCGACTCCCCTGCTGGCGGGGCGGGTTGTCGAGGCGATCATCGACCGCGAGTCGGTGACGCTGGTCGTGGGACTGGCCGCGGTCATCGCGGTCATCGCGGCGGCCGAGGCAGGTCTGGGGTTGCTCACCTGGTGGCTGGCATCACGGGTCGGGGAGGGCCTCATCCTCGACATGCGCACCGCCGTGTTCGACCACGTGCAGCGGATGCCCGTCGCATTCTTCACCCGGACCAAGACCGGTGCCCTGGTGAGCCGGCTCAACAACGACGTCATCGGCGCACAGCGGGCCTTCGCCGAGGTGCTGTCAGGAGTGGTCAGCAACATCGTCGCCGTCGTCCTGACGCTCGGCGTCATGCTCACCCTGTCATGGCAGGTCACGGTCCTGTCACTGCTGCTGCTGCCGGTGTTCCTGGTCCCGGCACAGCGCATCGGGCGGCGGTTGGCGCGCCTGGAGCGCGACGGTGCAACGCTGAACGCCGCCATGAGCACGCAGATGACCGAGCGGTTCTCGGCGCCGGGTGCCACCCTGGTCAAGCTGTTCGGCTGGCCACGGCGTGAGTCGGGGGAGTTCGCGGGCCGGGCGCGCCGGGTCCGCGACATCGGCGTCCGGACGTCGATGGTGCAGGCCACCTTCGTCACCGCCCTGACCCTGGTCTCGGCGCTCGCTCTCGCGCTGGTCTACGGCCTCGGCGGTTACTACGCCCTGCGGCAGGGCCTGGAGACGGGCGCGGTGGTCTCCCTCGCGCTCCTGCTGACCAGGCTGTACGCGCCGCTGACCGCGTTGGCGAACGCGAGGGTGGACGTCATGAGCGCAGTGGTCAGCTTCGAGCGGGTCTTCGAGGTGCTCGACCTGGTCCCGCTCATCGCCGAGCGCCCGGGCGCCCGGCCGCTGCCGGACGGCCCGCTGCCGGTGGAGTTCGATGCCGTGACCTTCGCCTATCCGGGCGCCGACCGGATCTCGCTCGCGTCGCTGGAGGAAGTGGCCCGCCTGGACGTCCGCGCGGGCGTCGACGTCATCCACGAGGTGTCGTTCCGCATCGAGCCGGGGCAGCTCGTGGCGCTGGTCGGTACGTCGGGGGCCGGAAAGTCGACAATCGCCTCGCTGGTGCCACGGTTGTACGACGTCGACTCCGGTGCCGTGCGCCTCGGCGGCGTCGACGTCCGCGACGTGACGAGCGAGTCGCTGCGGCTGGCCGTCGGCATGGTCACCCAGGACGGGCACCTGTTCCACGAGTCACTGCGGGACAACCTGCTGCTGCCGAGGCCCGCCGCCAGCGAGGCCGAGTTGCTGGAAGCGCTGACCCGGGCACGGCTGGCCGATCTCGTGGCGTCGATGCCGGACGGCCTGGACACGGTGGTCGGTGAGCGCGGGTACCGGCTGTCCGGCGGCGAGCGCCAGCGGGTGACGATCGCTCGGCTGCTCCTGGCCAGGCCCCGGGTGGTCATCCTCGACGAGGCCACGGCCCACCTCGATTCCACGTCCGAGGCCGACGTCCAGGCCGCACTCGGTGAGGCGCTGGTGGGCCGCACTGCGTTGGTCATCGCCCACCGGTTGTCGACGGTCAGGGCCGCAGACACCATCCTCGTCGTCGAGGGCGGCCGCATCATCGAGCGGGGCACCCACGCCGAACTGCTGGTCGCGGGCGGGCGATACGCCGACCTGCACCGCACCCAGTTCGCGGCAGAGCCGGTCGCCGGCTGACGGGTCAGCGGGGCGGGCGCCCTCCGCTCAGCTCTTCACCGGATCAGCGGCGGTCTACGCCAGGGTTCACTGGCATCATCGCGCGGGTGGCGCGCAGTCCGAGGGAGCGATCGAAGGGTCGTCGGCCTGCGGTGACTCCTGGGCGTCGGCGGCGCTTCGGTGGCCGGGCGACAACCGTGGCGCTCGTGCTGCTGGCCGTGGTGCTGCTGGGCGGGGCGGCGATCTCGTGGAGCCGGGGCGTCGCCGAGCGCGAGGCCGTCGAGGGCGCGCTGGATGACGTGCCCGGCTTGCAGCCGGACTCGGCCGAGGTCGCCGAGACCACGGTGGCGCCGCCGGCCGACGCTCAGCCGGCCGAGGTGGTGCGGGTCATCGACGGGGACACGCTGATCGTGACGGGGGAGCCGGGGACGGTGCTCGCCGCCGCCGGGGAGACCACCATCCGGCTGCTGCAGATCGATACCCCCGAGGTCGACGGCCCGAACACCACCGAGCAGTGCTTCGGGCCGCAGGCCAGTGCCTACACCACGCAACTACTGCCCGGCGGCAGCATGCTGCTGTTGGGCCGCGACGAGGGGCTGACCGATCAGTTCGGTCGCACGCTGGCCTTCGCCTGGACCGCCGACGGGAGGTTCGTCAACGAGCTGATCCTGCGCAACGGCTACGGCTACGCCAGCTTCGTCTCACCCAACGACCAGCACATCTCGGTCATGTTCACTGCCGAGGACGCGGCCCGCTCGGACCGCCGTGGCCTGTGGGGAACGTGCGCCTGACGCCACCCTTCGATAGCCCCCGAGACAACCCGGACAGCGCCGAGGGGCGGCCGGCATGTGCCGGACGCCCCTCGGTGTTCCCCAGCCCTTACGGGTGGTGCTGTTCAGTCGCGCGGTCGGTGCACTCGATCAGGACGCGGCGGGCGGCGTCAGGACCGTGTCGATCAGGTACACGGTGGCGTTGGCGGTCGTGACACCACCGCAGATGACCTGGGCGCCGTTGACGGTGAGGTTGTCGGGGGTACCAGCGACCTCGACGGTGCCGCCCTGGACGGTGGTCTGGGTGCTGCCGGCGATCTCGTCCGGGCTGATCTGGCCGGGCACCACGTGGTAGGTGAGGATCGTGGTCAGCAGTTCGGCGTCGGTCTTCAGCGTCTCCAGGGTCGCCGGGTCGACGGCCGCGAAGGCGTCGTCCACCGGGGCGAACACCGTGAACTCGCTGCCGTTCAGCGTGTCCACCAGGTCCACGCCGGGGTTGTAGGCACCGGTGACGGTGGCGGTCAGGGTGGTCAGGATCGGGTTGTTGCTCGCGGCGACGGCCACCGGGTCGTTGGTCATGCCCTCGACGGAACCTTCACCATCGGGGACCTGCTCGGCGAAGGCCGCGCAGCCCGGGCCGACGGGGCCGGCGGCCATGGCCTCGGAGCCCATGTCCTCGCTCATGGACTCGTCCATGTCCTCGGTCATCGACTCGGTCATGTCTTCGGTCATCGACTCGGTGGTGGCGGCGTCGGTCGGGGACGCGGCGCCGGCGTCAGTGGTGGTTTCCTCGTCGGCACTGCCGCACGCGGCGAGCACGAGTCCGGCGACGGCGAGGGTGGGCAGGAACATGAGACGGCGTGACATGCCGATCTCCTTTCGATGAGGGAATGATGGAGCTGGGTCCGCGTCGGGTGACTCGGCCACGTCGATGTTGTTCATATGTTGTTCGGAGCCGGGGTTTGTTTCGGATTGCCGACATGCCGACCCGTCATGTGACGCTCACCACGACGGAGTGCCAACCGGTCGTTCCGTCCGGCTTTATGGCGGCTCGTTCCTCGGTCTGTGTCGTGCCGTCGGCGGCCGTGGCGCGAACTTCGAGCCGGTGCTGTCCCGGCTCGGCGGCCCACGCATAGCTCCACTGCTGCCACGTGGTGACCCCCGGAACGGGCGCCAGCTGGGCCGGAGCCCACTCGCCGGAGTCGACCCGGACCTCGACCGCCTCGATCCCGATACCCGGCGACCAGGACACCCCGGCAACCGCCACCTCGCCGGCCGGCAGCTTGGCGAAGGGCTCCGGGCCGTCGATGCGTGCGGCCACCTTGACGGGTGCCTGCTCGGCATAGCCGCGAGGCGTCCAGAACGCATCGTCGTCGGCGAAGCGCGTCACCTTCAGGTCGACGACCCACTTGGTGGCCGAGACGTAACCGTAGAGACCGGCGATCACCATCCGCGCCGGGAAGCCGTGCTCCAACGGCAGCGGCTCGCCGTTCATGCCGATGGCGAGCAGGGCGTCGTCACTGTTCAGCACCACCCCCAACGGCGTCGACGCGGTGTAACCGTCCACCGAGGTGGACAGGATCATGTCGGCCTCTGGTGCCACGCCGGCCTCCCGCAGCAGGTCACCGAGCGAGGTGCCGAGCCAGACCGCGTTGCCCGCCAGCCGACCACCCACCTCGTTCGAGACGCAGACCATCGTGATCTCGCGCTCGACCATCCGGCGCTGCAGCAGGTCGTTCCAGTCCAGGGTGATCTCCTGCTCGACCAGCCCGTGGATGCGCAGCGTCCAATCCTCGGCGGGCAGTCGCGGCACGCTGAGCGCGGTGTCGATCCGGTAGAAGTCGGGGTTGGGGGTGCGGAAGGGGGTGCGCGGGCTGACCTCGGCGCCGGCGGGCACCGGTGGCGCGGTCTCGGCGGCGGCGGGCAGTCCGATGCCGGCACGCGACGCGGTGGCGTTCCGCAGCCGGGCGCCCAGCTCTCGACCGGCCACGGCAACGGCGGCCGCAGCGGCGGCTGCGCCACCGGCGAGGATCAGGAAGGTGCGACGGCCCCGAGCAGGCGCGCCCCCGCTCTCGGCATCCGCATCCGCATCGGCTTCGGCATCGGAGACGCCACCGGAATTGGCCCTGCCTGCGGGCGCTGCCGCGCGGCGCGCCAGCAGCAGCAGCACCGGAATGGCCACCGCCGCGCCGACGATCGTGGGCAGCGGGTCCAGCGGCCGGGCACCCTGCGAGAGCAGCGCGCCGGCCACTCCCAGCACCGCGATGCCGCCGGCGATCGCAGCCCCGGCCAGCGGCCGTCGGACGGCCACGATGCCGGCGATCGC
>CAZEYA010000059.1:6320-19212 GCA_964516515.1 uncultured Kineosporiaceae bacterium | reverse complement strand
ATCAGACGGTCTGATTCTCAGGCACCCCTCAGGCACGCGCACCCGATCCGGCCCTTAGAACCGACGACGGCCGTCGGCCGCCGATGACAACCGGACACCGTCGCACGGCTCTCCACACCGTCGACGTCCGCCGACGGGCCGCATCCCCGGCGGTCCCGCAAGTCACGGCGTTCCCGCAGGTCAAGGGCCTGTTACTCCAGTCAGCGGAGGGCGTGGGATTCGCACCCACGAGACGGGTGGTGACCCGCCCAACGGTTTTCAAGACCGTCCGCTGTCCCACCTCTGAGCTGCAGGTTCGCCACTGTATCGGGCCGCGAGGGCACAGCTCAGGCACGGCGTCGGAGCCCCGCCCGACACGAGGGGCGCAACACCAACAGCCGTTGACCGCCGTGAGCGGTCGGTGAGAGCCGGACAACGTCGCACTTTCGAGTGGCCGCTGCTGGTTGGGTGACGGCAGCGGGTCCACGCCGAGCTCGTCGCCGAGCACCGGCATTCGGAGCCCCGTCCGACGTCCACGACGGCTCGCTTCTTGACCGGCTCGAGCAGCTGCACCACGACGACGTCCTGACAGCAGGGGTGCGGCCCGGGAGTACCGGTCGCCGGCGTTCAGCCGCAGAGGGCAAGATCGATTGCTGTGGCGAGCGGGGCTTCGGCGGCGGCAGGCGCGGGGGACATGGTGCTGGCGATGACGACGGTCCGGCCTGAGCGGGCGTTCCAGTAGGCCAGGCCTTGGTAGCCGAATATGGCGCCTCTGTGTCCCCACTTGGCGCCGCAGGCGTCGCTGACCCGTTCCAGGCCAAGGCCATAGCGGAACGAGTTTGGGTCGGTGGGGTCCTCGGCGACCGTCTGCTGCATCTCCCGCAGCATGGTTGGGCTCAGAAGCTTCCCACCCATGAGAGCCGAGTAGAAGGTGGACAGGTCCGCAGCGTTGGAGACGATGGCCCCGGCGGCCCAGGCGTGGGAGGGGTTGTAGCCGGTGACGTCGAGGGGCTGACCGTCCGCGGTCGGGATGAACTCCGTGGAGGTGTACCCATGTGCGTGGTACCCGCTCAGACGCGCCGTCGTGGCCGGGAACGAGGTGTGGCGCAGGCGCAACGGAGCGAAGATGCGTCGGTCCAGCTCACGAGCCAGGGGGCGGCCGGTCAGCGCTTCGACCAGCATTCCCGCGACGATGTAGTTGGTGTTGGAGTAGGCCCAGGCGCTGCCGGACTCGAACAGCTGCGGTTGCTTCTCGGCCAGGGCGACCAGCTCCCGTGGTTCCCAGACGCGGTTGTCGGCGATGCCGGCGAACAGCTCCGGATCTGCGGTGTAGTCGGGCAGGCCGCTGGTGTGGTTCAGGAGCTGTCGCACGGTGATCTGGTCACCGTTCGCCAGCAGGCCCGGCAGCCGTCGGGCGACGGGCTCGTCGAGCTCCAGGCGCCCTTCGCCCACCAGCTGCAGGACGGCGGTGGCGACGAAGGTCTTGGTGATGCTGCCGATCCGGAACTGGGCGGCCGGCCGGAGCACGGCCTGGCTCGCCAGGTCGCTCACACCGGAGGTCGAAAGGCGGGCGGGGCGGTCGCCGTCCTGGACGCGAACGATGATGCCGGGCACGCCCGCCGCCACCACGTCGTCCAGTGCAGCGTCGAGCTCAGGGCTAACGGTCCTGGCAGTTGACGGCGATTCAGCGGTGGCCGCGGTCGCTGGGGTAACGCTGAGTATGAGGCTCCACAGGATCGCAGTCAGGGCCACCATCGCCGTGGCCCGCGCCCGCCGGTTACGGCGGGCTCCTGACTGGGCGGTTGTCGCTCGTGCTGAGGCGGCGTTGGGCGGTGGGAATGCGGGACTCATGAGATCTCCAGTTGGCGTGCATGGATGGGGGATGGCGGGATGGCGGAGGGCACGGCCTTGAAGGGTCATGCCGTCACCTGCGGGGCGGGCGCGAGACCGGGTCGGAGCCGCCACAGGCGGCCGGCCAGGACGCTCACCAAGATCAGGAGGATGTAGGCCAGTGGGTGCCAGGCGCCTCCCACTGAGGTGCTGGCACCGTCGAGGAACGTGAATGCGACGTCGTCGAGCAGGTACGGGATGCCGTTCCAGGAGAAGCTGCCGGTGGCTCGCGGCTGGCCGGTCAGGATGCCGGCCCGGAACGCTGAGCTACCCGCCTCCAAGAGCCAGCTGAGGAGGACGTAGAACAGGACGGCCGCACCGGCCGCCCTGGTCCAGGATGGGCGTGGCTGCCAGTCGCCGTACTCGGCTGCCAGGTGGCTGGCCGCGAGTTGCCTGAGGTCACCCAGCTGTCGCACCGCCGAGACGGCTCCGACCTCTTCTGTGGTCGAGTGCAGGTCGTGTCGCAGCTCGCGGCGCCTCGCCACCCGGGACCGGCGGGGCAGGTCTTGCAGCTGGCCGTCGAGCGCCCAGACGGCCCGCTCGACGCGCAGTCGGTCGAGCCAGGGGGTGGTAGTCATGTGGGGTCTCCTTCAGTAGGTGTGACAGGTCTTGGATCTGCCAGGACGGCATTCCCAGGTCGGCCGAGGACCCCCGGCCGGCAGTTCGGACAGGAGCGCCGTGCGCCCGGCCGTGGGCTTGGTGGTACGGGCGTGCTGGTTCCCGCGCTCAGGCCTGATCCAGGCACTGATCCGGGGCGCCGGCCTAGCCAGGGCTTGGTCCTGCGAACCCGACGGGTGCCTGATGCGCCCATGAACGACGAGTGAGGTGGGAGGGGCACCAGCGCCTCCCGGATGCGGCGGCCCCCCAGGGCGCACCAGCCGGGGGAGCTTGAGGGCCCCGACTCCGGCGAGCGGCGTGAGGGCAATCCGGCCTTCTCGGTGGACGACGGGGTGCCCGGCTCCACATATCTAGAAGGTAGTGCATCTAATAGATATACTCGAAGAGGGCGCGAAAACATCACAGTCAGAGCTGGCCGGCCGGTCAAGCCGTCGGTGGAGCCGGTGTCCGGCTACGGGCTGTACGCGTCTATCGCCGACACGCTGGCTTCGCTCGGGGCCAGGTCGCGTGCGCGAGCCGCCGGACCGCCGGGGCGAGCCCGCCGACGGGCGTCACCCCGCGGGGCATACACAGCCTCGTCCGGCGACGAGCTGAGGGGCTACGTCCGGAACTACCGTCGGAACCCGCGAGCTAGGAGCAAGACCGGGAACGCGATCTCGAATAGCCCGCCCGGGGCCAGGAAGGCCGCACCGGCGGCCGCGCTCAGGTCGACGACGCCCGCCAGGTCGAGCGCCGTCCCCAACAGCAGCGAGGCGTAGCCGACCAGTCCGAGACCCGCCAGCCATCGGGGCACCAGGCCCGAGCTGAGCAGGACGTGGGTGAGAAGGATCCCTGCGACGGCGGAGACGGCGTACACGGTGAGCGCGTAGGACGGAAGCGTCGCCCCGGCCGCGATCAGGTACACCCCGCACAGCACGAGCGCGGCGCTCTCCACCAGCCGCGCCAGCAGGTAACCCCGCGCCCGCCTCGGGGCGTGCGGTCGGAGGACGGGCAGCAGCAGCAGGCCGGTGCCGGCCACGGCGAGTGCGGTGGCGAGCTGCAGGGTTGCCGCCAGTGCCGGGCCGCGCTCGAGCAGGGAGTCGCCGGCGGCGAACGTGGCGGTGGCCGCGAGGAACAGCAGGCCGACGCCGACCTCCCGGCGTCGAGACGGCGGCTGGGTCGGCGCCGTCGCGCGGGGCCGCGCTGCCTCGCGGACGGGGCTGGTGGTGGTGGTCATGGAGGACTCCTCGCTGTTTGCCTTACGACGTAAGGCTATGTCGGTAACGTAGCCTTACGTCGTATGTCGGTCAAGAGCAAGAACCTTTCCGTCGTGACCCCGTCCCGTCGGGCAGCGAAGGACCGACCCCCGTTGAGCCGTGACCGGGCGCTGCGCGCAGCGGTGTGGCTGGCCGACGAGGGCGGCCTGGCGGCGGTGACCATGCGCGCCGTGGCGGCGGCCCTGCAGGTCGAGGCCATGTCGCTGTACCACCACGTGTCCGGCAAGGCGGACCTGCTGGACGGGATGGTCGACGTCGTCTTCGCCGAGTTCACGGTGCCGGTGGCCGGGTCGCCGTGGCGCTCCCAGATGCGTGGGCGGTGCTCGTCGGTCCGCCGGGTGCTCGGCGTTCATGGCTGGGCAGTGGGGCTGCTGGACTCCCGCAGCCAGCCTGGCCCCGCCACGTTGCGCCACCACGACGCCGTGCTCGGTTGCCTGCGCGCCGACGGGTTCTCGGTGTCCGAGGCGGGCAGCGCCATCGCTGTGCTCGACGCCTTCACCTACGGCTTCGCCGTGCAGGAGCGGAGCCTGCCCGTCGGGCCCGGTGAGTCCGAGGGCGACCTCACCGCAGCCATCGTCGCGGCGATGCCGGCCGGGGCGTACCCGCACCTCGTCGAGCTCGCCACCGAGAGGGTCATGCAGCCCGGGTACGACTTCGGCGACGAGTTCGAGGTGGGCCTGGCGCTCGTCCTGGACGGGCTTGCCCACCTGCCGGGACCATCGGCGCGCCCGCCGGCCCCGTCGTGACGGGGTTTGGCGGATGACCTAGCGCTCAGCCGCCGCGTGCCGCTGAGCTGCTCCGCCGTGGTCGGACGCCGCGCTGGCATCGGGCGGTGACGCCTCCGGGCCCTTGATGCCTCGGTAGGCACCAGGCCTGACGCGCTCCTTCGTGGGGCCGTCGACGACCATGCGGCAGATGCGCTCCTTGACCCACGCGGCCCCCCGGCCCGTCAGCCGTACGGCGCGCGGGCTGTCGTCGGGGCGGACCAGCTGGATGTAGCCGTCGTTCCTGCCCAGGCTGAGGCACTGCATCATCAGGCCCACCGAGATCGGCTCGGGCTGCTCGCCCCGGATCAGGTGCAGGACGGTCTCGGCGGCGTGCCCGCCCAACGGCAGGGCGACCGCGCAGGACATCCGCAGGTGCGCGCCGACGCTGTCAGGGGTCACGACCGCGTCCCCGGCGCCGAAGACGGCCGGTGCAGCCACGCAGCGCAACGTCTCGTCGAGGCGGAGCCGCCCGCCGGCGTCGACGGGCAGGCCGCTCACCCGCGCCAGGTCGGGTGCGGTGAACGACAGCGCGAGCAGGCACGAGTCGAACGCGACGGTGCGACCGTCGGACAGCACGACCGCCGCGCTGGTGATCCTGTCGGCAGTGACGTCCTCCAGGACGTGGATGCCCAGACGACGTAGCGACCGTCTGATGGACCGTCGGGCTGCTGGACGCATCTGCGGCACCACCGGTCCCGCTGAAAGCAGCGTGACGTGCAGATCCGGCCGCCGTTCAGCGATCTCGGCCGCGGCTTCCACCCCGGTGAAGCCTCCGCCGACGACCACGACCCTGCTGCCGGCGATCAGGCCCCCCAGCTGGCGGGCCGCGGCTTCGGCGCCGTCCAGGTTCGCGAGGAGGTGCGCGTGCTCCTCCGCACCCGGCACCGGGGTCGCCGCCGCGCTGCCCGGTGCGTAGATCACGAAGTCGTACCGCTCGGTGACCTCCCCCGCACCGGTCGCGATCGCCACCATCTGGGCGGCCCAGTCGATCCTGCGCGCCGCCCCGACCAGGAGGCGTGCATCGGGGTGCAGGACGTCCGACAGGGGCCGAAGGACCGACGACCGCGACCCGGCGGCGAGCTCGTGGAGGCGGATCCGTTCAACGAAGTCACGACGCGGGTTGACGACGGTGACCCGGACCCGGGCCCTCTCCGGGACGCCCAGGGAGCCCAGCAACCTGTTCGCCGCCATGACGCCCGCGTACCCGGCGCCGATGACCAGGACGGAGAGCTCGTGCGCGTCGGCTCCTCGAGCGTCGGGTGCAGGGCTGTCAGGTGCTGGCCGTGGCAGCGGCGTCCGCGACGTCGTCACGCGGAGGGGTCCGGGACGGCCCGCCGCTGCGGCCTGTGCGAGGCCCGCAGTGTTCGGACCCACCTCGAACGCTGGTACGGCTGGGCGGGCACGGTGCCCGTGCCGAGCTCGGCGCGGTCCAGCAGCTCCTCGACCACCGCGTCGTGGAGCCACCGCATGACCAGCGGCCACAGCAGCCACATCCGGGCCTGTGGGCGTGCCACCAGCTCGTGCCGTAGCACGGCACCGGCCTCCCCGTCAGGGACGACGTGGAACGAGTGGTGCCCGACCAGACCCGTCGGTTCGCGGAAGCGGAGCACGAGCCCAGAGGTCTCGTTCATCGCCACCACGTCGTAGTGCACCGGTCCGTGCCCGCCTCGTGCACCGACCGCCAGCGGGCCGTCCAGGCGGACCGGGGGCCAGCCGTGGGGCCACAACCTGTCGTCCGGGCTCGACATCGTCGCGAGCAGCCCCCACACCTTGTATGGGCCGGCTGCGAGCCGACGCTGGTGGACGTTGCGGATCATGAGTCCTTCTTCCGGTGGAAGGTGGTGAGGGTGTGATGGTCCGGCGGGCGGGCTCGGTGTCAGCGTGCGCCGCGGACGCGCCACAGCGTCACGGCGAGGGTGGCTGCGACGGGCGCCCAGAGCTTCTCCACGGGCGACTGGCTCGCCAGGTTTGCCACGGTCCCGAGCACCATGAGGATGCTCGCCCCGGTGAGCAGACGCCGCCGAACCGTCGAGCTCAGCCGGTCGGTGACGACGACGGCCGCGAGCCCGCCGTAGACCAGGACGGAGACCGCGCTCGCGAGGCGAAGGGGCTCCGGGAGGACGCCCGGCGCCTGCCCTGCCCACGCCGCCGCACCCCAGGGCGCGCCGGCTGCCAGGGCGAGCTGGAAGGTCCCGATGCCGGCGAGCAGCGTGAAGGCGATCCGGCGCTCCAGCGGGCGGGGCGCCGGCACGGTGTGGATCGCGTCCGGAGCAGAGGCAGATTGGATGGTTGGCATATCTAGAAGATAGTCGCTCTAGCAGATATACTCAAGGGATGGCACGAACATCGCAGACGGAGCTGGCTGTGCTGGGTGCGCTGTCGGTGGAGCCGATGACCGGCTACGGGCTGCGCGCGGCCATCACCGACACCCTCGGGCAGTTCTGGCACGAGAGCTTCGGGCAGATCTACCCGACCCTCGCAGCCCTCGAGGCGGCCGGCCTGGTCGAGCGGGAAGAGCCGACCGGGAGCTCAGCCCGACGTATTACCACCGCTGGCGAGGCGCGGCTGCGCGAGCTGCTCGCGGAGCCGTTCAGCCCACCCCAGGCTCGGGACCCCCTGCTGCTGCGCCTCTTCTTCGGCCGCCACGTCGATCCCGACCTGACCCGGGAGCGTCTCGTGCAGGCGCTCGAGGCCGCGCAGGGCCGGAGCGTGGAGTTCGCGCGCGTCCGCGCCGAGATCCAGGAGCAGCCCGATAGTCCTGACGCGGTCTACTGGCTCATCACCCTCAGCGCCGGCGAACACGCCGCCCGGGCACGCATCGCCTGGGCACGAGAGGCTCTCGAGCTGCTGGGCCGCAGCACCGCCGGGGCATCGTCCGTCCCCGAGCTGACGGAACGGCCGGAGGGCGAAAGCGAGCCCCGCGCTCCAGCGTGACCAGGCCACCGTTGGTCGGTTGAGCCGGTCCCTCACCGTGCGGGGCTCCCTGCATCAATCGAGAGGAGCGACCGGCCGACGCGCCCGCCCCGGCGTCGACCGGTCGGCTCGGTCATACGGTGATGACGACCTTGCCCCGGGCGCGACCCGCCCGCAGGTAGCGCACCGCCTCAGGGACCTCCCCCAGCGGAAACGTCCTATCGACCGCCGGGACCACAGTGCCCGTCGCGAGCAGCTCGGTGAGGAGTGCCAGGTCATCGCTCCTGGGGGAGGAGAAGACGACGGCGAGGGACTGGCGCACGAAAGGGGACAGGGCCATCGCCCGCAGCTGGCGGGAGAGACCCAGCAGCTGGCCACCGCCCTCTCCCCCGACGATCACCAACGTTCCTGCCGGCGTCAGCACCTCCCGCAGACAGGCGAGCGAGCGGTCGCCGCCGGTGTCGAGGACGAGGTCGTACCGAGCGGGCCGGTCGGCGAGGTCCTCCACCGTGTAGTCGACCACGTGGTCTGCGCCGAGGGACCGGACCAGCGCGACCTTGGACGTGCTGCACACCCCGGTCACCTGGGCACCGAACGCCGTGGCCAGCTGGACTGCGAACGTCCCGACCCCGCCGCCGGCACCGATCACCAGCACGTGCTGGCCGGCGTGGACCTTGCCGACGTCCCGCAACCCCTGCAGGGCGGCGATGCCGGACGACGGGACGGCGGCGGCCTGCTCGAAGCTGATGGTCGTCGGCTTGAGGTCGAGCCTGTCCTCGGCCGTCGACGCGTACTCCGCGAAGGCTCCGGCGCACGTCCCGAAGACCGCGTCACCGACGCGGAACCGGGTCACGCCGCTGCCGACGGACTCGACGACGCCTGCGACGTCGCAGCCCGGCACGGGGGTCCTGGGCTTCAGCAGGCCGAAGCCGGCCGCTCTGACGCCGTACGGGAGGCCGGTGACGGTGTGCCACACGCCCTGGTCGAGTCCCGCGGCGTGCACGCGGACGAGGACGTCGCCGTCGCCGACGGCGGGCCTGTCGATCGAGTCGAGCGTGAGCAGGTCCGGTGAGCCATAAGTACGACCGACCACCGCCCTCATCGTGGTCGCCTGCCGCGTCAACGGTGTGCTCGACCGGGTGGTGCTCTTGGACGTCCTGCTGTCGGGTGCGTGGCCGTCGGCGGCCGCGTTGCGCCTCACGCCGCGACCCGTTCGTGGGTTGCCGGCTGGATGGTCTTGACGCCCTTGGCCAGGAGGAACACGAGCAACGAGCACTCCGCGAGGACGAAGAGGGCGACGAGTCCCGGGTTGACGGTCGCGGCCAGGTCAGGGACCAGGAACTGCAGGGCGACGTCGAGCAGGTAGGCGGTCGACGCGACCACCAGCAACGCTGCGATGGGTCGGGGGAACATCCCGGAACGCCAGCCGAGGAGCCCCAGCGGGAACAGCCAGAGCCCGAAGAAGATCTGCGCGACCAGGTACCCGTGGTGCTGGAGGTCCAGCAGGAGGTAGACCAGCGCGTCAGCACCGTCGACGCCGAAGGCGGCGGCGTAGGACGGGTCGGTCGCCACGAGCAGGGCCCCGAGCTGGTGGACCATGTTCAGGCAGATGATCGCCACGGCGATCACGACGAAGACGACCATGGCGCGGGCGACGTCCTTGCCGACGTGGTGCAGCAGCCGGTAGAGCGTCATGACGACGAAGACGAGGAAGGTCGCCTGCACCAGGTCCGCCGCGAAGCTGTACCGGACCAGGTCGGCGTTCTCGACGACCCTGGCCGCTGTCGTGACGGCGTCACCGGCGACGTAGACCTGGGCTCGGACGATGTGCGCGAAGGCGCCGAGCACGGCGACGACGAGGTAGTACAGACCCGCGGTGCGGGCGAGACGTTTCGTTGACTGCATGGCGTGCTCCTTGGTGGGTGTGGTGTCGGTGGTCCGACCGTGACACCTGTGGGTTGAGCCCTGGTTGCGGCGCGGTTGAGCGGGCCGGGGCAGCGCGGCCCCCGTCGGCGGGCCCCGCGGTGCCTGGGGTCGCGGACGGGCCGCTGTGGAACGATCGACATCGATCGTGAGGAGACGGCGATCGTGAGGAGACGGCCCTGTGGTGCGGATCCAGCTCCTCGGTGGGGTCACCGCCACCGACGACCGCGGCCGCGCCCTCGACGTCGGTCCTGCCAAGTGCCAGGCGGTCCTGGCAGTGCTCGCCCTGTCGCCCAGGTCCGCCATCCCGGTGTCCCGGCTGGCCGAGGCGGTCTGGGGCGAGAACCCGCCACGGACGGCCGACAAGACCCTCCAGTCGTACGTCACCCGGCTCCGCAAGGGGCTGGGCCACGACTCGATCGTCCGCGCGGGGGCCGCCTATCGCCTGGACCTGCCAGGCGAAGCGGTCGACGTGGTGCGGTTCCGCAAACATCTCGACAGCGGCGACGTCGAACAGGCGCTGGCGGAGTGGACCGGGACACCGCTCACCGGGCTCGACGTGCCAGGGCTCGACGCCACCGTCGACGCCCTGGTGGAGGAGTGGCTGAACGGTGTCGAGGCCTCGCTGACGCGGCAGGTCGGGACAGATGCGGCCGCAACGGTGGGCCCCCTGACGCAGCTCACGGCCGACCACCCGTTCCGTGAGGGTCTGTGGGCGCTGCTGATGACCGCCCTGTACCGGCTGGGGCGACAGGCAGACGCCCTGTCGGCCTTCCAACGCGTCCGCGCCCTCCTGGTCGAGCAGCTCGGGGTGGAACCGGGACCCCGCCTGCGGGAGGTGGAGTCCCTCGTCCTCGGCCACAGCGCATCGCTCGGGGAGCAGCAGACGGCCAACCCGGCGGCCTCGCGAGGCGGCGGGGCCCGCCGCGGAAACCTCCCCTCACGGCCTGACCGCCTGATCGGCCGCGCCGGCGAGCTCGACGCGATCGCCGCCGCGCTGGCGACGTCTGCGGTGACGACCCTCCTCGGCCCGGGCGGGATCGGCAAGACCCGCCTAGCCGTGGCCTCCGCCCAGCTGTGGGACAGCGGGCGCGGTGAGGCATGGTTCGTCGAGCTGGCTGACGTCCCCACGTCTACCGACGTGCCGCGTGCCATGGCCGACCTGATGGGTGTCGCCGAGAGCCCGGGTCGGACCGTGACCCAGTGGGTCGTGGTTGCCCTGCGGTCGCACCGCGCGCTCGTCGTCCTGGACAACTGCGAACACTTGCTGCCGGGTGCCGCGGCGCTGGCCCAGGCCCTTGTGGAGGGCTGCCCCGACGTGCGCGTCGTGGCCACCTCGAGGGAGAGGCTCGGGGTGCGCGGCGAGCAGCTCGTGGCTGTTCCCCCGCTGGACCCGGCCGGGTCCGCCGCCGAGCTGTTCGCCGAACGCGCCAGGGCGGTCGAGCGGGGTTTCGACCACGAGGCACAGCGAAGGGAGGTGGCGGAGATCTGCCGTCGCCTGGACGGTCTCCCGCTGGCCGTCGAGCTGGCGGCGGCCCGGACCGCGACCCTCTCCGTCCAGGAGATCGTGGAACGCCTCGGTGACCGCCTCCGCCTCGCCGCACGTGGGCCCCGCACCGGCGTGGAGCGCCATCGGACCCTGCGTGCGACGATCCAGTGGTCGGTCGGCCTGCTCACACCCGCCCAGCAGGACCTCTTCTCGAGGCTCACGGTCTTCACCGGCTCGTTCGACCTCGTGGCGGCCCACCAGGTCTGCGCTGCCCCCGGGATGGACGAGGCCCACGTCGAGGACCTCCTCGAAGACCTGGCCGAGCAGTCCATGCTCCTCGTGGAGCGTGGCGCGTCCGGGCGACGCTTCCGACTGCTCGAGACGGTCCGCGAGTTCGGTGCCGGACAGCTGACGGAGTCAGGTTCCACCGCTCAAGCCGAGACGCGCCACTCGCTGTGGTGTCTCGAGGAGCTCGCTCGCATCCACGAACAGCTGGCCGGGCCGGCCGAGATCGACGGGGTGGCTCGGCTCGGCGAGCTCTGGGCGAACCTGCGGACGGCCGTCGACCGCGCCTGCCGCGCAGGCGACCATCTGCTGGCCGACGCACTCGTCCGCCCCGTGGCCGCCGAGGTGACCCTTCGCCGGCAGACTGAGATCGGAGACTGGGCGGAGCGGATCCTCGCCATCACACCAGGAGACGACGCCGACCGGCTCGTCTTCTGGCTGACCTGGGCCACGCACCGGTACATGCACAGCGGTGACCGTGACGGCTTCGAGAGGGTCCTGGGTCGATACGGTCACCGCGAGCACCCCCTGCTCCGGTACACGCGCGCCTACCTGTACGAGGACAACGAGGCACTGGCCACCCACTCCCCTGCGGCCGTCGCCGAGCTGCGGCGCATGGGTGAGCCGCACCTCGCGGCGCTCACCGAGCTGGCGGGGGTGGCGTCCGGCCTCCTGAGCACGGGGCAGCTCCCAGCGTTCGACGCGCTGGTCACCGCCCTCGCCAAGCGATACCGCGCGCACGGGCCGCCGACCCTGCTCCAGCTCACGTTGCTGGGCCTGGGGTACTCCGCGATGTTCCAGGGCCGGATCGAGGAGGCGGACGAGCTCTCCGACGAGCTGTCGAAGGTGGAGGTCCCGCAGCGGACCTTCTCGGTCAACAGGCCGATCGAGGCGCGCGCGGCGTTCCGGCGGGGCGAGCGGTCACGCGCCTACGCGATCCTGCGTGCCCACGCCGGCGACCTCCTCGACACCGACGTCATGGACGTGGCCCGGCTCGCGGCCCTGGAGTTCGTCACCATGATGGCGAGGCTGGACCGCCCCGCCGAAGCAGCCCCCGTGCTCGCCTACCTGCAGACCACGGGCGGCTTCGGTGAGCTGGCCGCAGCGACCATGACCGCCGACCCCGTCGGCATCATCGATGAGGACGCGGGGCGAGGTGGTCAGCCGGGCAGCACGTCCACACCTGACGACCTCGCACGCGACGCGCTCCGGCACATGCACGAGGTCCTTGACAGCCTCCTGCTCGAACCATCCACGCCGCCCGACGACTCCACCTCCGGCCGGCCGGCCGCCCCGCCGCCCTCCGCTGGGACGCCGCCGCGCTCGCTCGCGGCCGCTCCACCTCACCGGTGAAGGGGCGTGCGACTTCTCACCGGTGTCCACCTGCTGTCAGCCGGTCGCGGACAGCCCGCCTCGTACCGAGCGGCCCGGGCCAGACGTCCGTGACGTCAGGCTCCGGTCGTGCGCGTCAGCAGGGCGCCGCGGAGCCGGTGCAGCTGAGGCATCAAGCCGTAGATGACGATGGGAACGGCGACGGTCGCGAGGACGAGCGTGCGTGTGACTGTCCCCAGGGTGCCCAGCCAGTCGCCGAGCAGGAGGTGCAGGACCGTCAGGGTGGGGAAGACAGCCAGCCAGATCATGACCGCCAGCTGGAAGGTGGTCGGCGGTCCGACCGGACGGCGTGACGGGCTGGGGATGTGGTCGGGACGGGGCGGGGCGGCGGTCATCGTGACTCCTTCGTGAGTGTGCTCGTGGTGGTGGTGCCGGACCGG
>CAZEYA010000059.1:0-6220 GCA_964516515.1 uncultured Kineosporiaceae bacterium | reverse complement strand
CGGCGGTCATCGTGACTCCTTCGTGAGTGTGCTCGTGGTGGTGGTGCCGGACCGGTCGGCCCGGGGGCCCCGTGTGTCGCGGACCGGCAGGCCGTGGTCGAGGTCCCGTACGGCGATCCGGACGTCGTCCTGGACCAGGTCTGCGTGCAGGGCGATCGCTGCGGCGGAGCCCGCGCCGGCTGCGGTGATGAGCTGGGCGCGGGGGTCGACGACGTTGCCGGCGGCCCAGAGGCCGGGGACGCTGGTCAGGCCGGTCCGGTCGACGACGACACGGCCCTCCGGGTCGACCGCACACCCGAGGTCGATCGCCAGGGAGTCGTTCGGGACGAACCGTGGGGGTACGAACAGGGCGGCGCGGGGGACCGCCCGCCCGTCGGCGAGGTGGACCCCGACGAGTTGATCCGCACCGTCGATGAGGAGATCGTCGACGGTGCCTTCGACCACACCGATCGCGCGCGCCAGCAGCTGTGTCCGTTCGAGCGGGGTGAGCACGTCGGGCGGGGTGAAGTACACGAGGTCATGGGTCCACTGACGCACGATCTGGGCGTACCTGACGGCCTCAGGGGTGCCGCCGAGGACGCCGAGCGGACGGTCCCCGACCTCGTGGCCGTGGCAGTAGGGGCAGTGCAGCACGTCGCGCGCCCACCGCTCCCACAGACCGGGCACGTCCGGCAGCTCGTCGCGCAGGCCCGTCGTCAGGACCACCCGCCGTGCGGTGGCCCGCGTCCCGTCGGACAGCAGCGCGCAGAACCCGTCTCGCCCCTGGTGCACCAGGTGGGTGACGGTGCCGGCGACGATGTCGCCGCCGTATCCCGTCACCTCGGCGCGTCCGGTGCTGAGCAGCTCGGCAGGGGGGACCCCGTCGCGGCCGAGGTAGCCCTGCAGGTGGCCGGCCGGTGCGTTCCGCGGCTTCCCGGCGTCGATGACCAGGACCGAACGGCGGGCCCGGGCCAGCACCAGCGCGGCGGACAGGCCAGCCGCGCCTCCCCCGACGATCAGGACGTCATGTCTACTCATGGCGCCAGGCTGCGGCTCCGGGCCCTGCCCATCCAGCGATGTTGCCGAACCTGGGAATCAGGAGTCAGATGCACCCCGTGGACACCGCGGCGCAGGCCATCACCACAGCCCTGGATCAGGTCGGGGGGCGGCTCAGGGCCGTCCGGGTCCGACAAGATCTGACCCTCGTCGACGTCTCCACGACCACGGGGATCTCCAGGAGCACCCTGTCGCGGCTGGAGACCGGGCAGCGGCGACCCACCCTGGAGCTCCTCCTGACGCTCTCCCACGCGTACCGGGTCCCGCTGGACCACCTCGTCGCGGCGCCAGAGCAAGGCGACCATCGCCTCCGGCTCAGGCCGAGGCGGGTGAAAGGGCGGACGGTGATCCCCCTGACCCGCCAGCCCGGGGCGATGCAGGCTTGGAAGATCGTGGTGCCCACGGGTCAGACCGAGCCGCAGCTCCGCTCGCACGAGGGCAGCGAGTGGCTCTTCGTCCTGTCGGGACGGCTGCGGCTCCTCCTCGGGGAGGAGGACCGGGTCCTCCGGCCAGGGGAGGTCGTGTCGTTCGACACCGCCACCGCGCACTGGTTCGGCAGCACGGGCGGCGAGCCGGCCGAGGTCCTCAGCATCTTCGCGCGACCCGGGGAACGGATGACCGTGCCCAGCCCCGTTCCCGAGGCCTGAGGCCAGCACGCGCCTCTACGCTCTGCGCATGCCGGTGCATGGCACCACGCTGCGCGTCCCGACCCCACGGCGTCATCTCGTGGCGCGCGCCCGGCTGGTGGACCGCCTCAGGGCCGACCCGGCCACTATGCCGAGGCTGGTGCTGGTCTCGGCCCCGGCCGGGTTCGGCAAGACCACCCTGCTCACCCAGTGGCTGGCCCCACCGCTGCACGGCGAGGACGACGACGCGGCGTGGCGTCCCCCGGCGGTGGCGTGGCTGTCTCTCGAGGAGGCGGACGCTGCCCCGCGGCAGTTCCTCACGCACCTCGTGGCCGCGCTGCAGACCACGAGCCCGCTGGTGGGGCTGGAGGCGCTGTCGCTGCTGGACACCGGACGCGGCCTGCCGGTCGAGGACGTGGTGGCCAGCCTGGTCGACGACCTGGACCTCCTCGCCGGCCCGACGGTGATCGCACTCGACGACTACCACGTCGTCGACGTGCCCGAGGTCCGCGCTGTGGCGGTCGCCCTGCTGGACCAGCTCCCACCGCAGGTCACCCTGGCCCTCGCCACCCGCGCGGACCCGCTCCTGCCTCTGGCCCGCCTCCGCGCTCGAGGCGAGCTGCTCGAGGTTCGCGTCGCAGACCTCAGGTTCACCCTGGAGGAGTCCGCCGCCTTTCTCAACCAGGTCATGGGCCTGGGCCTGCCCTCCACCCAGGTAGCTGCCCTCGACGCACGCACGGAGGGGTGGGCGGCGGGTCTGCAGCTGGCAGCCCTCTCGGCCCGCGCGCACGCCGCGGGTCCCGGCGCGCCAGGGCCCGAGGCCGTCGCGGCCTTCGTCGAGGCGTTCACCGGCAGCAACCGGTTCGTCCTGGACTACCTCCTGGAGGAGGTCCTCGACAGCCAGCCGGAGCAAGTCCGGACCTTCCTGCTGAGAACCTCGGTCCTCGAGCGGCTCACCGGCCCCCTGTGCGACGCCCTTACCAGCGGCAGCGCCGGCCACAAGATGCTGGAGACCCTCGAGCACGCGAACGTCTTCGTCGTCCCGCTCGACGACGAACGGCACTGGTTCCGCTACCACCACCTGTTCGCCGAGGCGTTACGGGCCCGGACCCGCGCCCAGGACCCCGCGGGGTTCCTGCGCCTGCACCGGGCAGCCAGCGACTGGCACGCCGAGCACGGCACGCTGGAGGACGCCATCACCCACGCCCTGGCGGCAGGCGACGTCGAGCACGTGGCCGGTCTCGTCGAGCTCGCCCTGCCGGGTGCGCGCCGAAGGCGACAGGACGACCTGCTCCGCACCTGGTTGGGCGCCCTGCCCGACGACGTCCTCCGCGCCCGCCCGCTGCTCGCGGTCCAGATGGGGTCGGCGAAGCTCTCCCAGGGCGACCCGGACGAGGCGGAGCGCTGGCTCGACGACGGCGACGAGGCACTGCGGCGAGCAGACCGGTTCAGCGCTGCAGAGGCACCACGACAGGTTGGCGCGACCGGCGCGGTGAGGGCCCGTGACGCAGAGCTCCGCGGCCTTCCCGCGCAGGCCGCGGTCTACCGGGCTGCGGTCGCCCAGGCCCGTGGCGACGTCGCCGGAACCGTGCAGCACGCCCGCCGTGCCCTGCACCTGGCGGGGCCGGACGACCACGTCGCCCGCTCCGGCGGCGCCGGCTTCCTCGGCCTCGCGGCCTGGGCCGCCGGGGACCTCGCGGCGGCGGTGGACACCTTCGGCGAGGCGGTACGGAGCCTGCGTGCGGCAGGGAACCTCACCGACGAGCTCAGCACCACCGTCGTGCTCGCCGACATGTGGCTTGCTCGCGGGCGTCCTGCGGAGGCGCGGCGGCTCTACGAACGGGCCCTCGCGTCGGCCGCGGCCCGGCCAGGTGACGTATTGCCGACGACCGGCGACCTCCACGTCGGTCTCGCGGACGTCCTGCGCGAGCAGGGCGACCTCCAGCGCGCCTCGGAACACCTGCGGACGGCACTCGAGCTGGGCGAGCGGGCATCGCTGCCGGAGAACCGGTACCGCTGGTACACCGCCACGGCCGGGCTGCTGGTGGCGCAGGGCGACCTCGACGGGGCCGTCGACATGCTCGACCGGGCCGAACCGATGCACCGGCCCGGCTACTTCCCCGACGTCCGTCCCGTCCGGGCCGCGCGGGCCCGCGTCCGCATCGCCCAGGGGCACCTGCGCGACGCGACCAGGTGGGCGCAGGACCGCCACCTGACCCCGGACGACCCGACCGGCTACGCCGCCGAGTACGACCACCTCACGCTAGCCCGTCTGCTCCTGGCGCGACACCGCGTCGACGCCGCACCAGGAACGCTCCACGACGCCCACCGGCTGCTGGACCGGATCGTGCTCGCCGCCGACGCCGCAGGACGTGGCGGCAGTCTCGTCGACGCCCTGCTGGTGAGGGCGCTGGTGCATCACGCCGGAGGCGACCTCGACGCCGCGCTCACGGACCTCGGTGCTTCCCTGGAGGCCGCCTGCCCCCCTGACTACGTCCGGGTGTTCCTGGACGAGGGGACCCCGATGACCGGTCTCCTTCGGGTCCTCGCCGGACGGCGTCACCTGCCCGGGGCGACAGCGGCGTCGACGCTGCTCCACGCAGCCGGTGCCGCTGCGACCCCACCGGCCACCAGGCCCGCGGAGGCACCGCCGGGAGCGCAGGAGTCGCTGAGCCGGCGAGAGCTCGAGGTGCTCCGCCTGCTCGCCACCGACCTCACCGGACCCGAGATCGCCGACAAGCTCTTCATGTCGCTGAACACGTTCCGCACCCACACCCGCCACATCTTCACCAAGCTCGACGTCACCACACGGCGGGCCGCCGTGACCCGCGCCGGCACGCTCGAGGCGGGCTGACGCCGCGCCGCCCCGGAACACCGCGAGCCAGCGCAGGCGCCACCAGATGTCACCGCGCGGGTCACATCATCATGCGATGTGCCCTCCCCCGCCCCGCTCCTAGCGTCAGGGCCACCACCGGACAGGCCGTCCGGTCCCCGGACAAGGAGCTCCTCATGCAGATCACCGCCGTCGGCCTCACCAAGGCCGCCGCCGCAGCCGCAGCGACGGCCGGAGCCATCTTCGTCGCCGTCCAGATCGGTCACCCCGCGAGCGACACCTTCACCACCGAGACCAGCGCCTGGGTGGCGCGCAGCCTCGCCAAGATCGTCATGATCGCGCTCGTGCTCCCGGCCCTCACCGGCATGTACCTGCGTCAGCGCCGTGAGGCAGGCCTGCTCGGCCTGGTCGGGTACCTCCTCTTCTCCGCCGGCTACCTGGCCCTGTTCTGCGTGGAGGTGACAGCTGCCACCGTCCTGCCCAGCCTGGTCGACACCCAGCCCGGGTTCGTCGACGACGTGGTCGCCGCGGCGAACGGGGGCGTGGCCGAGGGCAGCATCGGCGGCCTGCAGACCCTCTTCTACCTGGCGGGGATCGGCTACATCCTCGGCGGCGTCGTCTTCGGCATCGCCATGTTCCGCACCCGCATCCTCAACCGGTGGGCCGCCGCCCTGCTCGCCGTCAGCACGCTCGCCACGGCGTCGCTCGCGGTCCTGCCCGAGGCGTTCAACCGGCCCCTCGCCGTGCCCGAGGGCATCGCCCTGATCGCGCTCGGCGTCTCCCTCTGGCGCAACCCCACCCGCTCCCGCTCGACCGCCGCCGTCCCCGCCGCCAGGTCCGTCGCGACCGCCCCTGCCGTCAGCCGGGTCCAGCACCCCGCTGTCCCGTGACCGGCGGCCCCGCAGGCTGGCGGGTCCCGGCCGCACTGGTGGCCCTGTCCGTCGTCCCCCTCACGGCCGGCGGGCTCCGGCTGGTCGAGGTCGCCGGCGGACCAGCCGTCCTCCCGCCGGACAGCCGCTTCGACGGGTTCCCTGCGGCTCTGGTCCTCCACATCCTCGCCGCTGCGGTGCTCGCCCTCCTGGGTGCCCTGCAGCTCGCGCCCCGGTTCCGGCGCCGGCACCGCACGTGGCACCGGCGCAGCGGACGGGTCGTGGCCGCAGCAGGGCTCGCGGTCGCCGGGTCCGCGCTATGGCTCACCCTGTTCTACGAGCCACAGCCAGGCACCGGGGACCTGCTGTTCGTCCTCAGGCTCGTCTTCGCTCCCGCGATGGCCGCCACCCTCCTGCTGGGTCTCGCGGCGGTCCGGCGCGGTGACATCGCCGGCCACCGGGCCTGGATGATGCGCACGTATGCCATCGGCCTGGGCGCGGGCACCCAGGTGTTCACCGAGGGGATCGCCGAGGCCGTCGTGGGCACCGGCGAGATCCGCCTCGACCTGGCCAAGGGCACCGGCTGGCTCATCAACCTCGCCGTCGCCGAGTGGGCCGTCCGCCGCCCTGCGCGACAGCGCCCCCGCCGCGGCGCTGCGAGCATCGCCGCACCCGTCACCCCCCGCCGCCCGGTCGGAGCGTCGACATGACCGGGACCCGCGCGATCGGCGACCGCGACGAGAACGGCGCAGGCATCCCGCACGCGCCGTTCGCGGGTGCCGCGACGTACGAGATCAGGGTCGCCGACCATCTGGACGACCACTGGGCGGCCACCCTGGGCGACCTCACCCTGGTCC
>CAZEYA010000058.1:18020-19321 GCA_964516515.1 uncultured Kineosporiaceae bacterium | reverse complement strand
GTGCCAGTCATGATCGCTGTCTCTGCCGCCTTCATCGCCCTCCAGGCGCGCTATGTGTTCGAAGGGCTCGTCTCCAGCTCCGCGCTGTTCCTCGCCGTGTTCACCGCGGGCGCTTGGGCGCGAGATCGGCGGGTCGGCCTGGTGGCGCGGCTGGTGGTCGTCGTGGCGATGTTCTGCTGGCTGGGCATCTCGCTGTCGCTGACGGCCTGGCACGAGGTGATCGTCGACGACGAGCGCACGGGCCTGCTGGCGACCGACACCGCGCGTCTGACCTATTCGGTGCTGACCAACGTCGTGTACTTCGGTGGCGCCGTGGTCTTCGGTGACCTGGCCTGGCGGGCAGCGCGTACGCGTAACGAGCTGCACCGCCGCAACGCCGAGCTGGAGGTCGAACGGACCGAGAATGCGCGCCGTGCCGTCATCGAGGAGCGGGTGCGGATCGCTCGGGAGCTGCACGATGTGGTCGCCCACCACGTGTCGGTGATGGGCGTGCAGGCGGGCGCGGCGCGGCATGTCCTGGACAGCAATCCCGAGGCGGCCCGCACCGCGCTGACGGCGATCGAGGCGAGCAGCCGCGACGCCGTGGCGGAGATGCGCCAGCTACTCGGCGTGCTCCGCGCCGGAGACGAGACGGCGGCCAACGCAGACGCGACCGGACCCGACCGTTCGCCGTCACCGGGAGTGGAGGCGCTGGCCGGACTGGTCGGCCGCCTCGACCGCCCGGGTCTTGCCGCGACCTTCGTCGAGATCGGTGAGCCGCGCCCGCTGTCGCGGGGGACGTCGGTGTCGCTGTTCCGGGTGGCGCAGGAGGCGATGACCAATACCGTGCGGCACGCCAACGCCAGCCGGGTGGACGTCCGGCTGCGCTGGTTGGACAGCGCAGTGGAGGTGGAGGTGGTCGACGACGGCCGGGGCACGGGGTCGATGTCCGGCAGCGGGCTGGGCCTGGTCGGCATGCGGGAACGGGTCGCCCTGCACGGCGGCGTGCTGGACGCCGGCCCACGACCGGTCGGCGGCTTCCGGGTCCGCGCCCGGGTGGCGCTGGCGGCGGGGGAACGAGCGCGATGATCCGAGTTCTCGTCGTCGACGATCAGGATCTGGTCCGCGCCGGCTTCTCCCTGATCCTCTCCGCCGAGACGGACCTCGAAGTCGTGGGCGAGGCCCGCGACGGCGCCGCCGCCATCGCCGCCGCGGCCCGGCTTCGGCCCGACGTGGTGCTGATGGACGTGCAGATGCCGGGTACGGACGGGATCGCCGCCACGCGCGCGATCGTCGCCGACTCCCACGTCAGGGTGGTGGTC
>CAZEYA010000058.1:7388-17920 GCA_964516515.1 uncultured Kineosporiaceae bacterium | reverse complement strand
CTGCAGGCCGGGGCCAGTGGGTTCCTGCTCAAGAACGCCTCCCCGGAGGAGCTGCTGTCCGCCGTCCGCGTCGTGGCGGCCGGCGAGGCGCTGCTCGACCCCGCGGTCACCAGCCGGGTGATCCGCGGCTTCGCGACCCCGCGCGGGAGCAACGGCGCCGGGGACCGGCTCACCGACCGCGAGCGCGAGGTACTCGTGCTCATCGCCCGCGGCAGGTCCAACACCGAGATCGCGGCTGCGTTGTTCGTCGGGGAGGCGACGGTGAAGACCCACGTGTCGCACCTGCTCACCAAGCTCAACGCCCGCGACCGGGTTCACCTCGTGGTGCACGCCTACCAGTCGGGCCTGGTCGCCGTCGGCGAGGCGGGGTAGATCCTCCCTGCTCCCCCCGCGGGGGGACGCCAGAGATCGAACCTCGGGCTGACGTCCCGCGAGGGCGCCGTCGCTACGTTCGACCCATGCTCACCCTCGACTCCATCAGCCGCCGCTACGGCGACGTGCAAGCGCTGGACGACGTGTCCTTCGAGGTACGGCCCGGCCCGCTCACCGGTTTCGTCGGAGCGAACGGCGCGGGCAAGACCACCACCATGCGCGTCGTGCTGGGGGTCACCCGGCCGGACTCCGGCGAGGTGCGCTGGCGCGGCTCGCCCATCGACCTGGGCGTCCGGTCGCGATTCGGGTACATGCCCGAGGAACGCGGCCTCTACCCCAAGATGCGACTGCTCGATCAGTTGCGCTTCTTCGCCCGGCTGCACGGCCTGCCGCACGCCACCGCCACCGCCCGCAGCCGCGACCTGCTGGAGCGGCTGGGGCTGGGCGAGCGCGCCCTGGACCGCCTCGACGCACTGTCCTTGGGCAATCAGCAGCGGGTCCAGGTGGCCGCCGCACTCGTCCACGAACCCGAGCTGCTCGTCCTGGACGAGCCGTTCAGCGGACTGGACCCGGTGGCCGTGGACACCATGGCCGGTCTGCTGCGCGAGCGCGCCCACGCGGGAGTACCCGTCCTGTTCTCCTCTCATCAACTGGACCTGGTCGAGCGGCTCTGCGAGGAGATCGTCGTCATCGACCACGGTCGCGTCGTGGCGGCCGGCACACCCACCGGGATCCGTGAGGCCGTGGATCACAGCGGCGGCCGCTACCGGCTGGTGGTCGAGCCGGATGCCGGCTGGTTGCGCGACATCCCTGGCCTCGACGTCCTCGATGTCGCAGGCCCAGTCGCGATGGTGCAGCTCGCCAACGGCGATGCCCAGCGGTTGCTCGCCGAGGCCATGCATCGGGGCACGGTCACCGAGTTCGCACCGGTCCAGCGGTCCCTGTCCGAGATCTACCGGGAGGTCGTCAGATGAGTACGTCCACACAGTCCGTCAGTTTCGGCCAGGCCGTCGGCATCATCACCTCGCGGGAGATCGACGCCAAGCTGCGCGACCGCGGCTTCCTCATCTCCACCGTAGTGACCTTGGTGCTGATCATTGCCGCGATCGCGGCACCGGCGATCCTCGCCGGCCGCACCCCGCAGTACACGGTCGTCACCGCCGGCCCCGCAGCGCAACGAGTCGCGGCGGACTTGGCCCAGCCGCAAGGCTCCGCTGACGCCGAGTTCACCGTGACCGCCACCAGCGCCTCCGACGTGTCGGCCGCCGAAACCGCGGTCCGCAACGGCGATGCGGACATTGCGATCGTCGATGCGACCGGCTCGAGCCCCGTGGAGGTGATCGCACACCGGCAGGTACCGGGCGAACTCGCGACGGCCATCGACGCCGGGGTCGCCGATACCCGCCTGGCTGACCGATTGGGCGAGCTCGGGGCATCACCACCCGAGGTGGCCGAGCTGCTGGCCCCGGTGACGGTGGCGCAGCGCTTCCTTGACCCCGACGGCGGTCAATCGCTGGAAGCGCTCATCCTAGGGATCGCCTTCGCGGTCGTCTTCTTCTTCACCGCTCTGACATTCGGCTTGACCATTGCGCAGAGCGTCACCGAGGAGAAGCAGAACCGGGTCGTCGAACTGCTGGTCGCCGTGATGCCGGTGCGGGCGCTGCTGGTGGGCAAGGTGCTCGGCAACCTGGTGATGGCACTGGGGCAGATCGTGCTGCTGCTTGCCGTGGGGCTGCTGGCGGCATCCGTGGCCGGAGCGGGCGATCTGATCCCGCTGCTCACCGGATCAGCCGGCTGGTTCGTGGCCTTCTTCGTCTTCGGGTTCGCCATGCTGGCGTGCCTGTGGGCGGCGGCCGGGGCATTGGCCAGCCGCGTCGAGGATCTGGGCAGCACGACACTGCCCGTGCAGTTGCTGATCATGGCGCCGTTCTTCGCAGGCGTCAGCCTGACCGAGGAGAGCCCGGCGCGGGTGGCCCTGTCCTACGTACCCTTCTCGGCGCCCTTGATCATGCCGCAGCGGCTGGTGTCGGGTGACGCCGACTGGTGGGAAGGCCTGCTGGGGCTGGGCGTCATCGCGGTGACTGGAGCGCTGCTGGTCGTCGTCGCGGAGCGGCTCTACCGCGGCTCCTTGCTCCGCACCCGTGGCAAAGCCTCGATACGGGAGGCCTGGGCGGCGGCCGGGAGCTGATCGGCCGCCGCCCGGGCCCGGTATCAGTAGTCCTCGTCCGAGGCGTACACGGCGTCCCAATCGTCGACTTCGAGCAGCAACAGCTGGCCGTTCTCGACGTACTCCTCGACGGTCCCCGGGCCAGTGCCGAGCGGCAGGTTCTTGGCAGTGTGGACCTGCGCGTCGAACAGGAACGTGTCCCTACCGAACAGCTTGTCGGTGGGGATGATGCCGCTGGACTCCTCGTCGGTGGTGAGGACCGCCCGGGTGTCCGGCGTCGTGCCCGCCGGGTTGGTCACGCCGAAGAGCGCGCGATCGAACTCGGCGACCAGGCCCAGGGCGCCGTCGGAGATGCGGTAGGAGACGATCCGGGCGACGTGGTCGCTGCCTCCCGGGTCCTCCTGGATCAACAGGTTGCCATCGTCGTCGATCGTCATGTTGTCCGGGGCACTGAGGAATGGCGCCTCGGTGCCGTTCAGAACGAGTTCAAGCGACGCACCCAGCCGAGGCCGGCTCGCGTCGTCGAACGTCAGCTTCCACAGGCCGCCGCCGTTGCGGGCGATGGTGGGCTCGTCCGGGTTGGGAGTCGTATCCCCGCCACCGGTCGTGAGGAAGTAGAACTCGTCGGGGTCGTCGGGATTGAACGTGCCGTCCTCGATCCGCGCGAGCGAGAGACCCTTGGCCTTGGCCTCGGTGTTCTGGATGACGCCATTCTTCGACCAGTCGATGAACTCGCCACCACCGAAGCTGACCCGGACGGGGTTGTCCTTGCCGAACGCCGCACGGAACTGCGCGTCGTTGGAGACCGCCTCATCGATGGTGTCGACGACGTACACCGAGCCGTTGGTCAGGCCGGCTCGCTCGACCGGGTTGCCGAAGTCCTGCTTGGTCCCGATGTAGACCCAGAGCTGGCTGCCGTCCAGGGGGCCGTCCTCCAGGCCGATCAGCAGTGTGGTGTCGTTCTTGGTGGGCACCACGATGGTGTTCTCCCACGAGAAGAGCCCGGTCCGGGGCAGCTGCCAGGCCTGGCCGTTGGCCTCCACGCCGAACAGGCGCGACTCATCGCCCGCCTCCTCGTTCGCCATCCACAGCGAACCCTCGTAGCCGTACCCGGTCTTCTTGTTGTAGAGGTCGCCTTCAGGCACCAGGTAACCGGAGCAGAAGCGCAGCAGCTCGGGTCCGTGCGTGAAGGGAGCCGCCCCAGCGGGAGCGACGGGAGCCGCGGCGAACCGTCCCGCGGGGTAGTCGTAGTACTGGATCGGGGTGTTGCCCTCACCATTGATGAGGTCCTTGCCGGCCTCCACCTCCAGTGTGCGGCGGTCGATCTCCAGCTCACTGACGAACGCACCGCGCTGGCCGTGTGCGCGGGGAATGCCCTGCACGACCGGCGGCGTGGTGCGGGTGGCACCGATCTCGTGGTTCATGTAGACGGTCGCGTCTCGGCCGTCCCTGAAGGCACCGAGGCCGTCGGGGATCCCGACCATGCGAAATCCGTTCGACGCGGTGGCCGAGTTGACGGTCAGCAGGCTGGTCGTGCTGACACCGTCGGCGACCGGCAGCACGTAGGGCGCGACTCCACCATTGGGTCCGATGGCGGTGCCACCCGGATCGGCCGACGCCGTAGTCGACAGCAGCAGCACGCCCACGCTGCAGACAGCGACGGCACCTGCCACTCGAGTGGATCGGCGGGACAGGACGTGCGGCATGGGAACTCCTCCTGGCGCAGGCGATAACGACAGCCGGAACGCTAGAAGGGGAGGACGACCCGCAGAAGTACGGAACGTGAAGGAATGATGAACGCTGCGTAGCGCCCGCGCGGCCTGCACGTGTCGCACGAGCGAAAACTCCTCGCCGGGTGTCGGTGTGGCCGCATATGGTCGTGCGGGTGAGCGTGGGGGGGATCCAGGTCGACGGGTTGACCAAGACGTTCATGGTGCACCGGCGGCAGGCAGGTGTCGCAGCCTCCTTGCGCAGCGTGGCGCGCCGTCGATTCGACGCGGTCAGGGCGGTAGAGGACGTGTCGTTCCGGATCGAGCCCGGCGAGGTGGTCGGCTTCCTCGGACCCAACGGTGCCGGCAAGACCACGACCCTGAAATGCCTGGCAGGCTTGCTGCATCCCACGTCAGGCCATGTCCGGGTGCGCGATGCCGTGCCGTACCAGCGCAGACGCGAGTTCCTCTCGGCGATCACGCTGGTGATGGGGCAGCGCAACCAGCTGTTCTGGGACCTGCCCGCGATGGAGTCGTTCCTGGTCAACAAGGCCATATACCGGATCAGTGAGCCGGACTTCCGGGTCAGGCTGGCCGAGCTGGTGGATCTGCTGCAGCTGCAGGACCTGCTGACCAAGCAGGTCCGGATGCTGAGCCTCGGCGAGCGGATGCGGTGCGAACTGGCGGCGTCGCTGCTGCACCGCCCGGCCGTGCTGTTCCTCGACGAGCCGACGCTGGGCCTCGATGTCGCCGGTCAAGCAGCCATCCGCGAGTTCATCCGCGCGTACAACCGCTCGAACGGTGCCACCGTCCTGTTGACCAGTCACTACATGGCCGACGTCACATCGCTGGCACGCCGGGTGCTGGTCATCGACGGTGGTCGACTGCGTCACGACGGGGACCTGGCAGCACTGATCGAGAAGGCCGCCCCCTACCGACTGCTGCGGCTGCGACTTGGCCGACCGGTCGCCGATGCGGAGCTGAGCCGGTACGGCGATCCGGATCCGGCGAGCGAGGGCCTGCTGGTCGTGCTGCGAGTACCGCGCTCGGGTACCGCAGCTGTCGCCGCCCGAGCCCTGGCGGAGCTTCCCGTTGATGACCTCGCGATCGAGGACCCGCCGATCGAGGAGACGATCCGGGCCGTGTTCGCCGGTGGCTGAGGCGCTGCTGGTGCTGCGCACCTACCCCGGGCTGCTGCGGGCCGCAGTCGCGCAGACGCTGGCCTACCGCGCCCAGCTGGTCATCTGGGTGATCGGTGGGATCTTCCCGCTCGTCCTGTTGACGGTCTGGTTGTCGGTGGCCGACGAGCAGGGGGCGACGGCCGGCTGGACGCGGGCGGACTTCATCTCCTACTACGTCGCCGTCACGGTCGTCTTCCAGATCGTCAACACTCACGTCGTGTGGCCGTGGGACCGAGACCTGCGCTCCGGCGACCTGTCGTTCCGGCTGCTGCGGCCCCTGCCACCGGTCCACCACTACATCGCCGACGACGTCGGCCACCGGCTGGTCACAGCCACCGGCCTCGTGCCGTTGTTCGTCATCGCCGCCGTGTGGTTCGACGCCGTCCGCTACCCGGTGGGTCCGGGGACGGCCGCCTTGGCCCTTCTCGCCGTGCTCGCCGGATACGGCCTGGCGGTCGCGATGGCGCTGGCCTTCGCGATGATCGCCTTCTGGAGCACGCAGGTCGGGAACCTCTACATGCTGTGGTGGGGCGGCGGGGCATTCCTGTCCGGGCTGATCGCCCCCGTCTCCCTGCTGCCCGAACCGCTGCGCTCCCTCGCCGTGTTCTCGCCGTTCCGCAGCACCCTGGATTTTCCGGTGCAGCTGGCGATGGGTCGGCTCAGCGGCGCCGAGACGCTGCTCGGTTTCGCGGTCACCGCCGTCTGGCTGCTGGTGTTCGTCATTCTGCACAGGCTGCTGTGGCGCCACGGCGTGGTGCACTATCAGGCGGTCGGCGGATGAGATACCTGACCTTGCTGCGTATCTTCTGGTCCAACGCGTTCGCGACCGAGCTGGAGTACCGGCTGAACTTCTTCGCCAACGCCCTGCTCAGCCTGTTCTGGCTGGGTTGGGCGGTCGCCGGCATGGCGGTGTACTTCCAGTTCACCGATTCGGTGCGGGGGTGGACCTACCCCGAACTGCTGGTGGTCGTCGGCTTCTTCTTCATGATCAGTGGGATCCGGTCCGCACTCATCACCCCCAACCTCGCACGGATCACCGAGTACGTCCGAATGGGGACGCTGGACTTCCTGCTCACCAAGCCGGTCGATTCGCAGTTCATGGTGAGTCTGCGGTACGTAGGGATCTACAACTGGTTCGACCCGCTGCTGGGTCTGGGGCTGGCTGCGGCGGGGGTGATCGCCTCGGGCCGCGACATCACGGTGACCGGGGTGGCCTCCGGGGTGCTGCTGGTCGGGTGTGCCGTGGCCATCCTCTACGCCCTGTCGCTGGCCTTGATGAGCGCCGGCATCCGATGGGTCAGCTCCGACGGCGTCGACGATCTGATGTTCTCCATCGTGGAGACCTCGCGAGTGCCCGTCGACCTGTACAGCGGCGTGGTCCGCACCGCACTGACGATCATCCCGGTGGCGTTCCTGACCACCGTGCCCGCGCAGGCGCTGCTCGGCCGGGGCGATCCGGCCATGCTGGCCGTTGCCCCCATCGTTGCCGTCGGTTCGGTCGTCGCGGCGTCGGTGATCTGGCGTCTCGCGCTGCGCTCCTACACCGGCGCCAGCGCCTGACCTCAGCGCAATGCGAGCAGGGTGCAGGCCACCAGCGCGACTGCGAGGACCAGCCGGACCCGGTCGAGCCGGATCAGTTGCCGGTGCAGCGCCGCGACCCTCGCCGGCGGGGCGGGCACACTCAGCGCGCGGTGGATCGGCACCGCTCGTCCGGCAGTCAGACCCACGACAGCCGCGACGACGGCCACCGTCACGACCGACCACCCGTCTGGAGACCCGGCGAAGGCGGCCGCGGAGGAGATGACCAGAAGCCCATACACGGGCGCCACCACCACGGCCATCCGAGAGGTGTACCGCGCGTGCAGCGCGGCGGCGGACCCAGCGACGCTGGCCGCCTGGTCTGCCAGGCCCGGGTAGACCACGACGTGGACCACCCATTGGAACGCCAGGTGGGCGATGGCCGCCACCACGACCACCTGCCGCGCGGCGTCCACCCAGGTTTCTCCCAGGATGCTCACAGAATGGTCGCTCACCCTGGCATCATGACGCTCACCGTGACCGATACCCCGACCCGGCTGCTCGTCGTCGACGACGAACCGTCGATCCGTGACCTGCTGGCGGCCTCACTGCGCTACGCGGGGTACGAGGTGGTCACCGCCGCTGACGGCGCGCAGGCCCTGGCAGCGGCCGAACGTGAGCGCCCGGACCTCGTCGTACTGGATGTCATGCTGCCCGACATGGACGGCTTCGATGTCACTCGCAAGCTCCGCGAGCGCGGCCGAGATGTGCCCGTGCTTTTTCTCACCGCTCGTGATGACATCGACGACAAGGTTCACGGCCTCACGGTCGGCGGTGACGACTACGTCACCAAGCCGTTCAGCCTTGAAGAGGTGGTCGCCAGGATTCGCGCCGTGCTGCGCCGCACCGGCGCCCTGGACCTGGAGGCGAGCAATCGCCTGGTCTTCCACGACCTGGAGATCGACGAGGACGCCCACGAGGTTCGTCGCGGTGGCCACGTGATCGACCTCTCCCCGACGGAGTTCAAGCTGTTGCGCTACCTGATGCTCAACCCCAACCGGGTGCTGTCGAAGACCCAGATCCTCGACCACGTCTGGGACTACGACTTCGGCGGCGACGGCGCCATCGTGGAGTCCTACATCTCCTATCTCCGCCGCAAGATCGACGGCGTCGAGCCGGCCCTGATCCACACCAAGCGTGGTGTGGGGTACGTGCTGCGGCTACCGCCGGGTGCCTGAGACCAGGCGCTTGAGGCTGCCCTGGGCGCCGATCGGCCCGAGCCGCAGCCCACTCGCGTTGCCGCGGACATCGTTGCGGGCCAGGGTCGTCGCCATCGTTGTCAGCGCCACCGTCATCGCCATGGTGCTCTTCGGCCTCATCGTGCTGGCGTTCCTGCGTGCCGACCGGATCAACCGGGTCGACGCCCTGCTCATCGCCCGCGCGGTGCCGCTCATCCAGAGCGGGAACCTGGGTGCCTACATCAACACCACGACCAACCCGTTCCCCAGCGACTACGTCGTGGTCATCGATCAGGTAGGCGCCGTCAAGCCCGGGATGTACGAGTCCGGCGCCCGGGATCAGGTCGGCGTGCCCAACGTCACGGCCATCCTCAACCGGGCCCGCGAGGAACGGTACGGCCAGCCGTACACAGTTCCGGCCGCGGAGGGTGAGACGCCGTGGCGGGTCGTCAGCCTTGGCCTGCAGCAGGGCAGCGTGTCAGTGGCCCTGCCCCTGGACGCCGACCAGGCCGTCCGTGAGATCGGCGGCCGCGCCGTCCTCGTCGGGCTGGTCATCGCCACCCTCGCGGCCCTGGTGGGCTGGTGGGCGGTCGATCGCTCGCTGTGGCCGCTACGGTCGGTCGAGACGACGGCAGCGGCCATCGCCGGTGGTGACTTCTCGCGACGCGTGCCCGAGGGCAGTCAGGACACCGAGATGGGCCGCCTCACCACGGCCCTCAACGGGATGCTCGGTCATATCGAGGACGCCATCGAGGTCCGCGAGACCTCCCGCGACCGGATGCGCCAGTTCGTGGCCGACGCCAGTCACGAGTTGCGCACCCCGTTGGCGGCGATTCGCGGCTACGCCGAACTCCACCGTCAGGGGGCCGTGCCGCCGGAGCAGGTGGAACAGACATTCGAGCGGGTCGAGAGCGAGGCCCGCCGGATGGGCCGCCTGGTCGAGGACCTGCTGCTGCTCGCCCGCCTCGACGAGCAACGGCCGATGCACAGCGATCCGGTCGACCTCGGGGTGCTCGTCGTCGACACCGCCGCCGTGGTCAAGGCGCTCGACCCGGCTCGCGAGGTCCGGGTCAGCGGCGCCTTCGGCGGCCCGCTGGTCCCGATCGTGATCACGGGTGACGGCGACCGGCTCCGGCAGGTAGTGGCCAACTTGGCCGCCAACGCCGTGCGGCACACGCCCGACGGCTCGCCTGTGGAGTTGAGCCTCGCGCCGCGGGGCGACTGGGCGGTCATCGAGGTCGTCGACCACGGACCCGGCATCCAGGTGGCCGACCGGGCGAGGGTGTTCGAGCGCTTCACCCGCCTGGACGCCTCCCGGCACCGCGGCAGCGGCGGCGGTTCCGGTCTGGGGCTGTCGATCGTCGCCGGCGTCGTCGCCGCGCACGCCGGCCGGGTCGAGATCGAGGACACCCCGGGTGGCGGGGCGACCTTTCGAGTGTGGGTGCCGGTGGCCCCCAGGACTCTCCCGGCACCCGTCGCCTGACCACCCTCGCCGCGGCGGCAATCTGCTCATCCACGCCGTCGGGTTTCCTCCGGCTTCTCACACCAACAGTTGACGGGCGGCGAGGTCGGCGTAGGTATCCGACATCACCACGAGTTCGGCGTGGGTGCCGATGTCGACGACCTCGCCTGCGTGTAGCACCACGATCCGCTGTGCATCGACCACGGTACTGAGCCGGTGGGCCACGACCAGCACCGTCGTGTTGTCACCGATCGCTGCCACCGCCTGCGCCATTGCCGTCTCGTTGGCCGCGTCGAGGTTCGCCGTCGGCTCATCCAGCAGCAGCACCTCCGGCCTGGTAACCAAGGCCCTGGCGATGGCGAGCCGTTGGCGTTCTCCGCCCGACAGAAGCACGCCGTCGTCACCGACTGGAGCGTCCAGACCCAGCGGCGACCGGTCGACGATTCCCAGCAGGTTGACCGACCGCAGCGCCGCGAGCAGTTCTGACTCCGCGGTCTGCGGCGCGCCCAGCAGCAAGTTCTCCCGGATCGTCCCGGCCAGCGCAGGCGAGTCCTGCTCGACATAGGCGATCCTGGCTCGCAATCGATCATGGCTGATGTCCCGGACGTCCTGCCCGTCGACGAGGACCATGCCCGATGTCACGTCGTAGAACCGCTCGACGAGGGCGAGGATGGTCGACTTGCCGGCGCCGGACGGGCCGACAAGCGCAGTCTTGGTCCCCCGCTCGGCCCGGAAGGACACGCCGGTCAACACCTCGGTGCCGTCGGCGTAGCTGAACCGCACATCGCGGAACTCGATCGCAGGTACGTGTGGCCCAGGCGAGGCCGTACCGGCCGTTGTGGTCCCGGCGGCCGTTGTGGTCCCGGCGGCCGTTGTGGTCCCGGC
>CAZEYA010000058.1:5955-7288 GCA_964516515.1 uncultured Kineosporiaceae bacterium | reverse complement strand
CGGCCGTTGTGGTCCCGGCGGCCGTTGTGGTCCCGGCGGCCGTTGTGGTCCCGGCCGCCGGGCGAGCCGCGCCGTCACCCTCGCGTGGAATGGCTAGCACCTCCTCGATCCGCTCGACGGCACCGAGGCCGGTCTGGATCGCCGTGGCCGCCTGGATCGCCGAACCGAGCGGCTGGATCAGCAGGAACAGCAGCACAAGGAACGAGACGAGGTCACCCACAGTTGCGGTACCCGCGGCGACCCGGGCGCCGCCGATTCCGAGGACGGCGATGAAGGCCCCCTGGATGGCGATGGCTGCAACCGGGCCGAGCAGCGCCTCGACCCGGGCCAGCCGCACCCCGGCGCCGAAGGCCGCCGCGATCGAGACACCGATGGCGGCGCTCTCGCGGGCCTCGGCGCGAGCGGCCCGTACCGTCCTGACCGCACCGAGGACACGTTCGACGCCGGCCGTCATGTCGCCCACGGCCTCCTGGGCCTGCCGCGACAGCCGCCGGATCCGACTGATCGCCAGCGAGGAGCCGCCCAGTACCAGCGCGACCGCGACCACGGTGACGAGCAGCAGGATGGGGTCCACGATCGCCATCAGGACCAGCGCACCGACGGCCGTGACAGTGCCGGATACGGCATCGATGAGGCCCGAGGTGACGACGGCGCGCAGCAAGGTGGTATCGGCGCCGACCCGAGAGATGAGATCGCCGGTGCGCCGGCGGTCGAACTCGGCAATGGGCAGCCGTAGCAGATGGTCCACCAGGCGCACCCGGGCCTCGCGCACCACGGCTTCACCGGTGCGCTGCAGGAGGTATGCCTGCAGGCCGCTGAGCAGCGCGGCGATCACCAGGGCCACACCCAGCAGAACGGCCGGGACCACCAGTTCCCGGCCGACCCGCCCGGATGCGGTGATCGAGTCGACGGCCGCACCGGCGAGCAGGGGCTGCGCCAGCGCGAAGGCGGCAGTCACCAGCGAGATCACCGCGGCGGCGACCAACGCCGAGGTCTGCGGCCGCAGATAGCCGATCAAGGTCTGGATGCGGCCTCTCACGACAGGTCGGGTCTGGGCGGTTGCGGGGTCGCGGCGCATCCTTTGGGCACGTTGGTGCAACGCCAGGTATCGCCCGCCACGTTCCCGACGCGTCTTGCGTTGCACAGCGACCTCCCAGCCGACTCCCATCGTCGACGCAGCGCCCGGGTGCATCGTGAATGCATGACGCAGACCGCATGGGACCGCTCCCAGACGACAGAGCGCCCGGAGGCCGACGCAGCATCGCCGGCACCCCGGTACGGGACCCCCACCGACAGCGCTCCCACACCGGCACCGGCACCGGCACCGGCACCG
>CAZEYA010000058.1:0-5855 GCA_964516515.1 uncultured Kineosporiaceae bacterium | reverse complement strand
CACCGGCACCGGCACCGGCACCGGCACCGCCCGGTCCGCCACGCCGCCGTCGCGGCGTCGTTCCAGCCATAGCGCTCGGCACGGCCGGGTTGCTCGTCATGGGTGGTGTCACCGCGACCGGCGCGGTTCTCGTGGGGCGCGAACTGGGTGGCACGGGCGCGCCCGCGCAGGCCGTGGCCGCGGCTCCCGACGCAGCGTCGCCGGCCCCACTGTTGACCACCGACGCTGTCGACTGGGGAGCGGTGGCAGCTGCGATCCAGCCCAGCGTCGTGTCGATCTCGGTCACTACGCCGTTCGGTGGCGGGCAGGGCAGCGGCATCATCTACGACGCGGCCGGCCATATCGTCACCAACAACCACGTCGTCGAAGCGGCCCAACAGTCAGGCACCCTGCAGGTCAACCTGGCCGACGGCCGAGTGTTCGCCGCCACGATCATCGGGCTCGACCCCGCCACCGACCTCGCGGTCATCCAGATGACCGACCCGCCCGGGGATCTGACCCCCGCCACCATCGGCGACTCCAGCGTCGTCGCGGTGGGGGACCCAGTCATGGCCGTCGGCAATCCGCTTGGCCTGTCCGGCACCGTGACCACCGGCATCGTCTCGGCGCTCGACCGGCCGGTCACCGCGAGCGACGGCAGCGGGCAGAGCCAGCAAGGCACCCCCGTCGTGACCGCCGCGATCCAGACCGACGCGGCCGTGAACCCGGGCAACTCTGGCGGCGCCCTGGTCGACGCGGCCGGCCGTGTCATCGGGGTCAACTCGGCCATCGCCAGCCTCGGCAGCTCCTTCGGTGGGCAGTCCGGCTCCATTGGGCTCGGTTTCGCCATCCCCGGCAATGAGGTCCGAGCCGTCGCCGACCAACTGATCGACACCGGTACGGCGCAGCACGCCAGGATGGGCGTCAGGCTCGACGACACTGTGGCAGGCGGCCCCGACGGTGACCGGGCAGCCGCAGCCATCGTGGACGTGACGAGTGGCGCCCCGGCGGCTGCCGCAGGACTGCGCCCTGGCGACGCCGTCATCGCCGTTGACGACCGGTCCGTCACGGGCGCGCTCGCGATGACCGCAATCGTGCGCTCGTATCAACCCGGCGAGACCGTCTCCTTGACCGTGCTGCGCGAGGGCAGGCAGCGCATCATCGAGGTCACGTTGGTCGCCGCCGACGAGCAGACGTCGTGAAGAGCGGTCAATTGAGCGGGCGGATGCCGGACGGCACCGGACCGCCGCTCAGGAGACCTCGGGCCGCGTCCTGCAGTGCAGTCAGCGCGATCCGCTGCGGGATCGGACCGTAGGACAGCCGTGCCACCCCCAGCCGCGCCAGATCGGCCGCGGGTGGCACGCCGGGCAGCCCGACCACGCTGAGCTTGCGTTCGCCGAAGGCCTCGACCAGGCGGCCGATCACGGTGGCGTCCAGGCGACCGGGTACGAACACGCAGGCCGCCCCGGCATCGAGGAATGCCCTGCCGCGGTCGATTGCGTCGCGCAGCACCTGCTCGGGGTCTCGGGCTCCGGCCTTCAAGAAGGCGTCCGTCCGCGCATTGAGCACAAACGTCACCCCTTCCGCCTCACCGGCCGCGACGGCCCTTCGAACCCGGCCCACGGCCTCGTCGAACGGGCTCATCTCGTCCTCGATGTTGGCCCCGACGGCCCCCGCCTCGATGGCCATCCGGATGGTGGCGTCCACCTCGCCATAGCCACCCTCGAGGTCCGCCGTGACCGGCAGGTCAACGGCGGCGGCGATCCGCTCGACCATGTCGATCATTAGCTCGAGCGGCATCTGCTCGCCGTCGGGGTAGCCGAATGTGGCCGCAACCGAATGGCTGGCTGTCGCGAGCGCCCTGGCGCCGGGCGTCCCGGCGATCACCTTCGCGGTGACCGCATCCCAGACATTGACCAGGATGAGCAACTCAGGGTCGGTGTGCAGCCGGAGCAGTTCAGCACCCTTGTCGTCGAGGGATGTCATGAAGGCAACCTAGTGGGGGCCGGCGGCGGATGCGCTCTGTCCACAGGGCCGACCCGATCCGGACGTGGCCGTTCGGGTCCTGTGGACGACGACATCGGGATCAGGGCGCTCGCTGGCAGCCTCTGGTGATGACGGCGCGGAAGGTCCGGCTGTCACCCGGAGAGGGGACACGACATGAGCAGGTTCGAAGTCGACACCGAAGCGGTCGAGGCCGCGGCGGGACAGACCCAGTCGTCCGTGGTCGCGCTCGGCGCGGAGGCGGACATCTTGATGCGCAACCTCGATCAGCTGCAGTCGGTGTGGCGCGGCCAGGCCGCCACCAGCTTCGCGGCACTCGCGGCCGACTGGCGCGCCACGCACGAGCGAGTCAAGGAGCAGTTGCAGGCCATTCAGCTCGCGCTGACTACGGCGGGGCGGCAGTACGGCGATGTCGAGCTGTCGACGGTCCGGATGTTCGCCGGTTGAGCATCATGCACGTACCCTCATTCGGTGGCAGCGACGAGGCTCGGCGACCCTGGGTTGCTCGACACCTATGGGCGGCGGGCCGTGGATCTGCGGGTCAGCCTCACCGACAGGTGCAATCTGCGGTGCACGTACTGCATGCCGGCCGAGGGGCTGCCATGGCTGGCGAATGACGCGCTGCTCCGCCCCGAGGAGATCCTCCGGCTGATCAGGATCGCGGTCACCCGCCTCGGCGTCACCGATGTCCGTTTCACCGGCGGTGAGCCGTTGCTGCGGCGGGATCTCGAGGACCTCATCGCCGGCACGGCGGAATTGCGGACCGCTGGGGGCACCCGGCCGGCCATCGCGATGACGACCAACGGCATCGGGCTGGACCGGCGAGCCGCCGGGCTCAAGCTGGCGGGACTCGACCGGGCGACGGTCAGTCTCGACACTCTGCAGCCCGACCGGTTCGCCGCCATGACGGGCCGGGCTCGACATGCCGAGGCCGTCGCGGGCATCGAGGCTGCGGTGGCGGCAGGTCTGGGGCCGGTCAAGCTGAACGCGGTGCTGCTGCGAGGCATCAACGACGACGAAGCGGCCGACATCGTCGAGTGGAGTTGCGCGCGGGACGTCGAGGCCCGATTCATCGAACAGATGCCCTTGGAGTCCCACGGCACCTGGAGCCGGGACCAGATGGTGACCCAGGAGGAGATCCTGGGCACCCTGCGGTTGGCATTCGACTTGACCGAGGTCCCCGTCCGCGGCAGTGCGCCCGCACAACGCTGGTGGGTCCATCGGCACGGAGCACGCCTCGGCAGCGTCGGCGTGATCGCCTCGGTGACGGCGCCCTTCTGCGGCGACTGCGACCGGACCCGGTTGACCGCCGACGGGCAGGTCCGCTCGTGCCTGTTCGCCAGGACCGAGACGGACCTGCGCGGCCTGCTGCGTGAGGACAAGACGGACGAGGAACTCGCCGACGCGTGGCGGGTCGCGATGTGGGGGAAGCTGCCTGGCCATGGGATCGACGACCCATCCTTCCTGCGTCCGCAGCGCCCCATGAGTGCGATCGGGGGCTGAATGAGCCTGGACACCGCGCGATCGGCTGTCGATGCCGACACCTCCGCTTCTGACACCATCACGGTGCGGCTGTTCGCGGGCGCCCGGGCCGCCACCGGCCGTCGCGAACTGACGCTGGCGGCCCCCGTGGGCGGCACGGTGTCGGACCTGCTGAATCGCCTCGTCGGCCGACACCCAGGAATCGCCGACGTGCTACCGGCGTGCTCGTTCCTGCTCGACGGCGTCCGGGCGCGCTCGGACTCCCAGATCGGGCAGGCCACCACACTCGATGTGCTGCCACCCTTCAGCGGCGGCTGACCCGGCCCCTACTCAAGGCGACGTGCAGGGCGACCCAGGCGAATCGGCAGATTGACGAAGCCCCGCAGTGCCCCTCCCGACGTACGCACGGGCGGCGAGGCGAAGCGCAGGTTGGGGAAGCGCTCGAACAGCCGCTGCACCGCAACCTCGGTCTCCAGCCGGGCCAGCCCGCCGGCCAGGCAGGCGTGGCTACCGGCACCCATGCCGAGGTGGGCCGCGGCATTCTCACGTTCCACGTCGAAGATGTCCGGTGCGTCGAAGACCTCCGGGTCCCGATTGGCGCCCGCCAACGCCAGCACCACCTGGCCGCCGGCCGCGACGGTGTGCCCGGCGAGGGTCGTGTCGGCCCGTGCCACCCGGGTTGCCAGCAGGACCGCCGGGTTCCAGCGCATCACCTCCTCGACCGCGTTCTGCCACAGCTCGGGGCGGGCCAGCAGGATCTCGACCTGCCCCGGATGCCGACCCAAGGCGTGGATGGCGTTGCCGATGACTGTCGCGGCGGTCTCGTACCCTGCCTGCAGGACCAGTAGTGCCGTCGATCCGGCTTCTCGCAGGCTCATCGCCTCGCTGTCGGCGATGGGCCCCAGCATTGAGTCGATGAGGGCCGTACCCGGGGCCTGCGCCCGGTCGGACAGCAGGTCGTCGAGATAGCGCCGCAGCGCATGCTGTGAGTGCAGCGCCTCACGGCGCTGCGGTGCTGTCGTCGCCTCATTCGCCGCGAACAGGTCGTCGGCCCAGGACCGCACCTGTGGCCAGTCTGCCGATGGCACCCCCAGCACGTCCCCGATGATCATCAGGCCCAGCGGCTTCGCGTAGTCGCCGACCAGGTCCACAGCGGCCCGCCCGGTCAGACCGTCGAGCAGGCCGTTCGCCAGCCCTTCGATGTCTGTCCGCAGTTCGGCCACCGCCTCGGCGCGGAACGCCCGCGCGACCAGAGCACGCAGCCTGGTGTGCTCGGGCGGGTCGGTGGCGATGAGCGCGCCCGCGAAGGGTATGTCGATGCCGTTGAGGACGTCCACGCCCTGATGGGCGAACTCCGCAGGTCGAGCCGCCGCCGACACCCCGCTTCGTACCCCTCCGCTCGCCCGGTGGGTCGAGCGGCGACTGCTGAACGAAGCCGGATCGGACAGCACCTGCGCGCACACGTCGTAGTGCGCGCTGACGACCGCCGAGCGACCGCGAACCACGCGACCACGGCGTCGGAGCTCCTCCAGGAAGGGGAAGGGGTCATGGCCCACGTCGACCGACATCAGTCGGGCGACCGGATCCGAGCGCGTCGCCGGGACTTCTGCGACGGCGCTCCGGGTCCGTGGCGCCGGCACCACTGCAAGCCCGGGCGCACGATGCTCGCCTGCCCCCGCCGCCTCGCCAACCGTCGCAGCGGCCGGGGACGAGGTCATCGACAGGGCCGTGGCCGACGCCGGCCCTCGATCTGCGCGGTTCCGGGCTTCCAGCATGCCACAACTCTAAGTGATCGGAAAACTCCGAGCCGTGGTTATCCGAGAACCGGCCCGACGTCCCCCAGCCCTACCCACTCATCGCTACCGTCAGTGAAGAACTGGTGCTTCCATACCGGCAGCCGGGCCTTGACGGCGTCGACGACGTCACGGGAGGTGTCGAAAGCCTCGCGTCGGTGCCGGGCCGCAACAACCACCACCAACGCCGGTTCACCTACGTTCAGTGACCCAATCCGGTGCACAGCGGCGATTACGGACTCCGGGTGTGAGGCAGCCATGTCACTGCACACCCCCCGCATCACATCTGCCGCCGAGGGATGGGCCTCGTAGTCCAGCCGCACCACCTCGCCACGTCCGGGTGTGTCGTGATCACGCACCACGCCCAGGAAACTCACCACCGCACCCATCGACGCTGATGCGACGCGGGCCATCATGGCGCCGGTATCGATCGGCTCTGTCGTCACGTCGGCGAAGAGAACACCCGCTGGCGTCACTGGCATGGCTACCACGGTAATCCCACGACTTGGCCGTCAGCGGCTCACCCGCGCGCCGGGCCATGTGCCGACGCGCCATTCCACCGATCGGAACGGTCACCGGCTGGCCGGGGGCGGCAGC
>CAZEYA010000057.1:0-19596 GCA_964516515.1 uncultured Kineosporiaceae bacterium | reverse complement strand
GCGTTCCAGCACACCTCCCGGCCGGGCTCGCAGCGGGAACACATGGCCCGGCCGGACGAAGTCACCGGGGACAGCGGTGGGGTCGGCGAGCACCCGCAGGGTGCGGGAGCGGTCCGTGGCGGAGATGCCGGTGCCGATGCCGAGGCGGGCGTCGACGCTGACGGTGTAGGCGGTCTGCCGCGGGTCCTGGTTGCGGGCGACCATGGCGGGTAGCTGCAGCAGGTCGGCGCGATCGTCGTTCATCGGCACACAGAGCACCCCCGAGGTGTGCCGGATCGTCCAGCCCACCCATCCGGCCGTGGCGTGCTGCGCGGGCAGTATGACGTCGCCCTCGTTCTCGCGGTCGTCAGCGTCGACGACCAGGACCGGTCGGCCGCCGCGCATCGCGGCCAGGGCCGCCTCGATGGTGTCCAGGGTCCCGGTCGCTGCGTCGGCGCTCATGCCGGCGCACCGAGGTGGGCCAGTTGCGCTTCGACGTACTTGGCGAGCACGTCCACCTCCAGGTTGACAGCAGAGCCGACCTCTCGGACGCCGAGCGTGGTTGCCGTCAGAGTGGTGGGGATGAGGGAGACCTGGAACCACGGGTCGGTATCGCCTGTGGCGCTGACCGCCGAGACCGTCAGCGAGACCCCGTCGACGGTGATGGACCCCTTCTCGACCACATAGCGGCGCAATGGCGGCGGCAGGGAGATGGTGACGACCTCCCAGCGGTCCCCGGGGAGGCGCTCTCGCACCATTGCGGTGCCGTCGACGTGCCCCTGTACCACGTGGCCGCCGAAGCGGCCCGAGGCGGGCATCGCCCGTTCCAGGTTGACATCGCCGCCCGGCGCGACGTCGGCCAGGCTGGAGCGCCGCAGCGTCTCGGCCATGACGTCGACGGTGAACACGTCACCCGACAGGTCGGTCACGGTCAGGCACACCCCGTTGACCGAGATCGAGTCACCCGGCGAGGCGTCGGAGGTGACCAGGGCGCCCCGGATGCCGAGCCGTGCGTACTCGGGTGCGCGGTCCACCGCGATGACCGTGCCGCGTTCTTCGACGATACCCGTGAACATCATCACCGACCCGTGCTCGACGTGCTCCGGGTGGGGGCAGCGGGCCGCCGGAGAGCACCGGGACGCGGGTGCGCCACGGCACGCGATCTCCTCCCATCCGGACTGTCACCGTCGGCTCTGGAGTTCCACCAGATCAACCGGCCGCTGGCTGCGGCCGGGTCGCGGGCTGTCACCGCCGGTTCGGAGTTGCACCGACCCCGGAGATCGCGAGTACTACAACGGCAAGGATGCCATGACTATGCCGCGCCACTACGCGCGCGGTGGCGCAGCCGCCGTGCGCGCATCGCTGTGCTGACCAGCCAGGAGCCGCAACTCCTCGATGGCTTCGGCGGCATCAGGTGCGCCGTAGACCGCGGACCCCGCGACGAACATGTCGGCACCGGCCTGCGCGCACCGCTCGATGGTCTGCGTCGACACCCCGCCGTCGACCTGGACCCAGACGTCCAGCCCGGCGGCCCGCACCGCGTCCCGCGCCCGGCGGACCTTCGGCAGGCACACGTCGAGGAAGGGCTGACCGCCGAACCCGGGCTCCACCGTCATGATCAGCAGCATGTCGAACTCGGGCAGCAGGTCCAGGTAGCTCTCGATGGCCGTCGCCGGCCGCACCGCCAGCCCCGCCCGTGCCCCGGCCTCGCGCAGCGCTCGGGCGGTGCGCACCGGTGCCGCGGAGGACTCGGCATGGATGGTGACGCTGCCCGCGCCCGCCGCGGCGTAGTCCAGGGCCCAGCGGTCGACCTCGTCGATCATGAGGTGGCAGTCCAGCGGCAGCGGCGAGACGCGGGCCATCGCCTCGACCATCGGTGTGCCGAATGTCAGGTTGGGCACGAAATGGTTGTCCATGATGTCGACGTGCGCCCAATCGGCCGTCGAGATCTTGCGCAGCTCACCGGCGATGTCGGTGAAGTCAGCGGACAGCAGGCTGGGGGCGATCCGGATGGCCACGGGCAAAGATGGCACGAGAGGCGGGTTCGCGTCGTCCTCATCGGTTTCGTGGCGTCTGCTGACCGCCGGACGGCAGGCCCCGGACCGGTCTTGTCCAGGGGCTGATCACAGGAACCGCTGGACGCCTACCCTCGTGTCATGAGGCATCCCGACATCGAGCACCAGGCCTACGCCGGGGCTGCAGCCCAGGTCACGGCCGACGAACCGGTGGTCGCCGCCTACCTCTACGGGTCCCGTGCCCGGGGCGAGGCTCGACCGGACAGCGACGTCGACATCGCCGTCCTCGTCAACCGCGACGTCCCCGAGTCGGAGTACCTCGTCACGTCCCTGCGGTTGGCCAGACGACTGGAGGCCGCCATCGGCCAGCGGGTCGACGACGTGCCGATCCTCAACCTGGCGCCACCGCGGTTGCAGCTCCGGGTGCTCCGTGACGGAATCCTGCTGTTCACGGCTGACGACGATGAGCGGGTGAGGTACGAGACCTCGACGTACCCGATGGTCATGGACTTCGAGTTCACGGCGGCTCGGCTGGACCAGAACCTGCTGGCCGCGCATGCCGCTGGGCGTCGATGACCCGCGACACGGCGATCCTGGCCGGACTGCTCGACAGGCTGGCCGCCGAACAGCGAGACCTCCGACGGCTCGCCCGGATCCCGGCGGAGGACCTGCTTGGCCGACATCGACCGCATGAATCTGTGAAGTTCCTTCGTCATCGCCATGGAGGTGTGCATCGATGTCTGCCGGCATCTCGTCTCACGCAACAGGCTGCGAGCACCGTCGTCCTTCGCCGACGCTTTCACGGTGCTCGCCGAGGGCGGGGTGATCGACGCTGCCCTGGCTGTCGGCCTGGCGGACATGGCCAAGTTCCGCAATCTCCTGGTGCATGGGTACGCGCGGGTCGACGACCGCCAGGTCATGGCCATTCTCCATTGCTCGCCTCGACGACATCGACGCCTTCGCCAGAGCGGTGTCGGCCGTATGAGCCGTGGGGCAACGTCCGCCGCTCACACGGCGGTACGGCTACTGCCCTCGTAGCGCGCAGAGCCGTGGTGGTCGAGCCTCAGCGGCGTCGCAGCAGGGCGAGGAACATCGCGTCGGTGCCGTGTCGGTGCGGCCACAGCTGAACGTACGGCCCCTGCCCAAGGTCGGGCAGCGTCGCGCCATCGCGGTCGGTGACGAACTGCCGGGCGTCGAGGACCTCGGACGGCACCGAGCGGCCCCGCTCGCCGGCCTTGACGACGTCCTCGACGACCACCCGGGTCTCGGCGACATGAGGTGAGCAGGTGACGTAGGCGACGACCCCGCCCGGTCGGCAGGCGCGCAGCGCACCGGTCAGCAACTCCCGCTGCAACGGCCCGAGGGTGGTGAGGTCGGCGGGGCTGCGGCGCCATCTGGCCTCCGGTCGCCGTCGCAGCGCGCCGAGCCCGGTGCACGGCACGTCGGCGAGCACCCGGTCGTAGCCGGCCGGTTCGGCGTCGCCGATCTCCCGGCCGTCCTCGGTGCGGACCTGCCACCAGGCCTGCGCCCCCGCGACGGCGTCGGCGACCATGGCGCTGCGCTGCGGGCGCAGCTCGACCGAGACACCGGTGGCGCCGGCCGGGCGGGCCAGCGCCGAGAGCAGCGCCGATTTGCCACCGGGCCCCGCGCAGAGGTCGAGCCAGCGCTGCCCGGTGCCGGTAGTGGCAGGCGGTTCGAGGGGGGCGGCGAGCAGCGCGAGCGTCACCAGCTGACTGCCCTCGTCTGCGACCCGGACGCCGCCCGTCCGCAGTTCCGGCAGGTCGCCCGGCGAGCCGGCGTCCCATGACCAGGCGTGCGGTGACCAGCGGCCCGGGGTGGCGCCGCGGCGCGTCAGATTGGCGGGCAGCGCATCGTCGACCATTCCCGGGCGCACCAGCAACGTGACGGCCGCCGGGGCGTTGTCGGCAGCCAGCAGGTCCGGCAGTTCGGCGGCGTCGCGGCCCGCGGCCAGCAGGGCCTGTCGCAGGGCGCGGACGATCCATTCCGGGTGCGAGTGCCGGGCGGCCAGCGCCGCATCGGCCGCCGGGTCGTCGCCGGTGGGGGCGGGAGCGACCTCGTCCAGCCAGGAGTCCAGACTGCGGCCGGCGATCTTGCGCAGCACGGCGTTGACGAAGCCGGAGGCGCCGGTGCCGATCTGCTCGCGGGCGACGCCGACGGTGGCCGACACGGCCGCGTGGTCGGGTACCCGCATGGACAGCAACTGGTGGACGCCGAGCCGCAGCACGTCGAGAACGGCAGGATCGACGAGCTTCAGCGGGCGGTCGATGACGGTGGCGATGATCCGGTCGTAGGTACCGCGCAGCCGCAGCACGCCGTAGGTCAGCTCGGTGGCCAGGGCGGCGTCACGGCCGTGCACCCGTCGCTCGGTGAGCAGCCGGGGCAGCACCAGGTTCGCGTAGGCGTCATCGGTGTCCACCGCCCGAATGACGGTGTAGGCCACGGAGCGTGCCGCGTCGGCGGTCGCGGGCCTGCCGGGCCGGCCCTGCCGCGCCTGGCCGGCCGTCGGCGCCTTGCCCGTGCTGGCGGCCCTGCCCGTGCTGGCGGCCTTGCCCGTGGTGGGTGCCCGGTCCGTCGGCGCCTTGCCCGTGCTGGGCCGTCGGGTCGGGGGGCCCATCAGCGGACCCGCCCGGCGAGGTCGGCGGCGGCCGCCAGCACGCTGCCGTCCAGGTCACGGGCCCCGCGCGCCCAGTCCGCAGCGGGCATCGGTCGCCGTCCAGGTTGCCCCACGACACCCAGGCGAACGGCGGACGTCGCCGTCCCGACGAGGACGCCGGAGCGGCTGACCCGCACCACGCCGGCGGGCAACGCCTCCCCCGGCACCACGGTGACGGGATCGAGCTTGATCCGGACGTCACCCCACACGGTCCAGGCGCCCGGCTCCGGGGTGCAGCCGCGGATTCGCCGGTCCACCTCGTGGGCGGGGCGGGTGAAGTCGATCCGGGCATCGGCAGGCGTCAGCTTGGGGGCGTGACTGACACCATCGGCGGGTTGCGGCACGGCGACCGCGGTGCCGTCGGCGATGGCGTCCAGGGCCGCGACCAGCAGCGGTGCCCCGGCGACGCTGAGCCGGCCCAGCACGTGCCCCGCCGTGTCCGTCGGCCGCAGGGCTTCAACCATCGTGCCGAGGACCGGCCCGGTGTCCAGCCCTTCCTCCAGCACGAAGACGGTCGCTCCGGTCTCGGTGTCGCCGGCGATGATCGCGTGCTGCACGGGTGCGGCCCCGCGCCAGGCCGGGAGCAGGCTGAAGTGCAGGTTGACCCAGCCACGACGCGGCACAGCCAGGACCGCCGGCGGGATCAGCCCACCGTAGGCGACGACCGGGCAGCAGTCGGGCGCCAGGTCACGCAGCCGTTGCAGGAAGTCGGGGTCGCGCGGGCGCCGTGGCGTGAGGACCTCGATGCCGGCCTGCTCGGCTGCGACCCGGATCGGGCTGGGCGCGGTGGTGCGGCCGCGGCCCGTCGGGGAGTCGGGCCGGGTGAGGACGGCGACGACCTCGTGCCGGGAGCCGATCAGGGCGGTGAGGCTGGGGACCGCGACGTCGGGTGTCCCCGCGAAGACGAGCCGCACTACCGGGCCGCGCCGAACGTGGGGTGCGGGCTGACCTTGACGGTGGGGGTCGAGCCCGCCCAATCCGCCTCGCGGATGGCTTTGAGGGCCGCCTTGCGGCTCTCGCGGTCCAGCCGGTCGATGAACAGGACCCCGTCGAGGTGATCAGTCTCGTGTTGGATGGCCCGTGCCAGCGTCGCCGTGCCGTCGATGGTGACCGGTTCGCCGTACATCGAGAACCCCTTGGCGACGACCCGCAGCGCCCGGGGGGTATCGGCATAGATGCCGGGGAAAGAGAGGCATCCCTCGTCTCCGTCCTGCATCTCCGTCGACAGGTCGAGGTCGGGGTTGATCAGGTGCCCGAGCTCGTCGTCGACCGCCCAGGTGAAGACCCGCAGCCCGACGCCGATCTGCGGGGCGGCGAGTCCGGAGCCGGGGGCATCGAGCATCGTCTCGGTGAGGTCGGACACCAGGACGCGCAGCTCCCTGTCGAAGTCCACAACGGGATCTGCCGGGGTGCGCAGGACCGGGTCGCCGAAGAGTCTGATCTGCTTGAGCGCCACGACCGCAGTCTATTGGCCGCGTGCCCTCCACCTCACCGGCTGCCCGGAGCGTTCGGCTCCAGGCCCTCGGCCGCGGCGGCCGTCAGGAGCCGATGGTCGTAGGCGACGAAGGCCGACGTCTCGGCGACGGCCAGCGCGCTCGCCAGGTGAATGGCGTCCGGGCTGCGCAGGAACGGGTCGCCGAGCCCGGCTGCCAGGTCCAGCACCGCCCCCGTCATCGGGATCATGTCGAGCTGCCGGAGCAGGCTGCGCGCGGCCCCAAGCGCTTGCGGATCCAGCCGCCGGGTTGCTCGGCCGACCTCCACGACAGCGAGCTGACTGCTGATCCTGGGCGTGCCGGTGCGCTGGGACAGCCAGTCGGCCAGCGCAGAGCTCTCCGGCTCCTCGAACAGCAATGTGAGCAGGGCGGAGGAATCGAGGTAGATCACCCGTCCGCGCGCAGCTCGTCCAGCACCGCACCGGTGGGTCGCTCCGCCACGGTCCGCTCGGGCAGCCGAAAGGCCTCGGCGGCCGGCCGCAGTATGCCCTCGGCAATCAGCCGCTCACGGGCGGAGGTCGCGGGCGAGGGCGGAACCAGCAGGGCCACCAGTTCGCCGCGCTCGGTGACCTCGACGGTTTCGCCGGCCTTGACGCGATCGAGGTAGCGACTGGCGTGCTGCCGAAGTTCCCTGACCCCGATCCGCTCCACATCAGAAAAGTAGCACCTCATGTGCTACTCCCGGATGGGTCAGATCACAGCTCGATCGGATCCACGCGAACGGTGAGGGCGCCCGGGATGTGACGGGCAGCCCGACGACGCAGCACGTCGCGCATGGCATCGACCACAGCGGCCCGCTCGCCCAGCACGAGCAGGCGGGCCTGCTCCGGCGTCCTTCCCTGTCCGGTCGGGACCGGGCCCAGTACCTGCACCGTGGCGTTCCCGGCCGCAGGGGCCACCCCACCGGCCGGCTCGGCCGACCACAGCGAGATCGTTCCCTCCGCCAACGGCGGCTCCCCCCGCAGCCAGGCGGCGGCTTCGGCCACGACGGTGCGGTCGCCCAGCAGCGCCGCTGCCACGGTTGACGGTGGCAGCCCGGATTCGGTGCGCTCGGCGAGGACCCGCTGGGCGTAGCGCTCGGGTGAGGCCGCGACGACGGCTGCGACCGCCGCCGCTGTCGGGTCGGCGACGAGCACGACGGTGCCGCCCTCGGCGGTGGGCCGGACCAGCGACACCACGTGCAGCCAGCGGCGCACGGTGTCCTCGCCGGCCGCCAGACCCGGCCTGGCCAGCGTCGAATCGCCGTCGAGGATCGCGGCGGCGGCATACCCACCGGCCGCCACGGGTTCCGCGCCGGGGGTCGCGACGACCAGCGCGCCGTTCGCCGGCACAGCGTGGACCCGGCCCGACCCGTCGGAGGTCACCACGGGGTGACCTGGAAAGGTCCGGCCCAGTTCCTCCGCAGTGCGTCGGCCACCTACCGCCGCAGCCCGCAGCGCGGTGGCCCCGCAGACACCGCAGGCCCACTGGGCATCCGCACGTCCGCACCACGAGCAGGCCGGCTCGGCACCCGCGGAAGTCACGGCCAGCCGGCCACCGTGACAGTGCCGGCACCACGCGGGGGCGCGGCAATGGCCGCACGCAAGGCCCGGTGCGTAGCCGCGCCGGGGTACGGATACCAGAACTGGCCCCCTTCGCAGCCCCTCGGCGATCACCTGGTGAGCCGAGCGCGGCACCCGGGCTGCGCTCTGCAGCGGGTCGTCGGGGTTGGGAGCGAAGACCCGGGGGGCACGGCGCCGGACCGGCCGGGGTGCTTCCAGGCTCTTGCAGGCGCCGGTGGCCACCAGCTGCTGGGTAGCCGCGGAGCGGGCATGAGCCGCCAAGACGAGTGCTGCGCCGGCGGCCCGGGCCCGCTGGGCCGCTACGACGCGGACATGCCAGCCGGGTGAGCGCGGCTCGGCGTGTGCGTCGTCACCGTCGTCCCACACTGCCACGACCCCGAGCCCGGGCAGCGGCGCGAAGGCCGCCGACCGGGTGCCGATCACCACGTCGGCCAGGCCGGTGAGGATCTGCAGGAAGGCCCGCCACCGGGCGGCCGGCCCCAGGTCGTGGTGGATCACCACGACCCGGGCGCCGGGGTTGTGAGCCGTGACCGCGGCGGCGGCGAGTTCCATGTCGGCCGCGTCGGGGACCAGGACGAGCGTGGTCCGTGGCACCGCGTGTGAAGCGAGCACCGCCAGTGCTTGCCACGGGTCGGCAGTGGTGGGCAAGCACGCCGCCGCAGCGGGGCCCTGTCCCGCGGCGATCCTGTGCAGCAGGGCCGGCCCACCGGTGAGGTCCCCCCAACTGCCGAGAACCGGCTGGCCGGGTGGCCGCGGCCGAGCAGGACCGGGCACGGCGGGCACGCCGTCGAGGATCGCGGCCGCGGGTGTGCCCGCGACCGCTTCGCGGAAGGCGGCTTCGGCCCGGGCGTGGCGCGGCGGCACGGCGGTGCGCAACACGTCGGCCAGCGTCCCCGCATAGTGGTCTGCCACCAGGCGGGCGACGGTCGCGACCACGGGGTCCAGCACGGCGACCGGCGAGACGACGCGGCGCAGCGCTCGCAGCGGCCGCTGCGCCTCGCCCACCGGGTCGCCGCCCGGCTCGCTCGGGGATCGCCCGTCGAGCGCCAGCACCCACCCGGGCACGTCGGAGCCGGCGAACGGCACGCTGACCCGGACGCCGGGCCTCACGTCGGTGACGAGCCGCTGCGGGACGACATAGGAGAACGAATGGTCCAGGTGCGGTCCCGGCGCGTCGACGCAGACCTGGGCCACCAGCGGTCCGCTCGCGACCTCCGCGGCGGCGCCGTCGGCTCCCGGCGTCGACCGCCGTGGGCGGCGACCGAAGAGGACTGGTTGTGTCTGGCTCAGACGCCCGCCGCGCGGCGCAGCGCCTCGACCCGGGTCGTCTGCTCCCATGTGAACTCCGGGTTCTCACGGCCGAAGTGTCCGTACGCGGCGGTCGCCTGGTAGATCGGGCGGAGCAGGTCCAGGTCCGCGATGATCGCCGCTGGGCGCAGGTCGAAGATCTCCTTCACCGCCTTGACGATGACGTCGAGGTCGACGGTGTTGGTCTCGAAGCAGTCGACGTACAGCCCCACCGGCTGCGCCTTACCGATGGCGTAGGCGACCTGGGCTTCGCAGCGGCGTGCCAGGCCCGCGGCGACGATGTTCTTGGCGACCCAACGCATCGCGTACGCCGCGGAACGGTCGACCTTGGAGGGGTCCTTGCCGCTGAACGCGCCACCGCCGTGGCGGGCCATGCCACCGTAGGTGTCGACGATGATCTTGCGGCCGGTCAGCCCCGCGTCACCCATCGGGCCGCCGATCTCGAATCGCCCGGTGGGGTTGATCAGTAGCCTCGTCGCGTCGGTGTCGAGCTCCAGGGACTCCAGCACCGGCCGGATGACCTGCTCCACGACGTCCGGGGTCAGCATGTTCTCCAGCGAGATGTCGCTGGCGTGCTGCGTGGAGACCACGACGGTGTCGACTGCGACCGGGGTCGCGCCCTCGTAGGCGATGGTCACCTGGGTCTTGCCGTCCGGGCGTAGATACGGCATCGCGCCGCTGTGTCGGACCTCCGACAACCGGCGCGCCAGGCGGTGCGCCACCGAGATCGGCAACGGCATCAGCTCGGGGGTGTCGTCGCAGGCATAGCCGAACATCAGCCCCTGGTCGCCCGCCCCCTGGCTGTCGAGCGGGTCCTCGGCCGCCTCGGTCCGCAGCTCGTGGGCTTTGTCCACGCCCTGCGCGATGTCCGCCGACTGCCCGCCGATCGAGACCGCCACCCCGCAGGAGTGGCCGTCGAAGCCCTTGACCGAGGAGTCGTACCCGATCCGCACGATGGTGTCGCGGACGATCCGGGGTATCTCGACGTAAGCGCCCGTGGTCACCTCGCCGGCCACGTGCACCATGCCGGTGGTGATGAGGGTCTCCACCGCGACCCGGGACCGTGGGTCCTGGGCGAGCAGGGCGTCGAGGATGCCGTCGCTGATCTGGTCACAGATCTTGTCGGGATGCCCCTCGGTCACCGACTCCGACGTGAACAGCTGCATAACCATCTCCCTCACGGTCCTCAGTGTGATGTACCCGACAGGGTCAGGCGCTCCGCCGATACGGTCGATGCGGAGGATACCGACGCGAGCAACGGAATCAGCACCTCCCAGATCGCATGGGCGACAAGGCTCTTGCGCTGCTGCGGGATCTCCGCAGCGGTCACTACGGTGTCGCCGACGCGGCGCAGGATGACCACCTCGTTCTCCGGCGACCCGAACACCCGGCCGCCGCTGACGTCATTGACGACAAGCACGTCGCAACCCTTCGCCAGCAGCTTGCGCTCCGCGTGATGCAGCACGTCGCCGTCGGCGTCGCCGGTCTCGGCGGCGAAGCCCACGAGCAGGACGGTCGCAGCCGGCCGGTCGGCGGCCAGCGAGGCCAGTACGTCGACGGTCCGGACCAGCCGCAGCGGTGCCGGGTCCGCCGGCCCCTTCTTGATCTTCCGCTCCGCGACGACCTCGGGCCGGAAGTCAGCGACGGCCGCGGCCATCACGATGACGTCTGCGTCGACGGCGGCCGCTCGCATGGCCTGCTGCAGTTCAGCGGCGGTCGAGACCCGACTGATCGCGACCCCTTCGGGCAGGTCCACCTCCACATGTGCCGCCACGAGCGTGACCTGGGCCCCGAGGTCCCGCGCGGCTTCCGCCAGGGCGACGCCCTGGCGCCCGGAGGAGGCGTTTCCCAGGTAGCGGACCGGGTCGAGCGGCTCCCGGGTGCCACCAGCGCTGATGACGGCCCGCCGCCCCGTCAGCGGCCCCGACGGGACCGGATGCAGCAGGGAGAGCGCCACGGTGTGGATGACCTCGGGATCCGGTAGCCGGCCCTTGCCGGTGTCCTGGCCGGCCAGCCTGCCCTCGTCCGGGTCGAGCACCACGATGCCCCGGCGCCGCAGCGTCTCGACGTTGTGCTGGGTGGCGGGGTGCTCCCACATCTCGGTGTGCATGGCCGGCGCCATCAGTACCGGGCAGCGCGCCGTCAGCAATACGTTGGTGAGCAGGTCATCGGCGAGTCCCGATGCGGCCCGGGCCAGCAGGTCCGCGGTCGCGGGCGCCACCACGACGAGGTCGGCGATGCGGGCGATAGCGACGTGTGGGACCTCGTCCGGCGACGACCAGACGTCGGTGGTGACAGGGTGGCCGGACAGTGCCGACCAGGTGGGTTCGCCGACGAAGCGCAATGCCGCGGCGGTCGGCACGACCCGGACGTCGTGGCCGCCCTCGGTGAACAGGCGCAGCAGGGAGACGGATTTGTAGGCGGCAATGCCGCCGCCGACACCCAGGACGACGCGACGCAGCGCTCGGGCGCTCATGGGCGATTGCGCCGAGAACGCCGCGGCCCGAATCAGGCCTGCCGGGAGGAGTCGCCGTCGGGGTCACCGGCGGTCTGCGAGCCCGTGGCATCCTCGCCGTCGCCGAAGGGGTTGCCGAAGGAGGCGCCGAACGCGGCCTCGAACGACGCGTCCGGACCGGCCTCCAGCGCCGTGAGATCGGTGTAGCCGAATTCCGACTCGCCGCCGGACGGCGTGATGGTCAGCAGCCCGGCGTCGATCTCGCGCAGCGCGACCGACAACGGCTTCTCCTGCACATGCGTCTCGACGAGCGGACCGACGTACTCCAGCAGCCCCTCACCCAGCTGCGCGTAGTACGCATTGATCTGACGGGCGCGCTTGGCCGCGTAGATCACGAGCGCGTACTTGGAGTCGACCACCGAGAGCAGGTCATCGATCGGCGGATTGGTGATGCCCTCGGGTACGACCGGCAGAGAGGACACAGGCACTCCATTTCACAGACGTCGTTCACGGCAGCGTCAAGGCGATGACTCAGGGCCGGCGGTGACAACGTCGGGCGACGCCCGCCAACCGATGAAGTGTACGAGGTCATCGGTTGCTTGGCTAACGTCGCGGTTGACGATCGTGACATCGAACTCGGACTCGGCTGCCAACTCCACCCTGGCGCTGGCCAGCCGTCGCTCACGCTCGGCGCTGTTCTCGGTTCCCCGGCCGACGAGGCGGTTGACGAGTTCGTCCCACGACGGCGGGGCCAAGAAGACGAAGGCGGCGCTGGGATACGACCTGCGCACCTGACGGGCGCCCTGGATGTCGATCTCCAGCAGCACCGGGCGGCCCGCGGCGACGGCCTGCTCGACCCCGCGCCGCGGTGTCCCCGACCGTTGCTGCTGGTGGATGGTGGCCCACTCCAGGAACTCCCCCGCTTCGATCATGGCGTCGAAGGTCGCGTCGCTGACGAAGTGGTAGTGCACGCCGTCGGCCTCGCTCGGCCGTGGCATGCGGGTGGTGGCCGAGACGGAGATCCAGATGTCGGGGTAGCGCCGCCGGATGTCGGCCGAGACCGTACCCTTGCCGACCGCGGTGGGGCCGGCCAGCACGGTGACCGGATGTGCACACGCCGGCGGTCCCGCACTACCGCCGACGCTATCGGTAGCCGCCCGGGGCGGACCGGAGCTGGAGGACATCGGCGACAGCCTGCCAGGCCAGCTCCCCTGCTGGGGCACCGGCCTGGCCATGCCGTCGATGGTGGCGTGGGCTACTTGGCGGCGAAACGCGTGATCAGGGATTCCATCTGATTGGAACCCAGGCCACGGACCCGGCGGGTCTCGGAGATCCCGATCTCCTCCATGATCTGCTTGGCGCGGATCTTGCCCACACCAGGCATGGCCTCCAGCAGTGCCGACACCTTCATCTTGCCGATGACGTCGTTGCTCTGGCCCTCGTTGATGACATCGGCCAGTGAGCCGCTGGCGTTCTTCAGTCGGTTCTTGATCTCCGCGCGTTCCCGACGGGCCGCTGCGGCCTTCTCGAGAGCGGCCGACCGCTGCTCGGGGGTCAGTTGGGGAAGGGGCACCTGTCACCTCGTGCTGTCAGGCCGGACGGCGGTCGCCGACCGGACGGTGTGAGGGGCCGCCGATGCGGTCCCTGGCGGGGTGAACCTAGACCCACACGCTGCGCTGGGCCAATCCGCGCTGCTGCAGAGTCCACCACAGCGTCGCAGGTCATGCGCGTAACGCCGCCTGCGTGTCCGCATTGTGGCGTCGGAGTTGTTCGCGCAGCCGCCCCACGTCGGGCCCGTGGCGCAGTACATCCCGCCCCACCGCGACCGTCACCCGAGCCGCCACGGCGCCGAAGATGCGGCCGACGTCGGCGGCGGTGCCGCCCTGCGTGCCGAGTCCCGGCGCGAGGATCGGGCCACCGACGGACACCAGATCGATGCCGGCTGCGGCCAGGGTGTTCGCCGAGGTCACGCCCACGACGAGGCCGACCGGCCCCAGGGTGGCCGCGGTGCCGCACCCCGGCCCAGTCAGGTACTCGACGTTGTCGGCCGCGGCGGCCGAGGCGATGGCGGCGGCGACGCTGCGGTCCCCGGCGGGCTGGGCGAGCTGCAACGGCGCACCCTCGGGATTCGACGTCACGGCCAGGACGAAGACGCCACGCCCGCGGCGGCGCGCCTGCTCGACGAAGGGTTGCAGCGAGCCGTAGCCGAGGTAGGGCGAGACGGTGACCGCGTCGGCGGCCAGCGGTGAGTCCTCGCCCAGCCAGGCCTCGGCGTACCCCGCGGCGGAGGTGCCGATGTCGCCCCGCTTGGCGTCGGCGATGACCAGCAGCCCGGCCTCGCGGCACCGGTCCAGCACATCCTCCAGCGCGGCGAAACCGGCCGATCCGTACCGTTCGTAGAAGGCGACCTGGGGTTTGACGACAGCCACCACCGTGGCGGCGGCCTCGACGACCCGGTAACCGAACTCGCGGGCACCGGCCGCGCTCACCGGCAGCTGCCAATCCCGCAGCAACGGCGGGTGTGGGTCGATCCCTGCGCACACCGGGCCGAAGCGGGCGAGCCCAGCCACCAGCCGGGCCGCGAACGTCGAGTCCGGCGCAACGGCGCCGGCGCTCACCCGACTGCCTCGTGGGCGCGTCCGACCAGGGTGGACAGTCTCGGTTCGCCGCAGGCCGCCAGCCACGCGGCCAGTTCCCCGGCAACGCGTTGCGGCGCGCCCGGATCGGCGAAACCCGCCGTCCCGACCTGCACGGCGGCCGCGCCGGCGAGCACGAACTGCGCCGCGTCCCTGCCGGTGCGGATGCCACCGACACCGATGATGGGGGCGTCGGGCAGCACGCCCGCACGCATGGCGGCGTGAACCTGCCACACGCACCGCACCGCGATCGGGCGCATCGCGGGCCCGGACAGGCCACCGGTGACCCGGGCGAGCGCCGGCGCCATCCGGTCGGTGTCGATGGCGACGCCGAGAGTGGTGTTGATCAGGGTGAGGCCGTCGGCTCCGGCCGCGAGGCAGGCGCCGGCGATCGCCGCGATGTCGGTGACGTCCGGTGACAGCTTGGCGAGCACCGGCAATGCCCGATCGGTCTGTTCCCGCACCGCGGTGATGACGTCGGCGGCGGCCGCCGGGTCGCAGGCGAAGACCAGGCCCCGGTTGGCGACGTTGGGGCAGGAGATGTTCACCTCGACAGCGACCACGGTCCGGGCCAGGTCCGGCGAGCCCGCCAGGCTGCGGTGCAGCGTCTCGGCGACCCCGGCGAACTCGGCGATGTCCTCGCCCGCGATCGAGACCACAGCAGCCACGCCATGGTCCGCCAGCCAAGCCAGGTCCTCGGCGATGAAGGCGTCGATGCCGGGCCCCTGCAGGCCGATCGAGTTGAGCATTCCCGACGGCGTTTCGGCCATCCGGGGGGTGCCGCGGCCGCTGCGAGGGCGAGCCATCACCGACTTGGTCACCACCGCCCCCAGCGCTCGCAGGTCCACGTAGGGCTGCAACTCGCGGCCCGCGGCAGAGCAGCCGCTCGCCGTCAGCACCGCCGATCGCAGCGAGATGGATCCGTTCGGTGCCCGCAGCGTGGTGTCCAGGACAGCCGATGTCGGTGCTGCGGCGGCCCGACGGGTCGCGGCGACCGTCATCGTCCGGCCATCGCGGGTGCCCCCCAGGCGTCGTCCGGAACCGAGCTGCCGTCGGATGTCACCGCGTCCCAGCGAACCGTCGCCGCGTCGAGCACCGGTCCGGCGGTGCACGTCCGGGTCATCCGGGTGATCCCGTCCTCGCCCATCACCGGGATCACGCACGTCATGCACACGCCGATGCCGCACGCCATCTGCTCCTCCACAGCGACCTCGACGCGCACTCCCGTGGCGTAGTTCGCGGCGCTCTGCCGGGTCACCGCGGCGAGCATGGCCATCGGCCCGCACGCAGCCACCGTGACCGAGGGGTCCGCGACGCCGTGGTCGCTCGCCGCCGCCCGTAAACGCGTCAGGGCGGCGTCGAGCAGATCCGTCACCCTGCCGCGGGTCCCCGCCGAGCCGTCGTCCGTGCTCAACCACAGCCGCTCCCCCACGCCCGCGCGCAGCCCCGCCACGTCGCACAGCCGGGCCGCGGTGGCGGCGCCGGCGATCACCCCCGTGATCGCGCCGCCGGCTGTCGCCTCGCGAGCGGCCCAGGCCAGCGCAGCGGTGCCGTAGCCGCCACCGACGCCCAGCCAGATCCCGCCACTGCCGGGCAGCGTGAAGCGGGTGCCGAGCGGTCCGGTGACCGGGACCGTGTCCCCTGGCCTTCGCTGCGCCAGCCACGCGGTGCCCGACCCGACCACGGCGATCACCAGTGATGCGGTGCCCGCCCCCGGGTCTGCGTCGTGGACGCTGAACGCCCGGGCGACGATCTGGGCGGATGATGGCCCGCCGGTCGCCACTGCCAGGAACTGGCCGGGTCGGGCGATGCCCAACTCCTCGGCCGCGAGCACGAGGCGCCAGTACTCCCCCAGCGGCTCGATCGAGACGACCTCCGCCAGGGTCATGTCGCGGCCGCCCCGGGCCGGGCACCGGGCACCGCATCCGGTCGAGCACTGGTGACGGCCATGGCGTGCTCCTGCAGGCTGCGCACCTCGTAACCGTCGGCCCCCACCGCCTCGATACCCGCCACCGCCGCCGCCAGCTGCTGCACGGTGGTGATGATCGGCGCGTCGACCCCCACCGCGGCGGAGCGGATCTCATACCCGTCGGCGCGTGCCGCCCTCCCGGACGGCGTGTTGACGATCATCGCGATCTCGCCGGCCAGGATCCGAGCGACGATCGTCGGGGTGCCATCGGGTCCGGTGCCCTCACTGAACTTGCGGGCCGGGCTGACCGGGACACCGTGGCGGCGCAACGTCTGCGCCGTCCCGGTGGTGGCGATGATCTCGAAGCCGAGCGAGGCGAGGCGGCTCACCGGTCCCAGCATCCCCCGCTTGTCCCGGTCGGCGACCGAGACGAAGACCCGCCCGCCGCGGGGCAGGCCGCCGTACGCGGCGGTCTGGGACTTCGCGAACGCCCGGGGGAAATCGACGTCGATGCCCATCACCTCACCGGTCGAGCGCATCTCGGGACCAAGCACCGAATCGACGACCTGGCCGGCCGAGGTGCGGAATCGTTTGAACGGCAACACCGCCTCCTTGACCGAGACGGCCTGCGGCGGGTGGGACTCGCCATCACCCGAGGCCGGCAGCAAGCCCTCGACACGCAGTTGCGCGATGCTCGCCCCGGCCATCACCCGGGCCGCCGCCTTGGCCAGCGGCACCGCGGTCGCCTTGGACACGAACGGCACGGTGCGGCTGGCGCGGGGATTGGCTTCCAGCACGTGCAGCACGGTCCCGGCCAGGGCGAACTGCACGTTGAGCAGGCCGCGGACACCGACGCCGCGGGCGATCGCCTCGGTGGCCGCCCGGACCTCATCCAGCGTGCGCTGCCCGAGGGTGATCGAGGGCAGCGTGCACGCCGAGTCGCCCGAGTGCACGCCGGCCTCCTCGATGTGCTCCATCACCCCACCGAGATAGACCTCGTCACCGTCGCACAGTGCGTCCACGTCGATCTCGATCGCGTCGTCGAGGAACCGGTCGATGAGCAGCGGCCGGGCGGCGTCGACGACGATCCCGCCGTGCAGCGCGCGGGCGGCGTAGGTCGCCATCGCCTCGTCGTCGTCGACGACCTCCATACCGCGGCCGCCGAGAACGAACGAGGGGCGCACCAGCACCGGGTAGCCGACCCGCCGAGCGACGGCGGCGGCGCCGTCGAGGCTGACCGCGGTGTCCCAGCGCGGTGCGCTGAGCCCGGCGTCGGCCAGCACCCGGCCGAACGCGGCGCGGTCCTCGGCCAGTGCGATCGCGGCGGGCGGGGTGCCGAGGATCGGTACCCCCGCCCGCTCGAGCGGCTCGGCCAGGCCCAGCGGGGTCTGCCCACCCAGCTGCACGATGACGCCCACGACCTCACCACTGCGGCGCTCGGCCGCCACGACCTCCAGGACGTCCTCGATGGTCAGGGGCTCGAAATACAGCCGGTCGGCGGTGTCGTAGTCGGTCGACACCGTCTCCGGGTTGCAGTTGACCATGACCGTCTCGAAACCCGCGTCGCGCAGCGCGAACGCGGCGTGGACGCAGGAGTAGTCGAACTCGATCCCCTGACCGATCCGGTTGGGCCCGCTGCCCAGGATGATCACCTTGCGCCGGCCGGTGACGGTGATCTCGTCCTCGGTGTCGTAGGTGGAGTAGTGGTACGGGGTTCGCGCGGCGAACTCCGCCGCGCAGGTGTCGACGGTCTTGAAGACCGGCCGGATCCCGGCGGCGTGGCGCAGGCCCCGGATCACGTCCTCGCTGGTCTGGGTCAGCGCCCCGATCTGAGCGTCGGAGAAGCCGTGCCGCTTCGCCCGCCGCAACACCTGCGGGTCCGGGCCGGTCTCGGCCACCTCGGCCGCGACCTCGTTCAGCAGGGCGATCTGGTCGACGAACCACGGATCGATACCGGTGGTGCGGGCCAGGTCGTCGACGTCGGCACCGGATCGCAGTGCCTGCTGCACTGCGACATGGCGGTCCTGGGTGGGGACAGCCGTGCCGGCGACCAGCGCGTCCAGTGCCGCCCCGGTGACCACGGGGGCGGTCCAGCCGAACATCGACGCAGGCCGCTCCACCGAGCGCAGCGCCTTCTGCAGCGCCTCGGTGAAATTGCGCCCGATCGCCATCGCCTCGCCGACGGACTTCATCGTGGTCGTCAGCGTCTGCTCGGCCTGGGGGAACTTCTCGAAGGCGAACCGCGGCACCTTGACCACGACGTAGTCGATGGTGGGTTCGAAGCTGGCCGGCGTGTTCCCGGTGATGTCGTTGGTGATCTCGTCCAGGGTGTAGCCGATCGCCAGCTTGGCCGCGATCTTGGCGATCGGGAAGCCGGTGGCCTTGCTGGCCAGCGCGGACGAGCGCGAGACCCGCGGGTTGAGCTCGATGACGACGACCCGGCCGTCGGCCGGGTGCACCGCGAACTGGATGTTGCAGCCGCCGGTGTCCACGCCGACCTCGCGGATGACGGCGATGCCGATGTCCCGCAGCCGCTGGAACTCGCGGTCGGTCAGGGTCATCGCCGGTGCGACGGTGATCGAGTCCCCCGTGTGCACGCCCATCGGGTCGACGTTCTCGATGGTGCAGACCACGATGACGTTGTCGTGCCGGTCGCGCATGAGCTCGAGCTCGTACTCCTTCCAGCCGAGCAGCCCCTCCTCGACCAGCACTTCATGCGTCGGCGAGGCGGCCAGCCCGGCGGTGGCGATGGCCCGCAGGTCCTCGACGGTGTGTGCGATGCCCGAGCCCAGGCCGCCCATCGTGAACGACGGCCGGACGACCACCGGCAGGCCGAAGTGCAGGCCGGCCGCCTCTGCCTGCGCCAGAGTGGTGGCGATCCTGCTGCGCGCGCTGTCGGCGCCCGCGCGCTGCACGACCTCCTTGAACTCCTCACGGTTCTCGGCGGCCTGGATGGCGGCGACGTCGGCTCCGATCAGCTCGACCCCGTAACGCTCCAGCACCCCCGCCTCGTGCAGCGCGATCGCGGTGTTCAGGGCGGTCTGCCCACCTAAGGTGGGCAGCAGGACGTCGGGCCGTTCCCGCTCGATGATCGAGGTGACGACCTCGGGGGTGATCGGCTCGACGTAGGTCGCGTCGGCGAACTCCGGGTCGGTCATGATCGTCGCCGGGTTGCTGTTGACGAGGATGACGCGCAGCCCCTCGGCGCGCAGCACCCGGCAGGCCTGCGTCCCGGAGTAGTCGAACTCACTGGCCTGCCCGATGACGATCGGCCCGGAGCCGATCACGAGGACGCTGCCGATGTCGGTGCGGCGGGGCATCAGCTGGCCTGCTCTCGGTGGGTCATGAGTCTCACGAATCGGTCGAAGAGGTGGTCGGCGTCGTGCGGGCCGGCGGCCGCCTCGGGGTGGTATTGCACACTGAAGGCCGGCCGGTCGAGCAGCCGCAGGCCCTCGACCACCGAGTCGTTGAGCGCGACGTGGCTGACCTCGACCCGGCCGAGACCCCCGACCGGTGCCGGCACCGGGCCGTCGAGCGGGGCGTCGACCGCGAATCCGTGATTGTG
>CAZEYA010000056.1:1218-19804 GCA_964516515.1 uncultured Kineosporiaceae bacterium | reverse complement strand
GCCGTAACTCCGCCGTTTGTGGACAAATGGTGGTCAGGGGGCCGGTCCGCACCTCCCTTTGTCGGGAAATGGCGGGGCAGTGGGGGGAGGAGATAGCGGCGCGCCTATCATGGGGCGTGACCGTTGCCGTACTTCGCAGCCCGATGCTGGACCGACCGGGCGCCGTCGCGGGTGACGGGGTCGACGCCCCCGTCGCCTGGCATTACGGCGACCCCGTGCGGGAGCAGCGCTACCTGGCCGAGGGGCTGGGAGTGGTCGACCTGTCCCACCGCGGAGTCCTGACCGTCACGGGCCCCGACCGGCTGAGCTGGCTACACAGCCTGACCACCCAGCACCTGTCCGCCCTGCCGCCCGGCGAGTCGACCGAGGCCATGATCCTCAGCCCCAAGGGCCACATCGAGCACGTTATACACCTCATCGACGACGGCACCACAACCTGGCTGACCGTCGAGCACGGCACCGCCGACGGCCTGCTGGCATGGCTGGAGCGGATGCGATTCATGCTACGGGTCGAGCCGAGCGACGTCAGCGAGGACTTCGCCGTGCTGGGTGAGGCGCGCTCGGTCCCCAGCGCCGCCGGCGAGGACCTGGCGTGGGTCGACTCCTGGCCCCATTCCGGCGCCACGACCGCCGTCTACGGTGTGGCGTCCCAGCTGCACGTTGGTCGCGACTGGGCCTGGCGCGAGGTCATCGTGCCCCGAGCAGCGCTGGCAGGGCGGGTCGGGGACCGCCCGCTGGTGGGTACCTGGGCCGCCGAGGCGATGCGGGTGGCCGCCGCCCGCCCACGCCACCTATTCGAGACCGATCACCGCACCATTCCGCACGAGGTCGACTGGCTGCGCACCGCCGTCCATCTCGAGAAGGGCTGCTACCGCGGCCAGGAGACCGTTGCGCGCGTGCACAACCTGGGGCGGCCGCCACGCCGCCTGGCCCTACTGCACCTCGACGGGTCAGGCCACGCGCTGCCCTCGCGGGGCGCCGAGGTCCGCCGCGCCGGGGACCCTGCGGTCGTAGGCTTCGTCACCAGCGTCGCCCGCCACGCCGAACTCGGCCCGATCGCGCTGGCCCTGGTCAAGCGCAAGGTGCCCGAGACCGAAGCGCTCGAGATCGGCGGCGAGGTGGGAGTCGTGGCGGCCTCGCAGGAGCCACTCGGGTTGGGGTAGCACGGAATGACCGCCGCCGACGGGCCGCCTGAGTCATAATCCACCGTCGGGCTCACGATGTGTATGAGTCTGATTACTCAAGGGAGCGGCGCTCCGACTCGGAGGAAGCATGTCAGGCGGTAAGACACACACTGGATCGGCGAGCCCGATGAGCAGGAGTGGCGGCCGGCGGCGCATCGACCGCGTGCTCGGTGGGGCCTTTCTCGACGGGCTGTCCGGCTGGACGATGGCCGTACTGCGGGCCAAGCGCGCCGAGGCCGAGCAGGAGGAGGTCGATCTCTCCTACTCGCGCCGGTTGCTGCACGGGCGGATCGACCTGCTCAACGCCGAGCACGACACCCGGCAGGCTGGTGGGCGGCATCTGGCGAACGGCTCGGGCGACGTCGTGGCGAGGCTGGCCGGCGTGCTGGCCGACGCCCCCGCGGCCCCCTTCGGCATGGGACGCCACGCCGTCATGTCGCCGACCCGGGCGGGCGAGCACCGCCGGGCCGCTGAGGCCGCCGTGGCCGATGTCGAGCTGAGCGACCCCGGCGCGCTGGACGACGAGGCCCTCGCCGCGGCGATCGCGCAGCTCTCGGGCCTGGAGCGGCAGGTCGGTGACGCCCGACGAGAGGTGCAGGCCGTCCTCGACGCGCTCTCGGCCGAGGTGGCCCGGCGCTACCGCGATGGCGAGGCCAACGTCGACGACGTGCTCAGCGAGGCGATGCACGCCTCCTGACATTGCCGCGCCGCACCCTCATCGCCCCACGCCATTTGTCCACAAAAGACTCCGAGGGCGGAGCCCTGGGGCCGCCTTAGTGGACAAATGGCGAGAAAGGGGGGCCGTCACGGGCATGCTGAGCGGGTGAGCATCGCCACGGGGGAGTTGCGGCGTCGGCTGGGACCGCTCGACGCCGTGGCGCTGGGCCTCGGCGGCATGATCGGCACCGGCGTGTTCGTGGTGCCGGGCCCGGTGGCGGCGGTGGCCGGGCGCGACCTGCTGGTCTGCCTGCTGCTCGCCGCGGCGGTCGCGGCCTGCAATGCAACGTCCGCGGCCCGGCTGGCGGCGCGCTACCCGGTCAGCGGGGGCGCCTATCACTGGGGCCGAGAGCTGCTCCACCCCGTGATCGGGTCGATCGCAGGCTGGTGCTTCGTCGTCGGCAAGGTCGCGTCGGCCGCCGCGGCCGCGTTGACGGTTGGCCTATACCTCGACGTGCTGGTCGACGGGGCGCCGGGGGTGGCGGTGACGGCGGCCGTCGTCGCAGTTGCCGCGGTCACGGCGGCCAACGTCTCCGGCATCAGACGGACCGCCGCGATCAGCCGCGCCCTGGTGGCCGGGGTGATCGCGGTGCTGCTCGTGGTCTGCGTCCTCGGGCTCACCGCCGCCGCGCCGCCGTCGGGCAGCGGCGCGCCCGTCGCCGACCCGGTGCCGGGCGGCCTCGGGCTCGCCGTCGGTGCGGGATTGTTCTTCCTCGCCTTCGCCGGGTACGCCCGGATCGTCACGCTCGGCGAAGAGGTACGAGAGCCGCGGCGGACGATCCCGATGGCCGTCGCCGTCGCCTTCGCGGTCAGCCTCGGCGTCTACCTCCTGGTCGTGGCGACAGCCGTCCGGGTGCTCGGATACGACGGGTTGGCCGGCACCCGGACCCCGTTGGCCGACGTCGCCTCGGCCGCGCCGGCCAGCTGGTTCCTGGTGCCGCTGCTGACGCTGGCGGCGGTGGCCGCCGCCCTCGCCGTCGCACTTGGTGTGCAGGCCGGGATCAGCCGGGTGCTGCTGGCGATGTCGCGTACCGGGGAGCTGCCCGCCCGGATGTCCCGGATCCACCAGCGGCGCGGCACGCCCTGGGTCGCCGACCTCGTCGTCGGTCTCGTCGTGCTGGGGGTCGTTATCCTCGGCGGCGTGGTGGCGGCGGTAGCGCTGTCCGCCGGGACGGTGCTGGTGTACTACGCGGTCGCCAACGCGGCAGCCGCCCGACTGCCGGGCCGCGGTGGCCGCCTCGTGGCGGCCGCCGGACTGCTGGGCTGCCTTGTGCTGGCGGGCGCTCTTCTGTGGTGGGGTGCGATCGCCTGACCTGCCACGCTTGCAATTGCAAGCATCAGCTAGCACACTGGTTGTCGTGGCAGGCGAGAGCATGATCGACGACCTTGGGGAGTTCCTCAAGCAGCAGCGGCACACCGCTCAGATGTCATTGCGTCAGCTCGCGACCGCCGCGGGCGTCAGCAACCCGTACCTCAGCCAGATCGAGCGCGGGTTGCGACGGCCATCGGCCGAGGTGCTGCAACAGATCGCGCGTGGGCTGCAGATCTCGGCCACCGCGCTGTACGCCCGCGCCGGGCTGCTCGACGAACCGTTCGACAACGAGCAGCCGAGCACCGCGGACGCCGACTCGACAGCAGTCACATCCGCCGTCGTCTCGGCGATCTCCACCGACCCGCACCTCGACCCGGCGCAGCGCCGCGCCCTCATCGACGTCTACACCGCGTTCGTCGCCGACGAGCGCCCACCACGGGAGTGAACATGAGCACCAACACCGACCAGCCCATCATCGACGAATCCACCATCGACCAGCCGCTCGGCACCCCGACGGCAAGCCACGAGCACGACACCAAGGCCGGCAGCGACTTCCGCTCTGCCGCCAACACGATCCGTCACGACCTGAGTAAGAAGCTCAACGACCCGACTGCGGTCTATGTCGCGATCGGGGCGTCGGACTTCGTGGCCGAACGGGCCCGTCAGGTGGCCGCGACGGCTGTCAGGCAGGGTGCCGAGCTGGCGGACCGGGCCCGCTCTTTGAACACCTCCGCCTCGGTCGACGCCACAGATGTGCCGCGCCTGGTCCTCAGCCGCGCTCTCAAGGTCGCCGGCCAGGTCGAGGCGGTCTACGAGGACCTCGCCAGCCGGGGCCGCGACGTCGCTGAGCGCGCCCGTGACGGTGCCGGCGGCAACGACCTGGTCCGCCGCGCGGTGGCCACGCTGACCCGCCGCGCAGATGTCGTCACCACGGGATCTGGTGCGGTCGTCGTCGGTGAGACCGTGCAGACCACCGAGGTGGTCGAGACCGTCGAGCCATTGGACACCACAGCCGACTCCACGGTGGACGCGACACTCGACGCCCCTGTGGACACCACCGTTGACACAGCGGGCACCGCGGCGGAGACGCCCGATGATCATGTCTCCGAGAGCGTGGAGGCCCACGTCGACGGCACGGACGACACAAGAAACGGTGATCACCAGTCGCCCACCGACCAGTCCAACTGACGTAGCCTCACGGCATGGACCTGCTCGGGTCGTTCCAGAACGTCGTCAATCTCGCCCTCGGCCTGGCAGCTCTCATCGCGGCCGGCTTCAGCTTCATCGATGCGGTGCGCCGTCCCAAGGAGGCCTTCTCCTACGCCGGGAAACGGTCGAAGACCTTCTGGTTGGCCGTTCTGGGGATAGCACTCGCGGTCGTCTTCGTGCTGGCCTTCAATCCGCTCAACTTCCTGGTGCTGCTCAGCGTGGTGGCGGCCGGCGTGTACCTCGCCGATGTGCGGCCGGCTGTCAAGCAGTACCGCAGTGGTGGTGGCTCCGCTCGCGGTGGGTGGTGACGCCAGGGCGTTGGCGGGCTTGTCCACCAAAGAGGGGACACCGCGAACGGAGTTCGACGGTGCTTCGACCCATACGATGAACCCGCGTCAACGATCCCAAACAGGGTCTGGGGAAGCGGGGGCGGCGCCGGGAGCTCCGGGCAGGAAGCTCTACGGCGCCGCCCTTTTCTCACCATCGCGCAGACCATGCGCCGACCCACCGTGCTGTGACCGGACGGAGGGACAGTGAACGCGAAGACGCAGACCCTGCTACCGCCCACGATTGCTGACATGCCAACCCTCACACGCGTCGTGGCCGTCGACGATCACGAGGCGATCCGCGAGGGGGTACGGGCCAGCCTGAGCGAGTCCGCGGCGCTGCAGGTGCTACCCGGTGCCGCTACCGTCACCGAACTGCTGCAGCGGCTCGGCGGCAGTGACATCGACGTGGTGCTGCTCGACCTGCAGCTGCGGGACGGCTCCATGCCGGAGGACAACGTCGCCCGACTGCTCGCCCACGGTTGCGACGTCATCGTCTATTCCAGCCTCGCCTCGACCGCGGAGTTGAGAGCGGCCCTGGCCGCCGGCGCGCTCGGCACGGTCAGCAAGGGGCAGACGATGGCTGAGCTGGAGGCGGCCATCCTCAGCGTCGCCCGCGGCGAGCCGCTGCTGACCACCGAATGGGCGGCCGCCCTGGACGCCGCGCCTGCCGAGGCCCGGCCCGACCTGTCCGAGCGCGAGTCCGAGGCGCTGCGGCTGTACGCCATGGGGCTGGGCATGAAGTCGGCCGCGCGCCGGATGGGCATCAGCCTCGGCACCTACAAGGAGTACCTGCTCCGGGTGCGCCGCAAGTACGCCAGCGTGGACCGGCCCGCGCAGACCAAGCTGGCGCTGTACCACCGGGCGGTCGAGGACGGGTACCTGCCGGCGACCATGACGATCCCGGGGGCGCCGTCGCGCCTTGAACGGTGAGCGAAGCCGCCCCCGGCCCGGGGACGGTCGCCTTGCAGCAGGTCACCGCGCGACTGCTCGGCAGGATGACATGGTTGACGGCACCCGCCTGGGCCTTCGGGGCCGTCCATCAGGCGCCCGCCATGGCGCCTTGGTGGGATGTCCTGGTCATCGCCATGATCGCGGTCGCCGCCCTCCCGGTCCTGGCGGCCGGAACGAGCCGATCCACCTCTCGTTGGCCGGCCGCCGGACTCGCGGCGGTGGTCTTCGTCGCAGTGACGCTGTGGCCAGCGGGTGTCGTGGACACCGACGTCACCTCGCAACGGTTGCCCTGGCTCTGGCTGATCCTGCCGCTGGCGCTGGCGGCCGTCGCGACGTTCGACTCGATCGTGCTCAGTGCGGGCTACGCGACTGGCCTGGGCGCTTGGTACACCCTGCTGCGTTTCGACGAGACCGGCGGCGAGGGCGAGTTCCCTTACCCCCTGATCGAGTGGGGCCTGGTGGTCGCGCTCGGCGTGGGACTGGCCCTGCTGGTGCGCGCCGCCAGATCCGGCGCCCGGCGGCTCGACGTCGACGAGCAGCAAGCCAGGAAAGCAGGCACCTCGGCGGCGGAGCTGGCGGCGGCGGCCGACGCCCGGGCCGAGGTCGACGCGGTGCTGCACGACAGGGTGTTGGCGGCCCTGCTGCTGGCGGTTCGCTCGGCGGGCTCGCCCGACGTGCCCGTCCTTGCCGGGGAGGCGTTGGCGGCGCTGGAGCGAACGTCGCAGACCGGGCTGGCGCCGGCCCAACGGCCGGTGACGTTCACCGAACTCCACCGACGGGTCGAGGCGGGGGTGCGCGTGCTGGCCCCGGCGGCGGTCATCTCCACGGCGGCAGGCCCGGATGTTCCCGAGCCGGTGGCTCGGGCCATCGTGGAGGCCACGGCCGAAGCGGTTCGCAACAGCGTCCGGCACACCCGGCGGCCCGACGGCACGGCGCCGGTCCGGGTCTCGATCGGTCCGGAGCAGGCCCCTGCTGCCGTCACGCCGGCGGACCTGGCGATCAGGATCTCCGACGACGGGCCGGGCTTCGATCCGAACGCCGTGCCGCCGGAACGGCTCGGGCTCGCCGTCTCGATCATCGGCCGGATCCGCAACGCCGGTGGCAGCGCGGACATCGAATCCGCCCCCGAGCGGGGCACCACGGTGACGCTGCGCTGGTCGGCCCGCCATGCCGTGACGGCCGGGACATGATCGGCCAGCCCCGGCTGGTCCTCGTCACCATCGCCGTCGCGCTGTTCGCCGCCGTGCACGTGGTGCTCGCCGTCGCCCATGAGTTCAAGGTCACCGACCCGGTGCCCTACTACGTCGCGTTGGGGCTGTCATTGGCGTCCTGCGCCGCGGTCTTCGCCAAGCCGACCGGCCGGCTGCCCCGCGTCCTCGCCGTCACTGTCACGGCTGCCGTCCTGGCGGCCAGCCTGCTGGTGGTCTCGGTGCTCATCCCGGGCCTGCCCAGTTATGCGATGTGGTACCCGAGCCTGATCGCGGCGCCGATGTCGGCCGTGGTGTTGCGCGGTCATCCGGCTCTCGGCGTAGTCGGTGCCGTCGGCAGTGCCATTGTCACCCTGCTGTGGAGCGGCCTGGCCAGTGGTCAGGGCGTCGACGGCTGGGTGGAGGCGCTCTACCGGGTGACCACGCCGACCGCGGCCGTGGTGCTGTGCGTCGGCATCGCCGCTCTGATGCGCACCTCGCGGATCGACGTCGAGCGGGCCCACGCCGAGCGGATCGCCGCCGGCCGGTTCGCGGCGGCGGTGCGTGCCGGCGACCTCGAGCGGGCCGACCGGCTGGCCGACGTCTCCCGCCTTGCCGGCCCGGTGCTGACCCGGTTGACCAGCGGACAGCCGCCGGGCCGGCGCCTGGTGGCGGAGTGCCGGCTCCTCGAGGCCACGTTGCGCGACGGCATTCGAGGCCGCGGGCTGGTCGACGCTGCAGTCGCGGCGGGTGCCTGGGCGGCACGAGCGCGAGGCGTCCGCGTCGTCCTGCTGGACGACGCCGGATCGAGCCCGGTGGGTCACCGCGGTCCCGCTGGGGCCGACCCCGCGGGCCGAGCCCTGCTGCGGCGGGTACTGGTCGGTGTCATCGAGACGGTCTCCCGTGGCACGGTCACCGCGCGGCTGTCGCCGCAGCCGGATGCCGTATTGGGCACGGTGGTGGTCGTGTCGGAAGAGGCGCCCGCGGCCGCAGCGACGGCCGTGGGGCTGCCCCGGGTCACCATCGACGTCAGCAAGGACGAGGCCATCGTGACCGTCGTCGCCTTGCCCGCATCAGCCTGACACCGCATCCCACCCAACCTCCACCGTGCCGTCACGCCACAGCGCCGAACCGTGCAGCGGCGGCGTGGCTTGCGAGATCAGTACCTTCGCCGACCGCCCGACCTCGTCGCAGGTGCCGTCCAGCAGCAGCCCGTCGGGCGCCCCGACCACCTCGACCTCAGGTCGCCGCGCGGCGCAGCAGAACCTCATGGCGGGCCAGCCAGCGGTCCGCCCGTCGCAACCGGTTGGGGCTGGTGGCGCCGCGCGTCACCCGGCCGACCGGCCGGGCACCGGCTGACCTCACGCCCGGCAGCCCAGGCGGCGACTACCGACGACCGGCAGCGTGGCCCGGCGACTACCGTCAGGCCGTGGGTGTCGGGCGGGTGGCCATGATCAGTGTTCATACGTCCCCGCTGGACCCACCCGGCAGCGGTGACGCGGGCGGGATGAACGTCTACATCGCCGAACTGGCTGCTCATCTGGCCGTCGAGGGGGTCGAGGTTGACGTCTACACACAGGGTCCGCACGCGATCACGGCCGCGAACGGCTGCACCGTGGTCTCGATCCCCGTAGGCCCTCGACGACGTGCCGGCAAGGACGATCTGCCAGGGTTGCTGCCTGGCTTCGCCGCCGCGGTACTCACCGCTGGTCGAGGTCCCTACGACGTGATTCACAGCCACTACTGGCTCTCCGGCGAGGTCGGTGCGGTGCTGGCCGCGGCGTGGCACGTCCCGCTGGTGCACAGCATGCACACCATGGCGGCAGTCAAGAACGCCACCGACCCCTCGACCCGAGAGCCGGCGGTCAGGCTGGCGGGAGAGGCGCGGTTGGCTGCCACCGCCGCCGCACTCATCGTCAACACCGCCGACGAGGCGGCTGACCTTACGACGCACTATGACGCGCCGGCTGCCCGGGTTCACGTCGTCTCGCCCGGTGTCGATCTGGCCGCCTTCGCACCCCGGAGCATGGCGGGCGCCGGGCCTGGCGACCGTTCCGACCGCGCGGCGCTCGGCCTGCCCGCAGCCGAGCCGATCGTGCTCTTCGTGGGCCGGGTGCAGCCTCACAAGGGCCCGGACCTGTTGCTGCGAGCGCTGGCTGCGATGCGCGAGCGAGGCCTCGACACGCCACGGCTGGTCGTCATCGGTGGGCCGTCCGGTGCCGGCGACCCGGGCTGGTTCGACGACCTTGCCGACCAGCTCGGCGTTGCCGACGTGGTGGACCGCCGTGGCCCGGTGCCCCACGCGGAGCTCGCCCGGTGGTATCACGCCGCCGATCTGGTCGCGGTGCCGTCACGGCACGAGTCCTTCGGTCTGGTGGTGCTGGAAGCCCAGGCCGCCGGCACGCCGGTCGTGGCCGCTGCCGTGGGCGGGCTGCGCGACGCTGTCCGCGACGGCGATTCCGGTGTCCTGATCGAGGGCCGCGACGAGGACGTATGGGCGACGGTCCTGCACGACCTGCTGGCCGATCCGGCTCGTCGGCGAGATCTGGGCATCGCGGCGCGGCGGCATGCCCAGCGGTTCTCGTGGACGGCAACCGCAGAGCGCACGCTGCAGGTCTACGCCGGGGCGCTCGACCCGCCCTCCCCGCGAGAGGCCGGGGTCGCCGCCGTGCTCGCAGTGCTGGCCGCCGCCGGCGTCGACCACGCCACCGGTCGGCGACCCGGTGAGATCGTCGCGCAACTACCCGGCGAGCACCGGCTGGCCACCACGGTGTCGCTGCTGGTGGGTGCGCACACCGTCTCGGCCACGGCTTTCGTGTGCCGGCGCCCCGACGATGATGCCGCAGGTGTCCACGAATGGCTGCTGCGGCGCAACACGAGACTGCCCGGCGTCGCCTGGGCCGTCGACGACCGCGGCGACATCTACCTGGTCGGCCGGGTGCCGCTGGGGGCGGTTCTCGCGGCCGGGGGTGAGCGCGTCGTCGACGACCTGTTGGGCGGCATGGCGCACACCGCGGACGAGTCCTTCGACGAGTTGCTGCGCCGCGGGTTCGCCGCCGCCATCGACCGTGAGCTGCAGTGGCGGCTCGCACGCGGCCTGCCAGCGACCAACCTCGACGCCCTCAGGCCGCGCGCGGCCGACTGACGGTCGAGGATCTGCCAGGGTTAGCCCATGACTGAGGGCACCCTGATCCTGCTGCGTCACGGCGAGAGCGAGTGGAACGCGCGGAACCTGTTCACCGGCTGGGTCGACGTCGCGCTGTCGGACAAGGGCGAGGGCGAGGCCCGTGCCGCGGGCCGGATGCTCGCCGACGCGGGCCTGCTGCCCGATCTCGTCCACACCTCGGTGCTGCGACGGGCGATCAGCACCGCATACCTCACCCTCGACGCCTGCGATCGGCACTGGATCGGCGTGCGCAGGTCCTGGCGGCTCAACGAGCGCCACTACGGTGCGTTGCAGGGCAAGGACAAGAAGCAGACCCTGGCCGAGTTCGGCGAGGAGCAGTTCATGCTGTGGCGCCGCTCGTATGACACCCCGCCGCCCCCCATCGAGCCGGATGCGCAGTACTCGCAGGCCGGCGATCTTCGCTATGCCGGGTTGGGCGCCGAGATGCCGCGTACCGAGTGCTTGGCAGACGTGGTGGCCCGGATGCTGCCGTACTGGCGCGACGCCGTCGTGCCGGACCTGCGGGCGGGGGCGGTGGTCATGCTCGCGGCGCACGGGAACTCGCTGCGGGCGCTGGTCAAGCACCTCGACGGCATCTCCGACGCGGACATCGCGGGCCTGAACATCCCCACCGGCATCCCCCTGGTCTATACCCTCGATCTCGGCGAGGGTGGTGACGATCCGCAACCGTCGGGTGTCGGCCGCTACCTGGATCCGGTGGCGGCTGCCACGGCGGCAGCGGCGGTTGCCAAGCAAGGTCGGTGAACACCCGGCAAAGTTCGAGTTAACAGACAATCGGAACAATTCACCCGTAACAGGTCAACGGGCAGGTGGTTGCCCGGGCGACTGAACTACGCTGCGCTCGTGGCGGCCTGGGACCTGCTCGCGGCGCTGGGAGGGGCGGCCGTAGGGCTGTTACTGACCGTTGCCTTCTATCGCTTTCGCGTCATAGGGGAGCGTGGCCGGCGGCAGGCGACCGACCTCGTCCCGCAGCGGCACCGTTTCGACGATGTCGGCGATCGGGCGACGGTCGACACCCTTGTCGATGTCCTCGGCGCGCTGCGTGTCGCCGCCGTCGTGGTCGGGCGCAACCGGGTGGTGCGGGCGACACCGACCGCCTATGGCTTCGGCTTGGCGTTGGACAACGAGCTGCGCCACGAGGAACTCCGGGCGCTGGTCGTCGACGCCTTCGAGCTCGGTGGCACGTGCGAGGCGGATTTGGAACTGACACGTGGTCTGGTCGGTTCGGTCAGCATCAACGTCGTCGCACGGGTTACCCCAATCGGCCACGGGGTGGCGCTGCTGCTGGTCGAGGACCGCAGCGAGGCCCGCCGGGTCGACGAGGTGCGCCGTGACTTCGTCGCCAACGTCAGTCACGAACTCAAGACACCGGTCGGTGCGATCAGCCTGCTCGCCGAGACGATGGCCGACGCCGCGGACGACCCCGCCGCCATTCGTCACTTCTCCGAGCGGATGCGGGTGGAAGCCGAGCGCCTGACCCGGCTGGTGCAGGACATCATCGAGCTGTCCCGATTGCAGGTGGTCGACGCCTTGACCGCGACCGAACTCATCGACATCGACCGCCTGGTCAGCGACGCGGTCGACCAGGCGCGCTGGCGGGCAGAGGCGCAGCGCATCGACATCGAGGTGGGCGCGGCAACGAGCCTGCGCACGTACGGTGACCACTATCTGCTGACCACCGCGGTGCGTAACCTGCTCGACAACGCCATCGCCTACTCGCCGCCGCAGACCAAGGTCAGCGTCGTGGTCGGTCGCGAGGACGGCTTCGTCGAAGTGCGGGTGACCGACCACGGCAACGGCATCCCGCTTGCCGAGCAGAAGCGCATCTTCGAACGGTTCTACCGGGTGGACCCCGGCCGCTCCCGTCAGACGGGAGGTACCGGGCTGGGGCTGGCCATCGTCAAGCACATCTCCGAGAATCACGGCGGCGAGGTGACCGTGTGGAGCAGGCCCGGTCAGGGGTCGACGTTCACGCTGCGGCTGCCCGTCAGCGAGAGCGACAGCGTCGCTCCGCCGACCAGGCCGGTCACCGGCGATGGCCAGTTGGAGGCGGCCGGTGCTGCCGCGAAGGGAGAGCCATGACCCGCATCCTGGTGGTGGAGGACGAGGAGTCGTTCTCCGATGCGCTGTCCTACGTGCTGGGCCGCGAGGGCTACGAGGTGGCGCTGGCCGGTGACGGCACCGTTGCCCTGGAGGAGTTCGACCGGCACGGTGCAGACCTGGTGCTGCTCGACCTGATGCTGCCTGGGATCTCCGGCACCGAGGTCTGCCGCCAGCTGCGGGCCCGCGGCAACGTCCCGGTGATCATGCTGACGGCCAAGGACAGCGAGGTGGACAAGGTCGTGGGCCTGGAGTTGGGCGCCGACGACTACGTGACCAAGCCGTACTCCTCGCGCGAGCTCATCGCCCGGATCCGCGCGGTGTTGCGGCGCCGCGACGATGGCGAGGACCTCATCCAGTCGACGCTGGAGGCCGGCCCGGTCAGGATCGACGTCGACCGGCACAGCGTCGCGGTATCCGGCGTGCGGGTGCAGCTGCCGCTGAAGGAGTTCGAGCTGCTGGAACTGCTGATCCGCAACGCCGGTCGGGTGCTGACCCGCGGGCAGATCATCGACCGGGTGTGGGGCATCGACTACATCGGTGACACCAAGACGCTCGATGTCCACATCAAGCGTCTTCGCTCGAAGATCGAGCCGAGCCCGGCATCGCCGCGGTTCATCGTCACCGTGCGAGGACTGGGCTACAAGTTCGAGGTGTGAGGGGCTTCCTCCCGTTGGGATTCAGCCCCTCACGTCAGGCGGGCGGCGCCGGCAGGAAGCCCTCGTAGGCGTTCGTGGCCGCCAGGACCGGGGTGTCCAACGTGACGGTGCCCCCGGCGGGACTGCTGATCGAGACCGGAACGGTGGCACCGGCGGGAACGCCGAGCACGTCGACCTGCACGGTCTGCTCGGTACCGGAGGACCCCGGCGCCGCCGCCGTCTCCGAGTCCGCCGACGCGGCCCCGCTCGGCGCCGGTTCGGAGGCCGCGGACGAGGGCGACGCGGCAGCACCGACCATGGTCAGGTAGCCGTTCGGCGGTACGTCGACGGACTGCTCCGGCGACGCCTCCCCGACGCCGATCGTCACGGTCAGGGCCTCGTCGGTGAGGTTGAACAGCGACCCCGACACCACGCCCGGCCCCTCGGCCGTGTCGCCGACCACCAGCAGGTTGCGGACCTTGAGGTCCTGCAGGTCGGCGTTGAGCCCGTCCGACGGTGCGTAGTTCTGTGCCACCACGTTGGGGGCCCAGAACGAGCACCCGGGCAGCACGACCACTGCGGTGAGTAGGGTTGCACCCACGGTAATCATCCGTCGTCGTCCGGGGCGGCCCGGAGTGCGGCTGGCAGTCACCCGATCACTGTAGTCACCGGAGGCCGTCTCGCAGGCGCAGGGTCGATCTCCGCGCGCCTAGCGCGACCCGGCGCGGTTGTCAACCCCCCGTCGCCGTCAAATGCGCTCTGACCAGCACAAACGCGAGAGCGGGGGTAGGCCGATCGCCGGAACGGTGGTACGGTGTGATTCCGGAAAGGGGCACAACAGTATGGCGTTCACTGTCGGCGAGACCGTCGTCTACCCGCATCACGGAGCGGCCCTCATCGAGGCCGTCGAGACCCGCACCATCAAGGGGCAAGAGAGGCGGTACCTGGTTCTGAAGGTCGCTCAGGGTGACCTGACAGTTCGTGTTCCAGCAGACAACGTGGATCTGGTCGGTGTTCGCGACGTCGTCGGTCGCGAGGGCCTTGACCGGGTGTTCTCGGTCCTGCGCTCCCCATGCATGGAGGAGCCCACCAATTGGTCCCGCCGATACAAGGCCAACCTGGAGAAGCTGTCGTCGGGTGACGTGATCAAGGTGGCTGAGGTCGTTCGCGACCTGCACCGTCGTGACGGCAACCGTGGTCTTTCTGCTGGCGAGAAGCGTCTGCTGGCCAAGGCGCGCCAGATCCTCGTCTCGGAGCTGGCGCTAGCCGAGAAGACCGACGAGATCCGCGCCGAAGCGGTGCTGGACGAGGTCCTCGCCTCCTGAGCGGCGTGCCTGTGGGACGTGGCGCGGCACCGCGCCCCGTCCCTCTTGTTGCGTGCGTGGTCGTCGCAGCGGGATCCGGCACCCGCTTGGGTGCTGGGCCGAAGGCGTTCGTCCTGCTCGGCGGCCTGCCGTTGCTCGGTCACGCCGCGCTCGGCGTCGCAGCAGCCTGTGACGACAGCGGGGAACCGGCCGTCGATCTGTTGGTCGTGGTCGCGCCGCCCGGCTCACTGTCAGCGGCCAGGAATGCACTTGCCGGGCGCTGGCCTGTGGATCGTGACCTGGTCGTTGTCGCCGGCGGGAGCGACAGGGTCGAGTCGGTGCAGGCCGGGCTGGCGGCTCTGCCAGCTCCGGTTCAGGTCGTCCTCGTCCACGATGCCGCCCGGTGCCTGACTCCGCCGGGGACCATCGCCTCGATCGTCGCCACGGTCCGGTCCGGTCACGACGCGGTAGCGCCGGGAGTCGCGGTGGTGGACACCGTCAAGCTGGTCGACGAATCGACCGGTCCGCCGTGGACTGTCCAGGGGACGCCCCAGCGGACCGCGCTGCGAGCCATCCAGACCCCGCAGGGCTTCCGCCGCGAGGTGCTGGAATCGGCCCATGAGGCGCTTCGCCGGTCTGACCTGGCCATCGCGGTCACCGATGACGCCGGGGCCGTCGAGGCGATGGGCGGGACCGTCACAATCATTCCGGGTCACGCCGAAGCATTCAAGATCACGACTGTCGAGGATCTCCGGGCCGCGGAGTGGGTGCTGGCGTCGCGCGCCTCAAGAACCACCGGTGAGGATCCCACGATGAGGAACGGACGATGAGGAACGGACGATGACGGCGAGCGAGCAGCGCGTGGGCATCGGCGTCGATGTGCACCGGTTCGTCCCGGGCAGGCCCTGCCACCTCGTCGGGCTGTTCTTCGAGGGGGAGCCGGCCGGTCTCGACGGGCACTCCGATGGTGATGTGGCGGCCCACGCCGCCTGCGATGCGCTGTTCGGCGCGGCCGGGCTGGGAGACCTGGGCTCCAACTTCGGAACGTCGGACCCGGCCTGGGCCGGGGCGTCGGGGCCGGCGTTGCTGGCGGAGGCCGCGCGGCGCTTGGCCGCCGCCGGCTGGCAGGTCGGCAACATCGCCATCCAGGTCATCGCCAACTCACCGCGGCTCGGCGCCCGCCGGGCCGAGGCGGAGGCCGTGCTCAGCGAAGCCGCCGGTGGCCGGGTGTCGGTGTCGGCGACCACCACCGATGGCCTCGGGTTGACCGGTCGGGGCGAGGGCGCCGCCGCCATCGCCACCGCGCTGATCACTCAACTCAGCAGCGGCCTTGAGGCATGACCGACACGCAGCTACGACGTAGGCATACCGGTGGTGTAGATCCGCCTCGAAGCCCATCACGGCAGCCTGAAGCGGGCCGCCCACCGGAGTGCGGCCGCCATGGTCGACGCCGACGTCCAGCGGCGCGGAGGTGACCGTCGGCGACATCCACAGCCTTCTCAGGTGTCGTGGCTCTAGCGGTGACGCCGGTCCTACGGCGAGCGGGTAACGTGCCACCGTGGCTTCCGTCAGCGGCCGTCTCCGGATGACGCCGATTCCCCGTCCGTCCCGTGGCCAGGTGGTCTGGTGGGTGATCGGCGGCGTCGTCGCCGTCGCCGCATTCGCCTCGGCCGCCGTCGCCGCCGGTCATGGCGATTCAGCCTCAGGTACCGAGGGGGCCGGCCCAGCGGACCCGCGCCCTGTCGCCGCGTCAATTGTCGCTTCAGACGTCTCGTCGGATGTCACGGCCCAGGGGGAACTGCTCGCCGCATGATCGACCGCGCGATCGTCGGCCGGTAAGGGCGCATGCCAGGAGCGCATACTCTGGTCGGTCGTGACGACCGACCGCTTCGACCGATCTCGGTTGAGCCTGTACGACAGCCTCAGCCGCACCCAGGCTCCCTTCGAGCCCATCACGCCGGGTCATGTCGGGATCTACGTCTGCGGCGCCACACCCCAAGCCAGCCCACACATCGGCCACCTCCGAGCCTTTGTCGTCTACGACGTGCTGCGCCGCTGGCTGGAATGGTCGGGCTACCAGGTCACGCTGGTCCGCAACGTCACCGACATCGACGACAAGATCCTCGTGAAGTCCGCCGAGCAGCGCCGCGAGTGGTGGGCCCACGCCTACGCCTACGAGCGCGAGTTCACCGCGGCGGCGGCGGCGCTGCGGATCCTGCCGCCGACCTACGAGCCCCGGGCGACCGGTCACGCCACTGAGATGGTCGACTACATGAAGCGCCTCGTCGACACCGGCCACGCCTATGTCGTGCCCTGCGACTCTGACGGCGGCGGGCGGCCCACGGCCGATGTGTACTTCGATGTCGCCTCGTGGCCGCAGTACGGCGAGCTGACCCGCCAGGGTCTCGCCGACCTCGCGCCCGCCGACGACACCGACCCGCGGTTCGCCTCGCGCAAGCGCGATCCCCGCGACTTCGCGCTGTGGAAGGCCGCCAAGGCCGGCGAGCCCGCGACCGCAGCCTGGCCGACGCCGTGGGGCTGGGGTCGGCCGGGCTGGCACCTGGAGTGCTCGGCGATGGCGACCCGCTACCTCGGGCCCGAGTTCGACATCCACGGCGGCGGGATCGACCTGCGCTTCCCGCACCACGAGAACGAGCTGGCGCAGTCCCGAGCGGTCGGCGACCCGTTCGCCCGGATCTGGATGCACAACGCGTGGATCACGACGTCCGGGGAGAAGATGAGCAAGAGTCTCGGCAACGTGCTGGGAGTGGAGCACCTGCTCGGCCACACTCGCCCCGAGGTGCTCCGGTACTACATGGTGGCCGGCCACTACCGGTCCCACATCGAGTTCAGTCCGGCCGCCCTCGCCGAGGCGGGGGTGGCCTGGCAGCGGATCGCCGCCTTCCTGGACAGGGTTCGCGACCGCGCCGGTGCCGACGCCCTGGCTGAGCCCGGTGTACTGTGCGCCGATTTCGTCCTGGCGATGAATGACGACCTGGGCGTCCCAGCGGCCTTGGCGGCGGTGCACGGCGTGGTCCACGAGGGCAACGTCGCGCTGGCCGCGGGCGAAGACGCCGTCGCGGTCGGTGCGGCGCGCGCGGTGCTGGCCATGACCGCCATCCTCGGGGTCGAGCCCGACACCAGCGTCGCGGCGGGCGACCAGCGGGCGGTCGCCGCGCTCGACTCGTTGATCTCCGAACGACTGGCCACGCGGGCTCAGGCGCGTGCGTCCCGCGACTTCCAGGCCGCCGACGCGATCCGGGACCAGCTGGCCGCCGCGGGGCTGCTCATCGAGGACACCGCCGAGGGCGTCCGGTGGAGCCTCGACGAGCGATCGCCCGCGGAGCGCGACCGGGTGGACGCCTGATGGCCGGCAACTCCGAGCGCCGAGGGGCGGTCCGCAAGGTCGGCTCCAAGAAGGGCCCCCGCGTCGGCACCGGCGGTCACAACCGGGATCGTCTCGAAGGGCGTGGGCCCACTCCCAAGGCCGAGGAGCGCACCGGCCACCCCGCGGCCCGGCGGGCCGCCGCTGCCGAGAAGCGCGCCGCGACGCCGGGCCGGTCGGCTCCGAAGTCTCCTGGCGGCCGCGGTGAGGGGCCACGCTCCGGACCGCCGCCGCGGCGACCGTCACGGGCCGGCACCGGATCGGAGTACGTCGCGGGGCGAAACCCGGTCGTCGAGGCGCTGCGGGCGGGTGTCCCGGCAACCGCCATGTACCTGATGACAAGGATCGATACCGACGACCGGGTCCGTGAGGCACTGGCGCTGGGAGCGGACATCAATCTCCCGGTGATGGAGGCCAGCCGGATCGACCTCGACCGGTTGACCAACCGCGCAGTGCACCAGGGGCTCGCGCTGCAGGTGCCACCGTATGAGTACGCGCACCCCGACGATCTGCTCCGGATGGCGCCGGACGACGTGCCGCCGCTGGTCGTGGCGCTGGACAGCGTCACCGACCCCCGCAACCTCGGGGCCGTCGTTCGCTCCGTCGCCGCCTTCGGTGGCCAGGGCGTCGTGGTGCCCGCCCGCCGCTCGGCCGGGATGACCGCCGGAGCGTGGAAGTCCAGCGCCGGCGCGGTGGTCCGGGCGCCGGTGGCCAGGGCCAGCAACCTGGTCCGCGCGCTACAGGACTACCAGCGCGCCGGCCTGCTGGTGGTTGGCTTGGACGCCGGCGGCGAGATCGACCTGCCCGATCTCGCGCTGGCGTACGGCACCGCGTCGCGGGGGGTCTGCCTGGTGATCGGTGCCGAGGGCGACGGCCTCGGTCGTCTGATCAGAGAGACCTGCGACGTCATCGTCAGCATCCCGATGTCCGGGGGCAACGAGAGCCTGAACGCGGGGGTCGCGGCGGGCGTGGCGCTGTACACGCTGCGGCGCTGAGCGCTCACTCGGGCATCGCGCCTACTCGGGCAGCGCGCCTACTCGGGCAGCGCGCCTACTCGGGCAGCGAGTCGGCGTTGCCGCCGCA
>CAZEYA010000056.1:0-1118 GCA_964516515.1 uncultured Kineosporiaceae bacterium | reverse complement strand
CGCGCCTACTCGGGCAGCGCGCCTACTCGGGCAGCGAGTCGGCGTTGCCGCCGCAGACCACCGCACCGACCAGGGCACCCTCCGGCGGCTGCCACGCACCGCTGAGCAACGCGGCCAGGGCGGTGGCGCCGCCCGGCTCCGCGACGACCCGCATCTCTCGCCACAGCCATTGCTGAGCGGCGACGATGTCGTCGTCGCTGACCAGCCGGCACGGACCCACCCGATCACGGAGGATCTGCCACGGCAGCTGCCCGAGTGACGGGGCGCCCAGGCTGGTGCGTGCGACGCCCTCGGCCCTCGTCGGCACCGGGTGGTCCATGCGCTGCGCTTCGGCCAGGCTCGGGCAGCCCGTCGGTTCCACCGGCACCACCCCCGCTCGCCCGTCGAGCGCGAGCGCGACGCCGGCCGGGAAGCCACCGCCACCCACGGCGAGGAGCCAGTGGGTCACCTCGGGGGCGTCGGCGAGCAGCTCAAGGCCCAGCGTCCCCTGCCCGGCCACCACGGCGGGCTGGTCGTAGGGGTGCACCAGCGGCCAGCCGCGCTCGATCGCCAGCGTGTCCGCGACGGCGAACGCCTCAGCCGGGACGTCACCGTGCTGGATCACCTCGGCACCGGCTCGCAGCATCGCCGCCACCTTGGTCGCCGCGGCGGAGTCGGGCACGACGATGGTCGCTTTGACCCCCAGCTTCGCCGCCGCCCAAGCGACCGCCAGGCCGTGGTTGCCGCCCGAGCAGGCGACGACGGCACTCGCGCCCGAGGCCAGCAGCGAGTTCAGCGCGCCCCTGGGCTTGAACGACCCGGTCACCTGCAGGCACTCGAGCTTCAGCTGGACCGTCAGCGGGCCGTTCGGCGTCGGCACCTCGACGGGCATCGTCGGCGTGTGCCGCACCCGCCCGGAGATTCGATCGCGGGCAGCGAGGACGTCCGGCAGCGTGACGGTGTCCGTGATGGTCATGCTGCAGCCTCGCAGAGCCGGCCGATCCTCGCGGTGTCAGAAACCCCAGCCGGTTGCCGACGCCGACATAGGCCTGACGGCAGTCGTTCTCGCTGCCGACGTCACCACCTAGCATGCCGTGACGGCACCTGCCGGTGTCAGCAACGCCTCGCGCCCCAACGAA
>CAZEYA010000055.1:13651-19915 GCA_964516515.1 uncultured Kineosporiaceae bacterium | reverse complement strand
CCGCAGATCGACGCGGCGCTGCGGATCGCGCGTTCCGGTCGCCTCGGTACGGTGCAGCACGTCATGGCGGGCGTCGGCTACCGCTACCACGGGATCGCCGTGATCAGGCAGGCTCTCGGCGCCGGACGAGGCCCGGTCGGGCTGAGCGCGCACGCGGTGCCCGGCACCATCGTCGAACCCCCGGGCCGAGCGGGTCCGGCCGACCTCGATCGCGTGGTGGCTGAGGAGACGCTGGTGGCGATGCTCGACTTCGGCGCCGGCCGGACCGCGCTGTTCGACTTCTCCGAGTCGGCGTACTTCTCCCCGATCCGCCACACCCGGCTGAGCATCCGCGGATCTCACGGCGAGATCGACGGCCTCACGGTGCGCTGGGCCACCGACGTCCGCACCGCCCATGCTGCGGACCTGCGCCGTGATCAGGCGGGCATCGGCGACGACCTGCGCGGCGCCCACCTGGTGGCGCTGCACCTCGGCGCCGAGGAGGTCTGGCGCAACCCGTTCGCGCCGGCACGGCTGTCCGACGACGAGATCGCCGTGGCCACCGTTCTGCGGCACGTGACGGCTGGATTCGCGACCGGTGACCTGCCGTACTCCCTGGCCGACGCCTGCCATGACCACGACCTCGGCATGCTCATGGAGACGGCGGGACGCCAAGCCCCCGGGGTCGCCATGACCACACCGTCTCGGCCCTGGCATGACGCCGTCGGCTGAGGCTCGCACGACCGAACGCGCGCCTCGGCGCACTGTGCGGATATGTTGACTCCTGTCCGCACTTTGGTGAAAGATTGGACACATGCGTCCCTGGCCCCGAGACAGTGTCGTCCTCGGTTGCGACTACAACCCCGAGCAGGGGCCCGACCAGATGCTCGACGAGGATGTCGAGCTGATGGCCGAGTGCGGCCTCGGCTTCGTCAGCCTCGGCATCTTCTCGTGGGCGTTGCTGGAACCGCAGCCCGAACGCTTCGAGTTCGCCTGGCTCGACCGCGTGATGGATCGACTCGGCGAGGCGGGCATCGCCGTCGACCTTGCCACCGCCACCGCCTCGCCGCCGCCGTGGTTCGCCCGGCTGCACCCTGAGGCGATGCCGGTGACCCGGGACGGTGTCCGGCTGAGTCACGGCAGCCGGCAGACCTGGTGCCCCTCCAGCCCGGCCTACCGGCAGCGGGCGCTTGCCCTGGTCGAGCAGCTCGCCACCCGCTACCACGAGCACCCGGCGCTGGCGATGTGGCACGTCAACAACGAGATCGGCTGCCACAACAGCCAGTGCTTCTGTGACGTCAGTGCTGAGCACTTCCGTCGCTGGCTGCTGGAGCGCCACGGCGACCTCGACACCGTCAACCAGGCGTGGGGCACCACCTTCTGGTCGCAGCGCTACGCCGACATCGCCGACATCGTCCCGCCGCGGGCCACCACCGCCATCGAGAACCCCGGCGCGATGCTCGACTGGCACCGCTTCTGCTCCGACGCGCTGCTGGCAGGGCACATCGCCGAGCGGGACCTGCTGCACCGGCTCTCGCCCGGAGTCCCCGTGACCACGAACTTCATGACCATGGTCGCGATCCGGGACATGGACTACTTCTCCTGGGCGCCCCATCAGGACATCGTCAGCACCGACCACTACCTGTCCGGCGCGATGGCCGAGCCGCACGTCGAACTCTCGCTGTCCGGTGACCTGACCCGCGGTCTGGCCGACGGCGCCCCGTGGGTGCTCATGGAGCACTCGACCAGCGCGGTCAACTGGCAGACCGTCAACCTCGCCAAGGCGCCCGGGCAACTGGCCCGCGACAGCCTGGCCCACGTCGCCCGCGGCGCCGACGCCGTCGGGTACTTCCAGTGGCGGGCCAGCCACGCCGGCGCCGAGAAGTACCACTCGGCCCTGGTGCCGCACGCCGGGCGGGACAGCCGGGTCTGGCGAGAGGTCGTGGACCTCGGCGACTCCTTGCGGGCGATCAGCGAGATCGCGGGCAGCCGGGTGGTCGCCGACGTCGCCCTGATCTGGGACTGGCCGTCCATGTGGGCCACCGACGCCCCCTCGAAGCCCTCGACGCTGCACCGATACGCCGATGAGGTGCTGGCGTGGTATGCCGGACTGCGCCGGGCGGGCGTCACCACCGACATCGTGGCCGCCGGCGCCGAGCTTGCCGGCTACAGCGCGGTGATCGTGCCCAGCCTGCACGTGATGTCCGAGGAGGCTGTGGCCGCCCTCGGCGTGGCGGCGCAGGCCGGCACCCAGGTGCTCGTCACGTACTTCTCCGGGATCGTCGACGAGCGGGACCACATCGTGCTCGGCGGCTACCCCGGCGCGCTGCGTGACCTGCTGGGCATCCGGGTCGAGGAGTTCTCGCCGCTGCTCGACGGCGCCACGGTCACCCTGGCAGCGCCGCACTGGGAAGCACTCGACGGGATCGCCGCCACGGTGTGGACCGAACGTGGCCGGGCGGCACCGGGCACCGAGGTGCTTGCGGAGTTCTCCGACGGCCCAGCCGCCGGGTCACCCGCGCTGACCCGCCGCGGCACCGCCTGGTACGTGGCCACGCGCCTGGGACCCGACGCCGTCGACGCGGTTCTGGCCCGGGTGCTCACCGATGCCGAGGTGAACCCGGTCCTCGCCGGCCTGCCTGGCGGCACCGAGGCCGTGACGCGGCGCCACCCGGACGGCCGCGAGTACCTCATCGTCATCGACCACACCGGCGTGGGCTGCGATATCGCGGTGGACGGCACCGACCTCGTGACTGGCACCACCAGCACGAGTGGCGTGCTGCGGCTCGCACCCGGCGCGGTGGCGGTCGTGCGACGGGCGTGACCGTGCTCGCCCGGCAGCGGCAAGAGGAGATCCTGGAAGCGATCCGGCGCACCGGCGGCGTCCGGGTCAGCCAGATCGTCGACCAGCTCGGGGTCTCGGACATGACCGTGCGCCGCGACATCTCGGCGCTGGCCGACCGCGGCCTGGTGATCCGGGTGCACGGCGGCGCCACCCTGGCCGGTGCCCCGCACTCCAGCCACGAACCGCAGTTCATCACCAAGGCGGGCGCCAACCGCGAGGAGAAGCTGAGCATCGCCCGGGTGGCCGCCGCCCTCGTGGCACCCGGGTCGTCGGTGGCGCTGTCCGGGGGGACGACGACGCTGGAGGTCGCTCGGGAGCTGCGGGACCTGCCCGACCTCACCGTGGTCACCAACTCCCTCGCCGTGGCCGAGGAACTGCACGATCCGCAGCGGCGGGACCGCACGGTTTACCTCACCGGCGGCACCCGGACCCCCTCGGATGCCCTGGTCGGCCCGATCGCGGTGGCCGCGCTGCGGGACCTGCACGTGGACCTGCTGTTCCTCGGCGTCCACGGCTTCAGCCCGCGGACGGGGTGCACGTCACCCAACATGGTCGAGGCCTCGACCAACAAGGCGCTGATCGGCGCCGCCGCGCAGACCGTCGTGGTGGCCGACCACAGCAAGTACGGCTTGGTCGGGCTCACCACGATCATCCGGCTGGACGAAGTGGACGTCTTCGTCACCGATGACCAGCTGGGAGAGGAGGAGCGCGCGGCGATGGCGACATTGGTCGGCCGGCTGGTCATCGCGCCCCGGCTGGAAGCCGCGGTCGAGCAGGCGGTGGGCCCGGTCGGGGTGTCGGCGACGTGATCGGTCACCGGTTCCGCAGGCACGCCATCGCGTTGGCGGACGGCCGCGACCTGTTCTACTTCGACGACAGCGAGCCGTGGGTGTCGGGCGCCGCCCGCGCCGGTGCCGACACCCGTCCCCTGGAACCCGCCCGTGGCGGCTCGCGGATGCGGCGCGACCCGCTGACCGGGGAGTGGATCCCGATGGCCAGCCACCGCAACGAGCGCACGTTCCTGCCACCGAAGGACGCCTGCCCGCTGTGCCCCACCCGGCCGGGCGCCCCGTCGGAGATCCCCGCCGACGACTACGACGTCGCCGTGTTCGAGAACCGCTTCCCCTCGCTCAGCCCACGCGACGCGGCACCGGACAGCCTCGTGGACGGCATCGGACTGTGGCCGGAGCGGGCCGCTGCCGGGCGCTGCGAGGTGGTGTGCTTCACCTCCGACCACGATGCCTCCTTCGCCCAGCTGCCGACCGAGCGGGTGCGGACCGTCATCGAGGCGTGGGCCGACCGCACCCGGGAGCTGTCCGCGCTGCCCGGTGCGCAACAGGTGTTCTGCTTCGAGAACCGCGGCCGTGAGATCGGCGTCACCCTGTCGCACCCTCACGGCCAGATCTACGCCTACCCCTACGTCACGCCGCGCACCGCGCAGCACGTCACGAGTGCCGCGGCCCACCACGACACGAGAGGCACCGACCTGCTGGGCGCGATCCTGGCGGCCGAGACCGGCAGCGGGCGGCGCGTCGTCTGGTCCGGTCAGCGGTGGACGGCGTTCGTGCCCGCGGCGGCCCGGTGGCCGGTCGAGGTGCACCTGGTCCCCCACCGGCACGTGCTGGACCTGGCCGCGCTGGACGAGGCGGAGCGGGCCGAGTTGGCGGTCGCCTACCCCCAGCTGCTACGCGCATGCGACCGGTTCTTCGACGGCGTCACGCTGCCCTACATCGCCGGCTGGTTCGCCGCTCCACTGGCAGGCCGCGACGAACCGGACCGATTGCCGCGGCTGCACCTGCAGGTGTTCTCGGTGCTGCGGGCACCGAACAAGCTCAAGTACCTGGCCGGGTCGGAGTCGGCGATGGGAGCGTGGATCTCGGACACCACGCCGGAGCGGATCGCCGACCGGCTGCGTGAGGTCGTCGCGTGACGCCGGTCCCGGTCATGGTCGCGATCGAGGTGCCGCAGCGGGAGCAGCAGGCCGCCGTCGCCGCCGACCGGTTCACGCGCGAGTACGGCACCGACCCAGCGGGGGTGTGGTGGGCTCCCGGCCGGGTCAACCTCATCGGAGAGCATGTCGACTACCACGAGGGCCTGTGCCTGCCGGTGGCGCTGCCCATCGGGACCGCCGTGGCGCTGCGGCTGCGAACCGACGGGGTGATCCGGCTCGGGTCGGGGCAGCGGCCCCAGGTCTGGTCCGGTCACCTGGACCGGGTCGGAGTGGACCCGGTGCCCGATTGGGCCGGGTATGTCGCTGGGGTCGGCTGGGCGCTGCGCCAGGTCGGCCACGACATCCGCGGTTTCGACGCCTGGGTGGAGGGCGCGGTGCCGCTAGGCGCCGGGCTGTCGAGTTCGGCGGCGCTGGAGTGCGCGGTAGCGGTCGCGCTCGCCGACCTGTTGGGCCTGCGGGGAGCCGCGGCGGCAGACGAGGCGGGGCGGATCGCGCTGGCGGCCGCCTGCGTCCGCGCCGAGAACGAGATCGCCGGGGCCAACACCGGGGGCCTGGACCAGGCGGTGTCGCTGCGGGCCCGCGCCGGCCACGCCATGCTGCTGGACTGCAGGGACTTCACCGCCCGACAGATCCCGCTGGACACCCCCTTGGCCGAGGCCGGCCTGGAACTCGTCATCGTCGACACCCAGGCCCATCACACCCTGGTCGACGGCCAGTACGGGCAACGGCGCGAACTGTCGATGACCGCGGCGCGACGGTTGGGTCTGCGGGTGCTGCGCGACCTCGACCCAGCCGACCTGCCCGACGCACTGCGGCGGCTGCGCCATGATGACGAACGCGCGGCCGTCCGCCATGTCGTGACCGAGATCCAACGCGTCAGCCAGGCAGCCGAAGCCCTGGGCGACGGCCGCCCCGCCGGCCTCGGTCCGCTGATGACCGGCTCGCACGTCTCGTTGCGCGATGACTACCGGGTCTCCTGCCCCGAACTCGACGCCGTCGTGGACCAGGCGCTGGCCACCGGTGCGCTCGGCGCCCGGATGACCGGCGGCGGCTTCGGCGGCTCCGCCATCGCGCTGTGCCCACCCCGCGTCACCCCCGACCTATTGCAGGAAGTCAGCGAAGCCTTCGTCGGGCACGGCTGGACGCCACCACGTGTGCTGCGCGTGACCTCTTCCGCCATTCCTGCAGGAAGAGTGTCGTAGCGGCCGACCAGCCGACGCGATCACGCCAAGGTTTACACACCATGTAAGGAGTCTTTCCGGCTGTGTCCGCTGCGGCGCGCGAGGCCGAGGCCCGCCTGGGCCGCCCAGTGTCGCTGACGCGGATCCGCCCGGCGGCCTGGCGCGGCCGGAACGAGGTCAGCGGCGAGGACGACCCCTTCCTCGTCTCACTGCGGGAACGTCCCATCATCCGGCTGCCACTGGACACCGACGGCCCCAGCAGCAGCACCGGCCACGGCCACGGCCACGGCCACGGCCACGGCCACGGC
>CAZEYA010000055.1:0-13551 GCA_964516515.1 uncultured Kineosporiaceae bacterium | reverse complement strand
CGGCCACGGCCACGGCCACGGCCACGGCCACGGCCACGGCAAGAGCACCAGACCCGCAATGGCGGGCACAACATGACGCGGCGGCCCCCTTCCGGCGATGCCGGTCCGGCGGATGGTCTCGAGCGGATGGTCGCGATCGGGCGGCTGCAGAAGGTGTCGCCCGCAAGAGCCTCGTCGGTTTGCTGGAGTCCGCCGGGCTGAGGCCCACCATGAAGGGCGGTCACATGGTCGTGCACGACGCCGCACTCGCCCTGCTGGGCGAGGCCCACGCGGCGACCGTCCGCCCCCTCGACCGGATCCGGCGGCGGCGGCACGAGGTGGAGTACCCGGGACGAGACCTGCCACGGCTCACCGCCGAGGACGTCGAGGAGGATGCCGTCCGGGTCGAGGCGATCCTCGCCCTCGTGGAGCAGCGGTTCGGCGACACCCGGCCGGCCGGGCCGCCGACGTGAGTAGTGGCCGGCGGAAGCATCAGCGGCCGAAAGTGCTCAGTCGATGACCGCTACGGACTCGACCTGGCGACGTAGTACGACGAGGCCCACGCCATGTCGTCATCGACGTCACGCAGGCCCGCGTCAGCGCTCGCAGGCGGGGCCCTAGCCTTCCTGTCATGACGCTGCTCGAGCCGCGACGCCGGCTGCGCTGGGTACAGCGCATCTCCGATCCTGCCCTCGATGCGGAGATCACCGCGCTGCGCGAGTACCTGCAGCGCGCGGGCTTCAGCAGTCACTCCGGCGCCGCGGCCGGTCCGGGCGATGCCTCCGGTGAGATCACAGTGGTCTGGGCGGACGCCCCGCTGCCACGCGCCGACCAGGCGGCACTGGCGAGGCTGGAGACCCCTCTCGTGCTGGCCGGACCCACGCTGCACACCGACGCCATCGGTGACCACACCGAACTCACGGGCCTGCTCACCCGCGCCGCGACCCCCGTCCACGACGTCCGCGTCCGGCCCAGCGCCGCCGCCGGGGCCCTCGGTGAGCGACTGGCCGACCACGACCACGCCGGCCTTGCCCATCTCGGTGAGCACACCCATGTCAGCGATCGAGTCCTGCTCGTGGACAAGGTGGCCGACGACGTCGAGGTGCTGCTCGACGCCGCCGTGGGTCTGGGCCGACACCCCGTGGCGGCCATCCGGGGCCGATGCCTGGCGTGGACGCTCGGCACCACCGCCGAGGCCGTGTCCTCGCCAGCGGCGCGACGGCTGTTCGTGCTGGCGCTGCGACGGCTCTTGGGAATGCCCAGCCTGCAACGACCCATCCGGGTGGGACTGCTCGGGTTCGGCGCCATCGGGCTGGAGCACGCGCGGGCGATCGACGCCGTCGCCGGACTCCAGCTGAACGCGGTCTGCGACAAGGACCCGGCCCGACTCGCCGTGGCCGAACGGTTCGCCCCGGACGCCACCTCCGGCAGCGACGCCGCCGCACTCGTCGATGGTGACGCGACGGACCTCATCGTGGTCTCAACGGCACCCGACACCCACGCGGCGTGGGCGCTGCGGGCGCTGGCGGCAGGCAAGCACGTCGTCGTGGAGAAACCGTTCGCCATCCACACCGCCGACGCCGACCGAGTGCTGGCCTGCGCCGCCGAACGGGACCTGCTGGCCGTGGTCTACCAGAACCGGCGCTTCGATCCCGATCACCTGGCCATCCGCCGGGCAGTAAGCAGTGGCCGGATCGGCGACGTCTTCCACGTCGAGACCTTCGTCGGCGGGTATGGGCACCCGTGCAACCTGTGGCACTCAGACGCCGGGGTCTCCGGCGGGGCGTTCTTCGACTGGGGTGCCCACGTCGTCGACCAGATCCTCGACCTGATCGACGCTCCCGTGACCGCGGTGACGGCGATGACGCACAAGCGGATGTGGTTCGACGTCACCAACGCCGACCACTCCCGGCTCACCGTGCTCTTCGACAACGGCGTGGAGGCGGAGTTCGTCTACTCCGACCTCGCGGCGGCCCGCAAACCCCGCTGGTACGTGCTCGGCACCAGGGGCGCGATCGTCGGCAACTGGCGGGTCGAGCGCGTGGTGACCCGCACCGACGTCGGCACGCTGGCCGAGGACGTCCTGGCCCCGGCAGACTCGCCGCCCGTGCTGGACCTGCACGACGCCGAGGGCTCGGTGACCCGGCTCGCTACCCCAGCGGGCGGGCCGTACGCCTTCCACCGCGAGCTGACGGACGCCCTGCTGCTGGGGCTGCCGATGCAGGTGACCGGCGAGTCCAGTCGCCGCGTCATGGCGGTGCTGGAGGCCGCCGCCGAGTCCGCCGCCGACGGCGGCCGGCCCGTGGTGCCGTCCTGAACCGGGCCGCGCCCGAGCCGGTCCGGTTCGGCTTCCTCGGAGCGGGCTGGATCGCGGGACGCGCGTTGGCGCCCGCCGTCCACGCCGCGAGCGGGGCGGTGCTGCAGGCGGTCGCCGCGCGTGACGCCGGTCGGGCCGCCGCCTTGGCACCCGCCGGCCGGGTCCACGCCGGCTACCAGGCACTCCTCGAGGACCCCGAGGTCGAGGTCGCCTACATCAGTCTGTCCAACGAGGCGCACGTGCCCTGGGCGATCGCCGCGCTTCGGGCAGGCAAGCACGTGCTCTGCGAGAAGCCGCTGGCGCTGGACGAGGCGACGGCTGCCCAAGCGTTCGCCGCCGCCGAAGCGGCCGACCGATTGCTGGTCGAGGCCTTCATGTACCGCTGGCACCCGCGGACCCGCCGGGCAGAGCAGCTGGTCGCGGCGGGCGAGTTGGGCTCAGTCGTCAGCGTCGACAGTGCGTTCTGCTTCGACGACACCGACCTGGCAGGTGCGTCAGCTGGCAACTACCGGCTCGATCCCGACCGCGGCGGCGGCGCGCTGTATGACGTCGGTGTGTACCCGCTGTCCGTGGCCCGCTGGGCCATCGCGGGCTTCGGCGACCGGGCCGGCCCCCTAGCGTTGGAGTCGGTCAGCGTGACGTCCTCGGCCGGCCTGAGCCCGCTCGCACCCGTCGACCTGCGCACCGACGTGAGGCTGACCACGCCTGCCGGGCAGGTCGTGGACATCCGGGCGGCGATCGCCGGCGCCCGCGAGGAATCGGCGACGATCACCGGCACCGAGGCAGTGCTGCGCCTGGACGGCAAGCCGTTCACCACCTGGCACTCGCCCTGTGACCTGGTGATCGCCGACCCCGCCGGCGAGCTGAGACCCGGTATCGAGAGCTTCGGCCCCGTCGACCCCTACCAGCTCATGGTCGAGGCCGTCGCGGCGCGGGTGCGCGGCGAGGCCGCATTCGTCGTCCCGGCCGCCGACTCCCTGGCGATCGCCGCCGTGACCGGGCTGATCCGGGCGGCGAGCGCCGCGATGGTGTGTTAGGACGATGATGTTCGAAGAGGAGTTCGTTGACGTGGGTGACGGCATCACGCTGGCGACCCGGTCCCTCGACTCGGTGGGCCCCGCCCGGCTAACGTTCCTGCTGGTCCACGGCCTGGCGTCGAACGCCCAGCTGTGGGACGGCGTGGCCGAGCAGCTGGCGGTGGCGGGCTACCGGAGTGTGGCCGTCGATGCCCGGGGTCACGGCCGATCCCCCGATGCCACCTCCGGGTACGACACCGAGACTGCCGCCGCGGACCTGGCCCGGGTGCTGCGCGTGCTCGATTCCGGGCTCGACACGCCACGGCCTGTGGTTGCGGCCGGGCAGTCCTGGGGCGGGAACGTGGTCCTGACGCTGGCCGCCCGGCACCCCGGCTCCGTCGACGGCATCGCGCTGCTCGACGGTGGCTGGATCCGGCTGGGTCACCGGTTCGCGACCTTCGACGAGTGCTGGCAGGTGCTGGCCCCACCGGTGATCCCGGCCGGCGTCACGTTCGACGGCATCCGCGCCGGACTGCGGGCGGGGCACCCGGACTGGCCCGAGGACGGCATCGCTGCCACCCTGGCCAACCTGCGCGTCGACGATTCGGGCCGGGTGGTCAACCGGCTGGCCCGCGAGCACCACCGCAGCATCCTGGAATCGTTGTACCGCGCCGACCCCCGGCAGCTGTACCCCGAGGTGACGGTGCCTTCCCTGCTGATGCCCGCCGGTGGCCCCGCCTCCCCCATCGCTTCGGCGGTCGACGAGGCGGTCGGCGGGCTTCCCGATGCCCGGGTGCTGCGCTACGACGACGCCGATCATGACCTGCACGCCCAGTTCCCGCGCCGCGTCGCCGCCGACCTGTCAGGGTTCGCCGCCGACCTCGTCACCAGAGCCACCGGAGTCGCATGAGCCTGATAGCAATCATGGGGTCGGGCGAGACCGCCCCCACGATGAACCGCACCCACCGCCGGATCTTCGAGCAGACCGACCTGGCCGGCGCCCCGGCCGCCATGCTCGACACCACGTTCGGCTTCCAGGACAACGCCGAAGAGCTGGTGGCCAAGACCAGGGCGTACTTCGCCGGCAGCCTGGGCCGCGAGGTGGATGTGGCGACCTGGCGGCGCGCTGACGCAGAGATCCTGGAGCGCGAGCGGACGCTGGCGCTGCTCGGCCGCGCCCGGTGGGTCTTCGCCGGTCCGGGCAGCCCCAGCTACGCGCTGCGACAGTGGCACGGCACACCCGTGCCCGATGCGCTCACCGGCGTGATCGAGCGCGGCGGCACGCTGGTCGTCGGGTCGGCAGCGGCCTGCACCGTGGGCACGCACGCACTGCCGGTGTATGAGATCTACAAGGCCGGCCACGACCTGTACTGGGAGGACGGACTTGACCTGCTGGGCCGGGTGACCGGGCTGCGAGCCGCCGTCATCCCGCACTTCGACAACCACGAGGGCGGCAGCTACGACACCCGGTACTGCTACCTCGGGCTGCCCCGGCTACTGGCGATGGAGGCCAAGCTGCCGACCGGCGTCGGCGTCCTCGGTGTCGACGAGCACACCGCCGTCGTCCTGGACCCGAAGGCCCGCGAGGCGCGGGTGGCGGGCAACGGCGTGCTGACGGTGCGCGGGGCTGGCGCCTCCCACGAGTTCGAGGCCGGTGCGGTCGTCGGTTTCGATGAGCTGGCGGCGCTGCTGTCCGGCACCGGCGATGCCCCGCCGTCCGCCGGCGCGGGTGGCGGGCAGCCCGTCGGGCCGGTGTCCTCGGCGGCGACGAGCGATCAGACCGGATCCGCACCCGCATCGTTGCGCGCAGCGGCGGACCGGCTCGGCGATGCGTTCACCGTGGCGCTCACCGAGGCCGACATCGACCGCGCAGTGACGGCGGTGCTCGACCTCGACCGGGCGATCGTCGAGTGGTCGGCGGACACCCTGCAGAGCGACGACACCGACCACGCCCACGCCCGGCTGCGAACGATGATCGTCGAGTTGGGCACCCGGGCGGGCGCGGCGCTGGCGGGGCCCGGCGCACTTGTCGAGCCGCTGGTCCTGGCGATGTTGGACATCCGGCGGCGGGCCCGCGAGGGCAAGGACTTCGCCACCTCCGACCTCGTTCGTGATCACCTGGTCACGGCCGGCATCGAGGTCCGGGATACTCCTGACGGCGTGGTGTGGCAGGTCCGCGAAGGATGAGGCGATGAGCGAGGAGATCGAGCTGCACGGTGGGGGTTACCGCGCCAGCATCGACACCGTGGGCGGCGCGGTCCGGGCGCTGTCGGCCGACGGGGTCGAGCTGATCCCCCACTGGCCGGACGAGGTGGCGAGACCGATGTACGCCGGGGTGCTGTGCGCGCCGTGGCCCAACCGGGTCGCCGACGCCATATACCGCTTTCGAGACGTCACCCACCGGCTGGCGCCGACACCGGAGGAGCCCGGGCATGCGTTACACGGCCTGGTCACCGGGGCGCCGTGGCAGATCGTGGCGGCGGCAGCGTACCGGGTACGACTGTCCACATCGGTTGCCGACGTGCCGGGCTGGCCGTTCCGGCTGGGACTGACCGTGGACTACGCCGTGGGGCCCGACGGCATGGACGCACGGCTGGTCGCCACCAACATCGGTGCGGACACGCTGCCGTACGGCTGCTGCCCCCACCCCTACCTGGTGGCCCCGGTCGAGCACGACGACGCCGGCCGCAACGACCGTTGGACGATGTCGCTGCCGGCGGGCACGGCGCTCGGCTCCGACGAGCGCAAGCTGCCCACCGGCCCGATCGACGTCACCGGAACCGCCCTGGACTTCCGCGAGGGAGCGGTCGTGGGGCCGACGGAGATCGACCACTGCTTCACCGACCTCGCGCGCGACTCCGACGGCTGGAGCTGGGCCCGCATCTCCGCCACGGCACCGGACGTTCCGGGGCTGGCGGCGGAGGTGTCCTGGGGCCCGTGGGCCACATGGCTGCAGGTCTTCTCCACCGACCGTCCCGGAAGCCCGGTGCACCGCAAGGCGCTGGCCATCGAACCCATGTCGTGCCCGCCGAACGCGTACAACTCCGGCGTCGACCTCGTCGAGCTGGCGCCGGGGGCGCAGCACGAGGCGCAGTGGGCGATCGCTCTCGTCGAGACCTGAGCCGCCCGCCGGGCCAGGCGCCACGGACAGGCGCCGGGCTCAGACCTCGAAGGTCTCGCCGCTCTGCTGCTGCGACAGCTGCCACAGCACCGCCCCGGCGGAGCGCCGGGCGGTGAGGGCGTCGATCCGACGAGCGGTGGCCGGGCCGAAACTGACGAACGCCGGGGCGTACAGCTGCCCGGAGGTCGCCCTTGGATCGGTAGCCGCCCGCAGTTGCGAGCGTGCGCCCGCCTGCGCACTCATCCCGACCTTGCCGACCAGCCACGCCGAGGACCTCGCGGTCGAGTCGGAGTTGGCCAGGGCCGTGCTGGCCTGCAGGTTGGTGTTGGAGAAGCCGGGGTGGGCGATCAAGCTGGCCACCGCCGGGCCGCGACCCACCCGTTGCCGCGCCTGCAGCCGGCGGTGCAGTTCCAGCCCGAACACCGCCGTGGCCAGCTTGCTCCGGCCGTAGGCCCGCCACGGGTCGTAGTCGCGCAGCAGTGGGTCCGCCGGATCGAGGTGCGGGGCGTTGAGCCGCACGAAGCTGGTGACGGTGACGACCCGGGCCCCGGGGGTGGCGGTGACCAGCGGCCAGAGTCGGGCGGTCAGCGTGAAGTGCCCGAACAGCGCCGTGCCCAGCTGCAGCTCGAAGCCGTCCGCGGTGCGCTGCTCGGGGGTCGCCATCACCCCGGCGTTGTTCATCAGGATGTCCAGGCGGTCGTGGTCTGCGGTGGTGCGGGCGGCGAAGTCGCGGACCGAGGCCAGCGAGGCCAGGTCCAGCGCCGAGAGCTCCAGCGTGGCGCCGGGCACCGCTGCCTGGATGGCGTCGCGGGCGGCGGCGCCCCGGTCGGGGTCCCGGACGGCCATGACGACGTGCGCGCCGGCAGCGGCGAGCGCCTTGGCGGACTCATACCCCACGCCGGAGTTGGCGCCGGTGACCACAGCCACCCGGCCGGTCTGGTCGGGGATGTCGCTCGCGGTCCAGCTCATGGCCTGCACCCTAGGGTGGTCAGATCTGCGGCACGCACGGCCCCGCGCCGAGCAGCACCAGGCCGCTGAGGTCGCCGGCCTGATAGTCCAGGATGGTGGTCGAGGCCGAGGACTGCGGGTTCATCAGCTGACTGGGGTCCTCGACATGGCCGAGCCCGACCAGGTGCGCCATCTCGTGCAGCACGACCGCCCGCACCGCCGGGCGCGTCTCGGGGCTGGCGTAGACCTCACTGAGCTGCGGCCCGTCGAGAAGGAGACCGCCGGAGACGTAGATCCCGGGCAGATCGCCGGTCCTGGCCGACGTGCTGCCGGCGGCGCCGGCGACATTGCCCGCCAGTTCGGCGACTTCGGACTCGGTGGCCCAGGCCACGAGAACCGGGGCCCACCGATCCCCATAGCGGTCGGGTTGATAGGCCGATCGCTGGATCGACGGGGCCTCGTCCGTCGGGCCCTCGTCGATGAACTGCAGACCCGTCACCTCGGTCAGCCGGTCGAAGGCGCTACGGATCAGCGCACCGGCCTCGGGCGGGGCGTTGTCGGGTCGCATCACGTACCGGATGGGTCGGCACGGGTCATAGGCGATCGGGGCGACACCGTCGGCTTGGGTGTCGGTGAAGGTGTAGCGGGCGTCGTCGGCGGCCAGGCGGGCCGGGGTGCCGAGCGGGGTGGGTGCGGAGTTCAGTCCTGGCGGCGGGTACGGCCCGCGGGTCGTCGTGGCGGTCGGACTGGTCGGTGGGCTCGCTGATTGGCTCGGCGCGGCGCTGCCGCCGGGCAAGGGTGACGTGACGACGGCAGGCGGAGTCGGCTCCGGCATCGGAATGGCGATGGTGGAGGCCGGCAGCGGAATCTCCGACCACAGCGCGGTGGGCATCGCCCGGGCGCTGGGCTGCACCGCGTCGGCGGGGCGCATGATGGCGAACAACGCGGCGGCGAAGAGTCCGGCAGTGATGAGGATGGTGAGAACACCGCGGCCCCAGCGTCGCCCCGGCGGCGACACCGGCGACAGGTCGGGTGGCAGCACGCCCGGTGGCCGGCCCCCGCTGGACAACGTCACGCCCGACGCCCTCCTCGACACCGAATGGCCGCACCGAGGAGGCCAGTAGCGAACGACACTAACCGATGGCGCTGGGCGGTGCTGCAGATCGCGGCCGGCCTGAGTACGAGGCGGGAGTCGCCTCGCGACGACGCCGGCGACCGATCAGCAACAGCCCCCACACGACGAGCAGGATCGCCACGATCACGAGCGTGGCCACGGGGACCGCCCACTGCTGGGCCGAAGCGGTCACCGGCAACAGGTCGGGGGCGGTGCTGCCGGGTGAAGCCAGGGCCTCCAGCCGCACGGTGGCGTCAAGCGGGCCCAGCGGCATGATGCCGTCGATCGTTTCGGTCAGGTCGGCGACCGCACCCGGCGCCAACTCGACCAGCGGCGCCGACGTCCGGCGCTGCTCGGCCACCCCGAAAGGTCCGCTGACCCCGATGATCGGCTGGACCCCGAAGCGGACGTTGCCGGCGTTGCCGACCCGGTACCGCACCTGCAGCGACCCGGCCTGCCACGGCAGTGTTCCGGCTCGGTATGACGTCCGCAGATCGCTGATCGTCAATCGGGGGACCAGGTTCCCGGTGATCCGCAGGTACACCCGCACGGCGACGCGCTGTTCCAGCAGGACGTTCTGCCCGTCCGGGTTCTCACCCAGCGTTGTCAGGCTCACGAGGATCGCTCCCGTGTGGTCACCGGGTGAGGCGTCGTCCGGCACGGTGATCCTGACCGGCAGGACGACGGTGCCCGGCTCGTCACCCGTCGCGGCGGGCACGGTGAGCGTCGTCGGTCCGTCGCCTACGGTCAACCACCGGCCGACGGCGCGGGGCGGATCCGCCCGGTTGGCGGGTGAGAAGGCGCCGGTCGTCGGGTCGCTGCCGGCGTCGGTGGGATAGACGTCCAGATCGAGGGGCGACGGACTGTAGTTGACCACCGCGACGTGGTCGAAGACTTCGGCGGCGGGTGACAGCTCGTACTGGAAGAACGCGCGCGGGTCCACCGTGCCCTGGGCATTCGCCGGTTGGATGCCGAAGGCCACGCGGTCAGGGCCGGATTGGCCGGTGCCCGCCGCGGTGGCAGCGGGCCCCGTCGTCAGCAGCAGAATCACCGCCACCGCCACGACGCGACGGACTGAGGTGCTCCTCACGGGGGCAGTCTGCGGCAACCGGTCGCGTGGCCGCAGGGAGTCCGACCTATCGCCGGTCGACCGACGCGCGCTCGGCGGACTCCACGACGTTGGTCAGCAGCATCGCCCTCGTCATCGGTCCCACCCCGCCGGGCATCGGAGCCAGCGCACCGGCGACCGCGGCCACGCCCGGGTCGACGTCGCCCACCAGCCTCGCGCGGCCGGTGGCGCGGTCCACCACCCGGGTGATACCGACGTCGAGGACGGTGGCGCCGGGCTTCACCCAGTCGGCCTGGATCATGCCGGGCGAACCGGCCGCGGCCACCACGATGTCGGCCAGCCGGGCATGCCCGGCGACGTCGCGAGTGGCGGTGTGGACCAGGGTGACCGTGGCGTCCACGCCGCGCCGGGTCAGCAGCAGGCCCAGTGGCCGGCCCACGGTGACACCGCGGCCGATGACGACCACCTCGGCGCCTCGTAGCGGGACGTCGTAGCGGCGCAGGAGTTCCACGATGCCGCGCGGGGTGCACGGCAGCGGGGTCGTGATCTCCCCGCTGACCCGCAGCACCAGCCGGCCGAGATTGATCGGGTGCAGGCCGTCAGCGTCCTTGGCGGGATCGATGGCCTCGATGACCCGCTGGCTGTCGATACCCTCCGGCAACGGCAGTTGCACGATGTACCCCGTACAGGCCGGGTCGACATTGAGCCGCGCGACCGCCGCCAGTACCTGCTCCGGCGAGGCGTCACTGGGCAGATCCTCGCGCAGCGACGCGATGCCCACCTCGGCGCAGTCGCGGTGCTTGCCGGCGACGTAGGCATGACTGCCGGGGTCGTCCCCGACCAGCACCGTGCCGAGCCCGGGTCGGATGCCCGCTGCCACCAGCGCGCTCACCCGCTCTGTCAGTGACCGCTTGATGTCGGCCGCGACTGCCTTGCCGTCCAGCCGGACGGCGACATCCGGGCGCTCTGCTACCCGACCGGCCGTCGGGCCGGTCGTCATCGTGCCGCTCACGCCCGGGCGAAGGGCGGGATCGAGGAGTACAGCGGGAACTGCTGGGCCAGTCTCGCCGAGCGGGCAGCCAGCTCCACGACGCTCGTGGACGGATCGAACGCGCGAGCGACGATGTCGGCGACCTCGGTGAACTCGGCGTCGCCGAAGCCCCGTGTGGCCAGGGCCGGGGTGCCGAGCCGGACGCCCGAGGTGACCATCGGCGGCCGGGGGTCGAAGGGGACGGCGTTGCGGTTGGCCGTGATCCCCGCCTCGTCCAGGCGGCGCTCGGCCTGCAAGCCGTCGAGGACGGAGTTGCGCAGGTCGGCGAGCACGAGGTGGACGTCGGTGCCGCCGGTGACGACGGAGACGCCGGCGTCGCGGGCGTCCTGGGCCAGCAGCCGGTCAGCGAGCAGTCGCGCGCCGCGCAGCGTGCGCTGCTGCTTCTCGCGGAACTCCGGGGACATGGCGATCTTGAGGGCGACCGCCTTCGCGGCGATGGCGTGCATCAGCGGCCCGCCCTGCTGGCCGGGGAACACGCCGGAGTCGACGCGCTTGGCCAGGTCGGAACGGCACAGGATGATCGCCGAGCGTGGGCCGGACAGCGTCTTGTGGGTGGTCGTGGTGACGACGTCGGCGTAGGGCACCGGGCTGGGGTGCAGGCCGGCGGCGACCAGGCCGGCGAAGTGGGCCATGTCGACCAGGAGGTAGGCGCCCACCTCGTCGGCGATGGAGCGGAAGGCCGCGAAGTCGAGGAAGCGGGGATAAGCCGACCAGCCCGCGATGATCATCCGCGGTCGGCGCAGCAGCGCGATGTCGCGGACGGCGTCCATGTCGATGCGGTGGTCGCGCTCGCTGACGCCATAGGTGGCCGCGTCGTAGAGCATTCCGGAGAAGTTCAGTCGCATGCCGTGGGTGAGGTGCCCCCCGTGGGCCAGTTCCAGGCCGAGGATGGTGTCGCCGGGGATCAGCAGCTTCTGCATCACCGCGGCGTTGGCGCCGGCGCCGGCGTTGGGCTGGACGTTGGCGTGCTCGGCGCCGAACAGCAGCTTGGCGCGCTCGCGGGCCAGGTTCTCGATGAGGTCGACCTGTTCGCAGCCGCCGTAGTAGCGCTTGCCGGGGTAGCCCTCGGCGTACTTGTTGTTGGCGACGCTGCCCTGGGCCTGCAGGACCGACAGCGGCGCGAAGTTCTCGCTGGCGATCATCTCCAGCGTGTCGCGTTGCCGGCCGAGTTCGGCGTCGAGGATGGCGGCGATGTCCGGGTCGACGTCGCCGAGTGGCGCGTTGCCGATGTCGCGCGGCAGCCCGGTGACGGCGGGCGGGAGCAGGGGCTGGTCGATGATCGTCATGTGGCTCTCCTCGGCGGTGCGGCCTGGTCGTGCGCGGTCGGGCGGGGCTCGGATGTCTCAGGTACCGAGTCCCGGACCCAGGCGTACGACCCGTGGACCAAACCTCACCGCTTCCCAGGGGTTCCCCCCTTGAACGCCAGTCGCGGCTAGGTGCGGAGTCTACCCACATCGGCTTGGGACGCGGGCGAACCGGGGTGTGCATCCCCGCTCGTTCGCACGTCTAGGCGCTCCAGGTAGTACCAGGTTATACTTTTGACATGAAGACGGCGATCTCAGTCCCGGACAGCACGTTCGAGCGAGCCACCCAGCAGGCCAAGCAGATGGGTATCAGCAGGTCAGAACTATTCACGCGGGCAGTGGAGAGGTACTTGTCCAAGCTCGATGACGGCCGGGTGACCGAACAGATCAACGCTGCTGTGGACGCACTCAACGCCGACGAGTCGACCAGGTGGGCTGCCGAGGCCGGCAGACGCACCCTGTCACGATCCGAATGGTGATCATGCAGGGGGACGTCTTCTGGGCCGACCTGGGGCCACCGAGAGGCAGCGCACCAGCCGAAGTGCGGCCCGTCTTGGTGCTGCAACACGATCGCTACAACGCCAGCCGAATTGCGACGACAGTCGTCCTCACGATCTCTGGCAACACCGAGCTGGCGCGGTTCCAGGGCAACGTCTTTCTCCCCGCCGGCCTCATCGGCCTGCCGAGAGACTCGGTGGTGAATGTGACTGCTGTCGCAACGATCGACAAGAGCGACCTACGAGAGCATGTGGGCCGCGTACCGGATCACGTCCTCGACCAGGTCCACACCGGGTTCTGGGGTGTTGTCGGCACGTGAGCTTCAGCCGATCGCCACACCGTACTTGCGCAGCTGGCCCTCGACGAGGTGCAGGCCCGCCATGCCGGGCAGGGTGTCGACCTTGGCGTCGACCTTGCGCACCATCTCGATGCCCTCGCCGCCACCGAAGAGGTAGTTGAGCATGTGGTGGATCTCGGGCTTGGGCATGATCGTGCCGCCCACGATGGTCCACACGTTGGTGAGGGAGTACTTGGTGATGGCGCGCGCCTTGCGGCTGGCCGCCAGCCGCAACCGGGCCTGGGAGTTGTAGAACGCGATGTGCCGCGTCTCCTGCTTGGCGATGCGCGAGAGCAGTTCCGTCAGGACCGGGTGGTCCTCCTTCTGCGCCATCCGGGTGTAGGCCGCGTGGGCGCTCCACTCGTTGATGGTCCCCCACGTCATGTGGGTGGCGATGAAGTCGGTGCCGATGAGGTTGGCGACGATCGACTGCTTGATCGGCTCCACCCGGTCCTTGATCCCAAGGCCCTTGCGCAGCGCCCGGGTGTGATCCGGGCCGGTGGGGATGCCGTGCGCGTCGAGTACGGCGTCCAGCGCGACGCCGTGGAAGTGCTCCTCGAAGTTCCACATGGTCATGAAGACCGTGACCTCGGGGTCGGCGTGCGACGGTGTGACCAGCAAGTCACGCAGATAGCACACGGTGTGGGTCTCGACGTCACTCATGTAGCGGATGCAGCGCAGCGCGTCCGGTGACAGCGGGCGGTCACGGAAGGCGTCGAGGTCGAGGTCGTCCCAGCGGAGGGGGGCGGTGGTCCGGGCATAGGCATCAATGTCGAGGGCCATACCCCTAGTTTCGT